>NZ_JBVVQD010000001.1:216743-467480 GCF_055811755.1 Mesorhizobium sp. WSM4840
CCAGCGCCACCACTACCCCGGGGTGGGCGGCTATCACAACCCCCCCCAGCTGGGGGTTGTTCAACACAATCACCCCCCGGGCGCCGCCCCCCTTTTTGCCGTGGCCCCGCGCCCCGGGGGGGGGGGCCCCGACCGCCGACTTGACCTGCGTCGTGTCGGCGGCGAGGCGCGAGACGATCTCGCCCGACTGGGCGGTGTCGAAGAAGGATGGCGACAGCGTCGTGACATGGCGGAACACATCGCTGCGGATGTCGGCGACGACGCGCTCGCCCAGCGTGATGACGAAATAGTAGCGGCTGGCTGACGCCGCAGCGAGCAAGGCAGCCATCACCACCAGCATGGCGAAGTACTCGGCGATGAAACTGGAATTGGAGGCGGAAAAGCCGTGATCGATCATCCGCCGTACGGCGAGCGGCAGCGCCAGCGTTGTCGCCGCAGCAATGGTCAGCGAGACGACCGCGCCAATGATCATTTTCCGGTAGCGGGTGATGTAGGGGAACAGGCGCCGCAGCGGCTTGAGCGAGCGCCTACGCTCGTCTGCATCGCCGCTGGTGTGCGCCATGACCGTTTCCTCTGGCTCTTCTGGGCATGCGCCTCAATATGCGCTTACCGCGGCCTTGTGATTCAATTCCGGCTGATGTATAGGCTCGCCGACCGTTTTTAAAAGCCGTGGCTCCTCAATAGCTGCGGCTTCGAGTTTTAAAAAGGGGCGCATCGACGCAGGCTTTATGCCCGTCAGCAGCCCCAGCGAACCAGGAATAGCACAATGAAGACCGACATCCATCCCGACTACCACACCATCAAGGTCGTCATGACCGACGGCACCGAATACATGACCCGTTCGACCTGGGGCAAGGAAGGCGATACGATGAACCTCGACATCGATCCGACCACCCATCCGGCCTGGACCGGCGGCCAGCAGACCCTGCTCGACCGCGGCGGCCGCCTGTCGAAGTTCAAGAAGCGTTTCGAAGGTTTTGGGCTCTAAGCCGCAGGCCTTTCGTAGATCAAGAACCCGCCCTCGTGGCGGGTTTTTTGTTGCCGGAATGCGGCTCTATTCGTCGACCAGCTCGCGCAGCGCCATGCGCTTGTAGGCGGCGACCAAGTCGTCGCCTTCCTTTCGACCGACCGAGATCGCCAGCCGCATGGTGGCCTCGCCCATCTGCCAGATGAGAAGCGCCGTCGTTTCCAGCGCCGCCGGATCGGCGGCAGGCCGCAGCCGCTTCAGCACCGCTGTGAGGAATTCGGCATTGGCCCGGCTGTCCGCAAGCTCGAGTTCGCGCAGCGCCTTGTCGGCTTGTGTACCCGACCAGATGTCGCGCATCACCGGCTCCGCCAGGAACAGCCCATAATAAATATCCACCAGCTCGGAAAATGCCCGCCGCAGCCCTTCGGCGTCGCTAACCTGTGCAAGTGCTGCCGCGATGCAGGCCTGGCTTTGAACGGTGTAGCGCTCGGCCAGTGCCCAGATGATCGCCCGCTTGTCCGGGAAGAACTGGTAGAGTGAACCGATCGACACGCCGGCCCGTTCCGCCACTTCGCCCATGCGCATGGCATCGCTGCCTTGCTCGGCGATCAGCGCGGAGGCGGCAGCCAGCATCCGCTCGACCCGCTCGCGGCTGCGCTGCTGGCTTGGTGCCCGGCGTGGCGATGCGATCTGACCATCCTGTGAACTCGATAAGGTCGAGCCTTCCATCACTGTCTCCTGACGAACAATCAACAAATTAGCTTGACTCACAAAATACGAGGGTTTATCACGTTTTGCAAATGTGAGGATTGCTCATGTTTGTAAACAAAGGAAAATCACCATGATCGACACAGCAAGGAAACCGACTTTGATCCTCGGCGGCACCGGCAAGACCGGCCGTCGTCTCGCGGACAGGCTGACGGCGCAGGGCTTGCCGGTACGCATCGGCTCGCGCTCGGGCACGCCGCCCTTCGACTGGGAAAACGACGCGACCTGGGCCCCCGCACTTGACGGTGTCGGCGCCGTCTACATCAGCTACTATCCTGATCTTGCGGTGCCCGGTGCGGCCGAAGCGGTCGGCGCCTTCGCCAACCTTGCCGTGGCAAGCGGTGTGCGCCGGCTGGTGCTGCTGTCGGGGCGCGGCGAAACGGAAGCGCAACGCGCCGAAGAGATGCTGAAAGCCTCAGGCGCCGACTGGACGATCCTGCGCTGCGCCTGGTTTTCCCAGAACTTCAGCGAGAGTTTTTTGCTTGATCCGCTTCTCGCCGGTGAGGTGGCTTTGCCGGTCGGCACTGTCGGAGAACCGTTCGTCGACGCCGACGACATTGCCGACGCCGCCGTGACGGTGCTTACCCGGCAAGGCCATATCGGCCAGCTTTACGAGTTGACGGGACCACGGCTGCTGAGCTTCGCCGACGCGGTCGCCGAGATCAGCAAGGCGAGCGGTCGTGACATCCGGTTCAAACGGATTTCGCATGCCGAGTTCACCGCCGCAGTAGCCGGGTACGAGTTGCCGGCCGAGTTCGCCTGGCTGCTCAACGAACTGTTCACCGAGGTGCTCGACGGCCGCAACGAGGCGCTGACCGACGGCGTCGAGCGGGTGCTCGGCCGCGCGCCGAAAGACTTTTCCGCCTATGCAACCGAAACCGCCGCTACGGGCACCTGGAGTGACTGACATGATCATGAAGCTGCTCCCCACCCTCACCTTCATCGCCGCGCTCGGCTCGGGCGTCGTCGCTGGTGTCTTCTTCGCCTTTTCCAGCTTCGTCATGCCGGGCCTCGCCCGCATGCCGGCCGCGGGCGGCATCGCCGCCATGAATTCGATCAACGTCACTGCGGTGACGCCGATGTTCATGACCGCGCTTTTCGGCACCGGGCTGGTCTGCCTTGTCCTCGCCGCCGGCGCTGTCATCGGATGGGGCCAACCGGGCTCGTTGTGGCTTCCCGCCGGCGCCCTGATCTATCTCGTCGGCAACCTGATCGTGACGATGATTTTCAACGTGCCGCTCAACAACGCGCTGGCCGCCGTCGATCCGGCAAGCGCCAACGGCGCCGCCGTGTGGGCCACCTATCTCAGGGACTGGGTGATGTGGAACCACGTCCGCACCATCACCGCCATCGTGGCGCTGGGCTGCTTCATCGTGGCGTGGCGGTGAATTAGGGCAGAAATCTAAGAGACCTTGCGTCAGGCAGGGTCTTTTGACTTGTGGCCCTTACGATCGGCATGGCCGAGATCGCGATCCGGATCAATCACGTCGCGAACCAGTTGCTTGAGCCTTGCGGCATCGGGAAAGCCGCCATCGCGCTTGCGGTCCCAGACCAGCGTGTCGTTGCAGGAAATGGTGAAAATGCCGCCGGTGCCCGGCACCAGCGTGACCTCGCCCAGATCCGTTCCGAAGGTCGACAGCAGCTCCTGCGCCATCCAGCCGGCCCGCAGCAGCCACTGGCACTGCGTGCAATAAGTGATGCGGACGCGGGGCAGCGCCTGTCCGCTCATGTCGGACTGAGCTCCGCTCATGTCTGGCTGAGCTCCGCTCATGCCGCGCTGAGCTTCGCCATGGTCTCGTCGTCGACCTCAAAATTGGCGTAGACGCTCTGCACGTCATCATCGTCCTCGAGCGTGGCGACCAGCTTCATCAGCGACTGTGCCCGCTCCTCGTCGACCGCGATGTTGGTTTGCGGCTTCCAGATCGGCTTCACCGATTCAGCCTCGCCGAGCGCGCCTTCCAGCGCCTTCGACACCTCGCCGAGGTTCTCGAACGCGCAATAGATCGTGTGGCCTTCCTCGTCCGACTGGACGTCGTCGGCCCCGGCCTCGATCGCCGCGTCCATGACCTTCTCGGCGCTGCCGACTGACGCCGGATAGAAGATCTCGCCGACACGGTCCCACATGAACGACACCGAGCCAGTTTCGCCCATCGCCCCGCCAGCCTTGGTGAAGGCGGCGCGCACATTCGACGCCGAGCGGTTGCGGTTGTCGGTCAGCGCCTCGACGATCAGCGCAACGCCACCCGGCCCATAGCCTTCGTAGCGCACAGCTTCGTAAGTCTCGGCGTCGCCCATCGACGCCTTGTTGATGGCGCGCTGGATATTGTCCTTCGGCATCGACACCGCCTTGGCGTTCTGCACGGCAAGACGCAGGCGCGGGTTCATCGACGGATCCGGCGTGCCGCTCTTGGCGGCGACGGTTATTTCGCGCGCCAGCTTGGAAAACATTTTCGACCGCACCGCGTCCTGGCGGCCCTTGCGGTGCATGATGTTCTTGAACTGTGAATGGCCAGCCATGGCACCCCTGTCGTCTTCTCGGCTAGAGCATCCTGCAGCGAAGTAATTACCTCGCCTTTTGCCAAAATGCTCGAAGTCAAAATTTCAGAACGTCCCTGGTGCGTCCGGATGGACGTACGGCGCTCTATGTCGGAATGGCCGGCTTATAGATAAATCGGCTCAATTCGTCCAGCCGCGCCGTGAGGGTGGTGCGGCAACGTAACCGCCAGCTGCTTTCCTGCGGCCATTTCACCCCTCCAGATCGGATTTCAGCCGGTCGAGAATGCTGATCGCATGCGTGGCGTACTGGCTGATCCAGCGGTCGTGGATCTGCTTGATCGGCAGCGCATTGAGATGGTTCCAGCGCTCGCGCCCCTCGCGCCGCGCCACCACCAGGTCGGCTTCCTCCAGCACTTTCAGATGCAGCATGACGGTGCAGCGGTCCATGTCGGGAAAGGCATCGCACAGCATGCCGGTGGTCCGCGGCGCGTCTTTCAACTCGTCCAGCAGCGCACGCCGGCGCGGATGCGCCAGCGCCTTGAAAACATTGTCGTCCTGCGCTTTGCTTGACATGTTATATTTTTATAACACAATATCGATCCGATCAAGGAAGGAGCTGTGGATATGTCTCTTGGATTCAGAGTTTCGGGCCGCATCGGCAAACCGGTCGCCGAAGTTTTCGACGCGGTCGTCAACCCGAACAAACTCAGCGGCTATTTCACCACAATCGGCGGCGCCAGTGCCCCGCTGGTGGCCGGCGCCAAGGTCGTCTGGTGGGGCAAGGTCCCGGTCGAGGTCGACGAAGTGGATAAAGACATCCGCATCGTGCTGCGCTGGGACGCCACCGACGCCGACGGCAAGCCGGCTTACAAGACGCGCATCGAGATGAATTTCGAGCCGCTAGACGACGGCGGCACCTTCGTCACCATCGCCGAGGCCGGCTGGCACGAGGACGCGGTCGGCCTGAAGAAGTCCTACCTCAATTGCGAGGGCTGGTCGCAGATGCTGGCCTGCATGAAGGCCTATGTCGAATACGGGATCAATTTGCGCGACGGCTACTATCGCAGCGAGATGAAGGGCGAGCCGGCGAGCGAAGACAATATCTGAGAAGACGGAGGAAAGAATGGCTGCGAAGATCAACGGCGGCATCAACATCGCCATGAAGGTGCCGCCACACCAATACCAGGAGACGATCGCCTTCTACCGCGATGTCGTCGGCCTGAAGCCGTTCACGGCCAAGGCGCCGGCGATCGGTTTCGAACTCGGTCCCAATCGCCTGTGGATCGACGAGGCGCCGATGCTGAGCCAGGCCGAGGTCTGGCTGGAGCTGTTCACCGATGATTTTCCGGCCGCCGCCGATCATCTCGCCAAGGCCGGCGTCGTGCGCTGCGACGCCATCGAGGCGCTCGGCGAAGGTTTTCGCGGCGGCTGGATCACCAATCCGGCCAACATCATTCACCTGGTGCGCGAACCCGACGCATGGTGACGGAGACCTGTTCGGAAGGAGGACGAAATGGACATCCGTGAGACACCGACCGCCGAAGCCGGCATGCTGATCCGGCGGCCGGTCGCAGAAGTGTTCGAAGCCATCGTCGATCCGGCGATCACGACGAAATTCTGGTTCACCCATGGCAGCGACAGGTTGGACAGCGGCAACGAGGTTCGCTGGGAATGGCGCATGTATGGCGTCTCGACGCCGGTCACGGTCAGCGAGATCGTCCGGGACGACAAAATCGTCATGCAATGGAGCGATCCGCCGACAACGGTGGTCTGGACCTTTACCGAGCTGCCGGGCGGCACGACCTTTGTCGAGGTTCGCAATTTCGGTTTTGCCGGCAGTGCCGACGAGCAGGTCAAGCAGGCGATCGGCTCGACCGATGGCTTCGCGCTGGTGCTCGCCGGCGCCAAGGCGTGGCTGGAGCAAGGCCTGACGCTTGGCTTGATCGGCGACCGTCACCCGAAGGGCGTGCCGACCGACTAAGGTCTTCGGGTGCCAAAAGCCATTCTGCAGCGATCCTTCCCACCCCCCTCTGTCCTGCCGGACATCTCCCCGATGAGGGGACCCGCAAGGGGGGATTGGATATCACTTCGGCTTTCGCCAGTCTCCAACGCTGCAGGACGAGCGGAGCGCTAAAGCTGCCAATCTCCCTCCTTGCGGGGGAGATGTCCGGCAGGACAGAGGGGGCTGTCCCTCCGACGTCTCAAAGGTTCTGCATGGCCGCGACAATTGAGGCAGAGCTCAGGCCTTCGCGCCGTCGCTTCGCTCCGCCAACTTCAGTGCCCCGCGCCCGCCTTTGCCCTCCTCCGACGCCGCGCCAGCATGTTGAAGCCCTCGACAAGGGCGGAAAAACCCATGGCGGCGTAGATGTAGCCCTTCGGCACATGGAAGCCCATGCCGTCGGCGATCAGCGTCATGCCGATCATCAGCAGGAAGCTCAGCGCCAGCATGACAATGCTGGGGTTCTTGGCGATGAAATCGGCGAGCGGCCCGGCCGCCAGCATCATCACGCTGACCGCCACGATGACGGCGATGTACATGATGGCGATCTCGTCGGTCATGCCGACCGCGGTGATGATCGAATCGATCGAAAAGACGAGGTCGAGCAGCAGGATCTGGAAGATAGCGCCGGCCAGCGAAAGCTGCAGCGTCGAGCCCATCATCGTATCCTGGTGATCCTCGAGATCGACCGTGTGGTGGATCTCCTTGGTCGCCTTCCAGACGAGGAACAGGCCGCCGGCGATCAGGATCAGATCGCGCCAGGAAAAGCCATGGCCGAAAGCAGTGAATACCGGCGCCGTCAACTGGACGATGATCGAGATGGTGGCAAGCAGAACCAGCCGCATGATCAGCGCGGCAGAAATGCCGAGCCGCCGGGCGCGGGCCCTTTGTGCCTCCGGCAATTTGTTGGTGAGGATCGAGATGAAGATCAGATTGTCGATGCCGAGCACGACCTCCAGCACAATCAGCGTCAGCAACGCTACCCATGCGGTCGGATCGGAGACAAAGGCGAAATGCGGCGCCAGGAATTCGATGAGCTGCATGGAGGTCGTCCCCTCTTACGATCTGAAGCAGGCGTAGCCGGCAATTAGGTAGTACAATCGCTTACATCAATGTCATGACCAGAACGATGGCGCCGTTTCCTCCAGCCGCGGTCCGCGACGAAACGGCGCAATCCGCTCGGTCAGGCCGCTGCGATCCGAAATGTCGACGCCGACGCCGCACAATGTCGCCGGGCCGGTCGCCGCCTCGAAGCGCCCTTTCGGCACCTTCGACAGAAACCGGTTGAGCGGCTCCTCCTTGTCCATGCCGAGCGAAGAATCGTAGTCGCCGCACATGCCGGCGTCGGAGATATAGCCGGTGCCGCCATTGAGGATCTGGTGGTCGCCGGTCGGCTGGTGCGTGTGGGTGCCGACGACCAGGCTGGCGCGGCCGTCGACGAAATGCGCAAAGCACATTTTTTCAGAGGTCGCCTCGGCATGGAAATCGATGACCACCGCATCGGCCTGCTCGCCGAGCGGGCAGGCGGCAAGCTCGCGCTCACCGGCCTGGAACGGATCGTCGAGTTCAGGATGCATGAACACCCGGCCCATGATGTTGGCGACCAGAACGCGTGCGCCGTTCCTGGCGATATAGACGCCGGAGCCCCGCCCCGGCGTGCCCTTGGGGAAATTGGACGGACGCAGGAACCGTTCCTCCCGCGGCGCGAAAGCCAGCGCATCGCGCTGGTCCCAGACATGGTTGCCGGTGGTGACGACATCGGCTCCCGCCGAGATCGTCTCGCGAAAGATCTCTTCGGTGATGCCGAAGCCGCCGGCGGCGTTCTCGCCGTTGACGATAACGAAGTCGAGTTTGAAATCCGAGATCAGGCCGGGCAGTTGTTCCCACACCGCCGTGCGTCCAGTCTTGCCGACCATGTCGCCGAGGAAGAGAAGTCTCATCTATGCATGATCCCGAACCGAAAGTCAGCGAAGCAAAAGCTGCATGACTTTCCGCAAAAGATCATGCGTCCATTGACGTGTATCTATAATTGCAGCGCGAACCGACGCAACCCGCTCTCGGTGAGTATTTCCGGAATGATCACGTCGTGATTCTCATCCGGCACCTGCGCGCCCGCAACGCGATCGGGCTAGGCAACGTCTACGGCGCGTTCCGTCGGCGTAGCCAGAAGAACCAGACGTAGAAGGCGGTGAAACCACCGGTAGCGGCAAGGAGCAACAGCGCGCCGCGCCAACCCTTGGCTGCGGCGGAATCGAGGTTCGACGGATCGGCAGGGTCGTAGTACAACTCTACCTTGTCGCCTATGGACACTCCATAAAGACCGATAACCTTTTCCTTTCCGGACCAAGTCATCGGCGCGTCGTTAGCCATATAGCTGACGGCGACATTGATGCCATCTTTGGTGAGGCCGTTTTTCTGCATTTCAGTGTAGGGATTGACATCCGTCACGGTGGCGACCGTCTGATACCAGACGGCCTGATGATACAGAGAGGTTCCGATGATGTGCAATCCCATCGCAAACAGCGCTGCCGTGATCAGGGCGAAAGGCATCAGAAGGAAACGCATAAAGACAAAAACCTTTGCCGCCATCGCACCAGATTGTATTGCAGAAAGACTATTTGATATTTCTTAGAAACGTGTCAAGCAGATCGTGATATTTTAAGGGATATCGAAGCAGCGTAGCCCGCTCTCGGTGAGTATTTCCGGGATGATGACGTCATGGTTCTCGTCCGGCACCTGTGCCACCTCCTGGCAGTCGAAGGCGATGCCGATCAGCCTGGGCGGCTGCCCCTTGTTGACCAGCTTGGCGATCGCGCGGTCGTAGTAGCCGGCGCCGTAGCCGATACGGTGGCCACGCGCGTCGAAAGCGGCGAGCGGCACCAGCATCACCGCCGGATCGAGCACCGCAGCCTCCTCATGCGGGCCGACCGTGCCGAACCCCATCTCGACCATCGGCGCGCCCCGCACCAGCTCACGAAAGACGATGGTGGTCTTGTCGAGGATCGCCGGCAGGCAAAGCCTTGCGCCCTTTTCGCGCAAGGCGAACATCAGCGGCCGGACATCGACCTCCGAACGCATCGGCCAGAAGCCGGAGATGATCTGGCCCGGTTCGACCGCGATCTGGTCGCGCGCGGTCTCGGCCATTTCGAGCGCGATTTCCACGCGCCAGAATTCGTCGAGCGCATCACGTCGCCCGAGCGCTTCCTTGCGAAGATGTTTTTTCAGGTCTCTCGAAGATGTCATGCGCCAAGGTAGAAAAGGTCAGATTGGAGATGAAGTTTTGGGAGCGACGTTTTCCACCTTATGATCCACCGGAATGCGTGGATGCCTTGCGAAAAATGACGATCCACACAACCGGTGGAGAAGTCGATCCCGGGTGCCTACAAAGTAGGTGGGCGCCGTGTGAGAAAACCCACGGGTCTTCCCAGGGACAGCTCCCTAAGGATCGTTAAGGCCCCGGGGAAAAGTGTCTCCTGCCGGGAAGCGCAGACCGCCGACCCCAATATAGGCCGATGGCCGGCCAAGCGCCAGAGACACGGCATGGTTGGCGGCTTTATCATTCAGAATTTCCGCCATACGCAGCGCCCGAGCTCGTGCTTGCGCCGGCGTGGCCGCATCCTTACGGTCGGCTCGATCGAACCGAGGAGCAAAAATGCGTTTCGAAGGCACGGCGGCCTATGTCGCCGACAAGGATCTGATGGTGGCGGTCAACGCGGCGATCGCGCTCGAGCGGCCATTGCTGGTTAAGGGCGAGCCCGGCACCGGCAAGACCGAACTGGCCAGGCAAGTGGCGGCCGCGCTCGGCCTCGAGCTGATCGAATGGCACGTCAAGTCGACGACAAGGGCGCAGCAGGGCCTCTACGAGTATGACGCCGTCTCGCGGCTGCGCGACAGCCAGCTCGGCGACGAGCGCTTCAACGACATCAGGAACTACATCAAACGCGGCAAGCTGTGGGACGCCTTCGCCGCCGGCAAGAAGGTGGTGCTTCTGATCGACGAGATCGACAAGGCCGATATCGAATTCCCCAACGATCTGTTGCAGGAACTCGATAGGATGGAGTTCTTCGTCTACGAGACCGGCGAAACGGTCCGCGCCGCTGTGCGCCCCATCGTCATCATCACCTCCAACAACGAGAAGGAGCTGCCGGACGCCTTCCTGCGCCGCTGCTTCTTCCACTATATCCGCTTTCCCGACGTCGAGACACTGCACAGGATCGTCGACGTGCACTATCCCGGCATCAAGCAGAACCTGGTGCGCGCCGCACTCACGCAGTTCTACGAGATCCGCGATGTGCCGGGTCTGAAAAAGAAGCCGTCGACCTCCGAGGCACTGGACTGGATCCGCCTGCTCGTCGCCGACGACATCGCGCCCGAGGATTTGCGCGCCGACCCGAAGAACGCGCTCCCCAAGCTGCACGGCGCGCTTTTGAAGAACGAACAGGACGTCCATCTGTTCGAGCGCCTGGCATTCATGGCGAGAAGGCAGGGGTGAGGAGCGGGCGGCCAAAGCCGACGAAAAGCCAACGATTTGGCTTTTCGAGCGACGAACGCCCGGAGCCGTAGCGGAGGGCCGGGCATGCGGCGGCGGACAGCGCTTTCCCGTTGCTGGACCGTTGCCGCCAGCCGGGCAACGAGGCAGCTTGGCCCGAAGCTTCGGAAGGAAACGAAATGACCGAGATCACCGTCCGCCCACTGGCACAATCCGACCACGCCGACTGGCAGCGTCTGTGGACTGCCTACCTCACCTTTTACGAAACCAAGCTGCCGGAAGAGGTCTACGCCGTCACCTGGAAGCGGCTGTTCACGGCGGGTGAGTTCGAACCGAAGGGTTTTGTCGCCACCCTGGACGGCAAGGCGGTCGGCCTGACACATTATCTCTATCACCGCTCCTGCTGGTCGCAGATGAACAACTGCTATCTGCAGGACCTGTTCGCCGACCCGGATGTGCGCGGCAAGGGCGTCGGCGCCGCCCTGATCGAGGCGGTCAAGCAGGAAGCCGGCAAGATCGGCGTCAGGAATGTCTACTGGATGACGCACGAGACCAACACCACCGCGCGCAAGCTCTACGATCACGTGGCGCGCAGGACCGGCTTCATCGAATATGATTTGATGTGATGAACGGTCGATCGCCCGGCCTGCCAGATGGATTTGAGGACAAATCATGATTCACTATGTCGGAATTCTTGACGGCGCAGATGATGTCTGGGGAGTGCGGGTGCCCGAGCTTCCCGGATGTCACGGCGGTGGCGCAAGTCCCGAGGACGCGATAGCCGATGCGACCTCCGCCGTTCGTGAATGGGCTGAGGCACGGATGGCGAAGCACTTGCCCTTGCCCGGCTCGCGCACGGTGGCAGATATGCTCAGACTGGGCGAAATCGATAGCGCTGCCGGCGAATCTGCCGTGATGATTCCCGTGCTGATCGATTCCGGACGGCCTGTCCGGGCCAATCTGTCGCTCGACGCAGGCCTTTTGGCGGCAATCGATGCCGAAGCGAGCCGACGCGGCCTCACGCGTTCCGCCTTCATCGCCAGCGCCGCACGGGAGAAGATTGAAGGGCACAGATAAAAGTCGGACCATGTTCATCCCCTTCTTCCTCGAACTGAAGGCTGCGCGGGTTCCGGTCTCGCTCCGAGAATATCTGTCGCTGCTGGACGGGCTGGAGGCAGGGCTGGTCGACTATGACGTCGAGGGGTTTTACTATCTTGCCCGCGCCGCACTGGTGAAGGATGAGCGCCACATCGACCGTTTTGACCAGGTCTTTTCACACATTTTCAAGGGCGTTGAAGCGCTGGCTGGCGAAAACCCGGTCGACGTCGAAAACATCCCGGAGGAATGGCTGCGGCGGCTTGCCGAAAAGCACCTGACCGAAGAAGAGAAAAAGCTGGTCGAGGCCCTGGGCGGTTTCGAAAAGCTGATGGAAACGCTGGAAAAGCGGCTGGAGGAACAGAAGGGCCGCCACCAGGGCGGGTCGAAATGGATCGGCACCGGCGGCACCTCACCGTTCGGCGCCTATGGCTACAATCCCGAAGGCGTTCGCATCGGCCAGCACGAAAGCCGCAACCGCCGTGCGGTGAAAGTCTGGGACAAGCGCGAGTTCAGGAATTTCGACGATGCCGTCGAGCTCGGCACCCGCAACATCAAGATCGCGCTGAAGCGTTTGCGCCGTTGGGTGCGCGAAGGCGCCGAGGAGGAGTTCGACCTGCCCGGCACCATTCACGCCACGGCCGAACATGGCTATCTCGACGTGCAGACACGGCCCGAGCGGCGCAATGCGGTGAAGCTGCTGATGTTCTTCGATGTCGGCGGCTCGATGGACGACCACATCAGGAGCGTCGAGGAGCTGTTTTCGGCCGCCCGCGCCGAATTCCGCCAGCTCGAATATTTTTACTTCCATAACTGCCTCTACGAGGGCGTATGGAAGGACAATCGCCGTCGCCATGCGGAGGTAATCCCGACCTTCGATCTGCTCCACAAATACGGTCCGGACTACAAGGTGATCGTCGTCGGCGATGCCTCGATGAGCCCCTATGAGATCGCGCATCCCGGCGGCTCGGTCGAGCACTGGAATCCGGAGGCCGGCGTCGTCTGGCTCGGCCGTCTGCTGCAGCAATGGCCGGGCGCGGTGTGGCTCAACCCGGAAAATGAGAAACACTGGGGCTATACTCATTCGATCGCCATGATCCGCGATATCTTTGGCGGCCGCATGTTTCCGCTGACGCTCGCCGGGCTCGAAGCCGCGACGAAGCAACTTTCAAGGAAGCACTGAATGGATCCACGCAAAACAGGACGGCCGACCTGTTTCCTCTGCCTGCAATGTGGCGTCCAGTTCGCGGCGGCAACGACGCCGCCGCAACATTGCCCGATCTGCGAGGACGAGCGGCAATATGTGCGCTGGGAGGGCCAGGCCTGGATCACGCCGGAAGAGCTCGCCGCCGGGCATCGGATCGTGATGAAAGACGATGCCGGCGTGCTCGCCTTCGGCATCGAGCCGCGCTTCGCCATCGGTCAGCGGGCGCTGCTGGCACAAACCCCGCACGGCAATGTGCTGTGGGACTGCATCTCGATGGTCAGCAGCGAGGCGGTGGCCGAAATCAACCGACGGGGCGGCCTCACCGCGATCGCCATTTCGCACTGCCATTATTATTCGGCGATGGTCGAGTGGAGTGAGGCGTTTGGCGGCGTGCCGATTTATCTGCACGCCGATGACCGTCAGTGGATCATGCGGCCGCATCCGGCTGTTATCAGTTGGGAGGGCGAGACGCGCGCCCTAAACCCCTCGCTGACACTTATCCGTTGCGGCGGTCACTTTGCCGGGGGCCAGGTGCTGCACTGGAAGCGCGACGGCGGCGACGCCATCCTGGCCGGCGACATCTTGCAGGTGACCCCAACGCGCCGCCATGTCAGCTTCATGTACAGCTACCCGAACTACATCCCGCTCAATGCGGCGAAAGTGCTCGGCATCGAGGCTGCGCTGGAGCCTTTCGCGTTCGACCATATCTACGGCGCATGGTGGAACCAGAACGTCCTCGGAAATGCAAAGACGGTATTTGCAGGGTCGGTTGCGCGGTATCTCGCGGCGATCGCCTGAGGAATTCTTCGCGGCAGCATCGGAAATACCGGCAAACGCCGTAACAAATGCCTATTTTAGGCGAACTTGGGAAGACAACCCCAATAGCGGCATGAACTAAGAGGCAAAAAATGGATAGTCACACCTACCCAGTCACCCGCACCGATGCCGAATGGCGCGCCCGGCTGACGCCGGAGCAATATGCGGTGATGCGCAACCACGGCACCGAGCGGCCGGGCAGCTGCGCCCTGCTCCACGAGAAGCGCGCCGGCACCTTTTCCTGCGTCGGCTGCGACCAGCCTTTGTTCGAATCCAAGCTGAAGTTCGAGAGCGGCACCGGCTGGCCGAGCTTCAACGATCCGGTGCCCGGTTCGGTCGAGACGACTGTCGACCGCAGCTATGGCATGGTCCGCACCGAATGCCACTGCGCCCGCTGCGGCAGCCATCTCGGCCACGTCTTCGAGGACGGCCCGCCGCCGACCGGCCTGCGCTATTGCATGAATGGCGTCGCGCTGAAATTCGAGCCGGCCACCTAACAGAGATTCGAGGTTGGCAAAGGACGGCTTCGGCCGGCCTTTGCCGGCAGCGCTGTCCTCTCAGATCACCACCACTAGTATCAGCCACAGCACAGCCCCCAGCGTCATCAGCGAAGCCTTGACGCCGCCGGATTTCTCGGCTGTCCGCCACACCGCAAAAGTCAGAAAGAAATTGTACGGCACCGGCGCGAAATGCACCGCCAGAACGAGAGCGAGCGGCAGCTTCAGCCCGAGCAGGATCAGCGCCAGCACCGACAATGCGATATTGATCGCCGTGCCGACAAGGACAAGATCGCGCCAGAACAGCCGGTCAAGCGGGACCGTGCCTTGCCAGCGCGAGCGGAAGAAACCCGCCGCACGGCCTGCCTTACCGTCTTCGCCTTCGAAAGTCTCTGGCGCACTCATCGATGCGGCTTTCTCTCATTCGATAGCCGCAGAGATGTCCAAAGCAGCAAGCCCGTCAACGCAAGTCGATCATCGGCACGCAAGCGTATGATTTGGAAGATTGTCATCAAACGGTCGTGAAACCTTTCTACGTCGCCCTTGTCGGCATCTCGGCAAAGACACCTTGCCGGAATCTGCTGCCCCCATCATCCAGTCGCCTGCCAAGGAGGTCTTGAGATGAGCGATAATGTCTACAACGTGCTGTTTCTTTGCAACGCCAATTCGGCGCGATCTATCATCGCGGAAGCCATCCTCAATCGGATCGGTGCCGGCAGGTTCAAGGCCTTTTCCGCCGGTTCGCAGCCGAAGGGCGAGGTCAATCCCTACGCACTGCAGCTGCTCGAGAGCCTCAACTACGATACGAGCTTCGCCCGCTCGAAGGGCTGGGACGAGTTTGCCGAGCCCGATGCGCCGGAAATGAACTTCATCTTCACGCTTTGCGACAGCACCGCAAACGAATCCTGTCCGATCTGGCCAGGTCATCCGATGACCGCGCTCTGGTCGATACCGGACCCAGCCAAGGCAGACGGCACCGAAGCCGAACTGCACCTTGCCTTTGCCGATGCCTATCGCATGCTCAACAACCGCATTTCGCTGTTCACCAATCTGCCGATGGATGCGCTCGACCATCTGGCGCTGCAACACCATCTCGATGCGATCGGCGGCGACACGGAGAAGCCGAACTAATGCATGTCGCCCAAAAGTGCGCAGCGGTTTTGGGGTAACGACATGCATAAAAGCAAAACTAAAGCGCGTCGCACGAATCCCTTCAGACGCGACGCGCTTTAGGCTCAAGCGGCCGACAGGCCGGCGAATTCACGAACCGGCTTCGCCACCCTCGCCCAGAACCTCGGCAACGGCACGCTCGAAACGCGATGCTTCCGTCACCAGCCAGTCGGCCATGGCCGGCCAATTGTCCTCGGCAAAACAGTTCACCCGCCATAGCGAATTGATGCCGAGGCCCTCGCAGCTCTGTTCCGGCCTGAGCTTCAAACTGTCTTCGATCGCCGGCTGGAAAGGCTTCAACCGCGACCAGGCTTCCGTGGCACCGAACTTCTCGTTGCGGCCGAAGAAGACGCCGACATGGTTCTGCGCCGGCGCGACATACATGGAAAGGACCAAGGCGAAGTCGGGCAGCCCGCGCTGCCAGAACCAGGGTCCGCGCCGCGCCATCAGAGCCCTTTCTTCCGGATGCCGCTCCGCGAACAGCGTCCAGAAGCCGCGTTGGCGGAATTCAGAGGCGCGGCGGACGCCAAAGTCGAATTCGCTCATGGTTCGACCCGTTGAGGGCGCCGCAACCGGCGCCCAGGGCTGTTACCAGCCTTACACCATGCCGAGCGCGGCTTTGTAGAGGTCGAGGATGGTTTCCTCCTCTTGCCGCTCGGCCTGGTCCTTCTTGCGCAGACGGATGATCGACCGCATCGCCTTGGTGTCGAAGCCGGTGCCCTTGGCTTCGGCGAACACTTCCTTGATGTCGTCGGCGATCGTCTTCTTCTCTTCTTCGAGCCGCTCGATGCGCTCGATGAAGGCACGCAGCTGGCCGGCGGCAACAGTCTGGCTGGTTTCGGTGATGTCGTCGGCCATTTTTTCTCCGCGTCGTTTTCCATGCCGCGACTCAGGAACTGTCGCGGCGAATTTGCAGCGGTTCGATGCCCGACCGGGGGCGGCGGGTCAAGCTGTTATCGATGCGGCATGAAGGGTGGGCAGGACCTAAGGTGTGTTGAGATTCAGGTCAGGCCGAGTCGAAAACGCCGGCTTCCGAGAACCGGAGCGGAGCGTACTTAAAGTACGTGAGCACCGGAAGCGCAGGAGGCCGGCGTTTGCAGGCCGGCATCACCTGAATATCAACGCACCTTATCCGAATGCGATCAGCAGATCCTTGGCGTCAATCTGGTCGCCGGCCTTCACCAGCACTTCGGCGATTGTGCCATCGCGCTCGGCATGCAATGCCGTCTCCATCTTCATCGCCTCGATCGACAGCAGCACGTCGCCGGCCTTGACCGCTTGGCCGGCGGCAACGGCAAGCGCCGAGACGACGCCGGGCATCGGCGCGCCGACATGCGCCTCGTTGCCCGGCTCAGCCTTGCGCCGTGCCTTGGCGGCGGAAGCGCCATGCGCGCGGTCCGGCACTTTGACCCGGCGCGGCTGGCCGTTGAGCTCGAAGAACACGGTGACCATGCCCTTCTCGTCGACATCGCCGATGGCCAGGCAGCGCACCACCAGCGTCTTGCCCTTCTCGATGTCGACAAAGATCTCGTCTTCCGGCTTCATGCCGTAGAAATAGGTTGGCGTCGGCAGCACACTGACCGGCCCGTAGGTTTCCTGCGCTGCGGTAAAGTCGGAGAAAACCTTCGGATACATCAGCCAAGAGGCGAATTCGAATTCGCTGAGCTTGCGCTCAACCTTATCTTCGATCTCCTTGCGGCTGCCCTTGAGATTGGCCGCTTTCAACAGCGAGCCAGGTCGCACGGTGATCGGCTTGTCGCCCTTAAGCACCTTCTTCTGCAGTGCCTCCGGCCAACCGCCGGGCGACTGGCCGAGATCGCCGCGCAGCATCGACACGACCGAATCCGGGAAGGCGATATCCCTGGCCGGATTTTCGACATCGGCGACCGTCAGGTCCTGGCTCACCATCATCAGCGCCATGTCGCCGACGACCTTGGACGACGGCGTCACCTTGACGATGTCACCGAACATCAGATTGACGTCATGATAGGTCTGCGCCACTTCGTGCCAGCGTGTCTCCAGACCGAGCGAGCGCGCCTGTTCCTTGAGATTGGTGAATTGCCCACCCGGCATTTCGTGCAGGTAGACTTCCGAGGCCGGCCCCTTCAGGTCGCTCTCGAAGGCGGCATACTGGTTGCGCACCGCCTCCCAGTAGAACGAGATGTTCCTGATCCATTGCGGGTTGAGGCCCGGATCCCGCTCGGTGCCTTTCAGGGCCTCAACGATCGAGCCAAGGCAAGGCTGCGAGGTGTTGCCCGACAAGGAATCCATCGCCGCGTCGATGGCGTCGACGCCGCTGTCCACCGCAGCCAGCACCGTCGCCGCCGAGAGGCCTGACGTGTCGTGCGTGTGGAAATGGATCGGAAGGTCGGTCGCTTCGCGCAGCGCCCTGAACAGCACTCGTGCCGCCGCGGGCTTTAGGAGGCCGGCCATGTCCTTGACCGCGACGATATGGGCGCCGGCCGCCTGCAACTCCCTGGCCAGCGTGACATAGTATTTGAGGTCGTATTTGGCTCGGGCCGGGTCGAGTATATCGCCGGTGTAGCAGATCGCTGCTTCGATCAGCTTGCCTTCGGCGCCGACCGCGTCCATGGCGACCCGCATGTTATCGACCCAGTTCAAACAGTCGAAGACCCGGAACAGGTCGATGCCGCCGGCGGCTGCCTGTTTGACGAAATGCTGGACGACATTGTCGGGATAGTTGGTGTAGCCGACGCCGTTGGCGCCGCGCAAAAGCATCTGCAGCAACAAATTGGGCGCTGCCTCGCGCACCAGCGACAGCCGTTCCCAAGGGTCTTCGGTGAGGAAGCGCATGGCGACGTCGAACGTCGCCCCGCCCCAGCATTCGAGCGACAAAAGCTGCGGCAGCGCGCGCGCATAGGTGCCGGCAATGCCGGCGATGTCATATGTGCGCACCCGCGTCGCGAGCAAGGACTGATGTCCGTCGCGCATCGTCGTGTCGGTGACCAGCACCTCTCTCTGCGCGCGCATCCAGGCCGCGAATTTCTCCGGCCCAAGCGCGTCGAGCTTCTGCTTGCTGCCATCGGGCACATTGCCGTTGAGATAGGGCACCATAGGTGCCGCCGCATCGGCCTTCGGCTGCGGCCGGCCACGAGTCTCGGGATGGCCGTTGACGCTGACATCGGCGAGGTAGTTGAGCAGCTTGGTCGCGCGGTCCTGCCGCTTCACGCTGGCGAACAGCTCCGGCGTCGTGTCGATGAACTTGGTCGTGTAGGAATTATCGGCGAAACTCGGGTGATTGATGATCGCCTCGAGGAAGGTGAGATTGGTCGCCACGCCGCGAATGCGGAACTCGCGCAATGCCCGGTTCATCCGGGCGATGGTCTCGGCCGGCGTCGGCGCCCAGGCCGTCACCTTCTCCAGCAGCGGGTCGTAAAAACGGGTGATGACCGCGCCCGAATAGGCTGTGCCGCCATCGAGGCGGATGCCGAAACCGGTGGCGCCGCGATAGGCGGTGATACGACCATAGTCGGGAATGAAATTTTGCTCGGGATCTTCCGTGGTGATGCGGCACTGCAGCGCGTGGCCGTTGAGCCTGATATCCTTCTGCGCCGGCACGCCCGATTCCGGCGTGCCGATGGCGAAACCATCGAGGATGTGGATCTGCGCCTTGACGATGTCGATGCCGGTCACCTGCTCGGTAACGGTGTGCTCGACCTGGATGCGCGGGTTGACCTCGATGAAGTAGAATTTGCCGGTGTCGGCATCCTGCAGGAATTCGACCGTGCCGGCGCCGATATAGCTCGTCTCGCGGGCGATCTTTAGCGCATGACCGCAAAGCTCTTCGCGCTGCGACATTTCGAGATACGGCGCCGGCGCGCGCTCGACCACCTTCTGGTTGCGGCGCTGGATGGAGCAATCGCGCTCGAACAGGTGCACGGCATTGCCGTGTATGTCGCCCAGCACCTGCACCTCGACATGGCGGGCGCGCTCGATCAGCTTTTCGAGATAGACCTCGTCCTTGCCGAAGGCGGCTTTCGCTTCGCGCTTGCCCTCCGTCACCTCGCGGGCGAGATCGGCTTCCGAGCGGATAGCGCGCATGCCGCGGCCGCCGCCGCCCCACGATGCCTTCAGCATCACCGGATAGCCGATCGTCTTGGCGAGTGCCTTCACCGCTTCCATGTCGTCCGGCAAGGGATCGGTAGCGGGAATTACCGGCACGCCGACCTCGATCGCCAGGTTGCGTGCAGCGACCTTGTTGCCGAGCCTGCGCATCGTATCCGGCTTGGGCCCGATGAAAATGATGCCTGCGCCGGCGCAGGCTTCGGCGAACTCAGGGCTTTCCGACAACAGCCCGTAACCCGGATGGATGGCATCGGCGCCCGAAAGCCTGGCGACGCGGATCACTTCCTCGATCGACAGATAGCTTTCGATCGGCCCCATATCCCTGGTCAGATGCGGCCCGCGCCCGACCTGATAGCTTTCGTCGGCCTTGAAGCGATGCAGCGAGTATTTGTCCTCCTCGGCCCAGATCGCAACGGTTTTGAGGCCGAGTTCGTTGGCCGCGCGGAAGACGCGGATGGCAATTTCGGAGCGGTTGGCGACAAGGATCTTCGAGATTGCCAAGGACAAGGCTCCGGACGCGAACGGAAGGGAACTGACGACATGATTAACGCGAAAATGCTGCAGTGCAAACAAAATCGAAGGAAGCGATTAAACCGATTTAGTTTGATCTATGGAGCGTTGACACATTGCGTGTCGGTCCCGGACGACGCCTCGCAGTCCCGATCCGGGCTTTCGGGAAACTCCCATGAAAAATGCCCGGCGCGGGGCGCCGGGCATTTTATGTAGCAGCGTCCGGTTATTTGCCGGGCGCGTTCTCGACGTAGGTGTACTTGCCGTCGTCACCCTTCTTCCAGGTGTACATGACGTAATCCGGACGGGTGATGTCGCCTTTCGCATCATAGCCGATCTCGCCGATCGTGGTCTTCCAGGGGCCGGCCGACTTGATGGTCTCGGCTACCTTCTGAGCGTCATCGGCTGAACCGGCCTTGGCGATGGCGGCCGCGATGATTTCCATCGCCGCGTAGGAGTAGAGCGTATAGGCCTCAGGCTCGAAGCCGGCCGCGCGGAACTTCTCGACGAGTTCCTTGGCGTTCGGATTCTTGCGCGGATCCGGAGCGAACGTCATCAGGGTGCCGTCGACGGCGTCGCCGGCGATGGAGGCCAATTCGTTTGACACGATGCCGTCGCCGGACATGAAGGTTGCCTTGAGGCCCTGGTCGGCGAGCTGGCGTATGATCAGGCCGGCTTCGGTGTGCAGGCCGCCATAGTAGACGACGGAGACGCCCGCGTCCTTCATCTTGGCGATAAGGGCCGAGAAATCCTTGTCGCCGACATTGATGCCTTCATACATGGCCTCGGTCACGCCACTGGCTGCAAGCGCCTTCTTGGTTTCGTCGGCGAGGCCTTGGCCGTAAGGCGTCTTGTCATGGATGACAGCGATCTTGGCATCCTTGAAGTTCGCGGCGAGATAGTCGCCAGCAACCTTGCCCTGCTGATCGTCGCGTCCGCAGGTGCGGAAGGTGTTCCACATGCCGCGTTCGGTGAACTTCGGATTGGTCGCAGCCGGCGTGATCTCGAGAATACCGTTCTCGGCGTAGACTTCCGATGCCGGGATCGAAACGCCCGAGTTGAAGTGGCCGACCACGTACTTGACGCCGTCGGCGACGAACTTGTTGGCGACCGAGATGCCCTGCTTCGGATCGGAGACGTCGTCGCCGACCGTGAGCTTGATCTGCTCGCCGTTGATGCCGCCGGCCGCATTGATGTCGGCGACAGCCTGTTCGGCGCCCTTTTGCAGCTGCGCGCCGAAGGCGGCGTTCGGACCGGTGATCGGACCGGCAACGCCGACCATGATGTCAGCCCACGCGCTTCCGCTGAACGCGACAAGCGCGGTCAGGGCGACGGCGGACAAAAGTGATTTTCTCATGTAAAACGCTCCCATTTACAGAGTGGGCGTGGATGATGCTTTCATGCGATGCCCACTTTTACTCGCAGAAAACGTACTTTGCCGATTTTCAGGCACTTGTCACGCCGATTCATCCCCGGAACGGCGTTAATTGTGAACGTCAACCTTTTGGTTTCCAGCTCAAAAGCGATGCTCTTTCGTAGAGCCAGTTATACTGTGTCACCATCTGGTTGGTGCGCGTGTATTGATAGCCGATGAAGCCCAATATCATCAGGACAATGGTGTCGACGATGTAGTACTGCAGCGAGAACATCGTGCCGCCGAACAGTGCGTGATGGATGAACCTTACGGCGATGCCGAGGCCGAGCAAATAGGCGAACAATTGGACGAAGCTGCGCCATGTTTGGGCGCAGGCCTTGCCCGTCATCCATGCCGCCCAGCCGCCAAGCAGGCAGGTGACGAAGAAGAACTGCCAGACGGAGGGTTCCTCATAGAGAATGCCCTGCATGATGAAGACTCCTGAACTCAGTGATGGCCGCCTTCGAGATAGGCGGCGCGCACGTCCGGATCGGCGAGCAGCTCCTTGCCGGTGCCGCTCATCGTCACATTGCCGTTGACCATGACATAGCCGCGCGTGGCGAGCTTCAGTGCCCCGAAGGCGTTCTGCTCGACCAGGAACACTGTCAGCCCCTGCGTGCGGTTCAACTCGCGGATGGCGTCGAAGATCTGCTTGACGATCAGCGGCGCCAGGCCCAGCGACGGCTCGTCGAGCAGGAGCAGCTTCGGCCGCGCCATCAGCGCACGTCCGATCGACAGCATCTGCTGCTCGCCGCCCGACAGCGTGCCGCCGCGCTGGGCAATGCGTTCCTTCAGGCGCGGAAACAGCGTGAACACCTTCTCGACGTCCTCGTCGTAGTGCTGGAGGTTGTCGAGGCTGGCGCCCATCTGCAGGTTTTCCATCACCGTCATGCGCGGGAAGATGCGCCGGCCCTCCGGCGACTGGGCGATGCGCATGCGCGCGATCTCATGCGTCGGCAACTGGGTGATGTCGGTGCCAGCAAAGGTGATGGTGCCTGCCCGCGCCCGTGGAGCACCAAAAATGGTCATCATCAGCGTCGACTTGCCGGCGCCGTTGGCGCCGATCAGCGCCACGATCTCGCCCTGCTTGACGGTGACATCGACGCCGTTCAGCGCCCTGATGTTGCCGTAGTAAGTCTGGACGCCCTTGATATCGAGCAGCGTTGTGCCGGCCATTATTTACGCCCTCCGCGCCGGTCGGAGACGCCCGGTGTCTTCGGCTTTACCGGAGCCTTGGTGGCCGGCTTTGCCGCTGAGGATTTCGCGGCAGAGGGTTGCTTGGCTGCCGCCGGGGAGGCTGCCTTGCTTGCCGCGGCGCTCGACCTTGCGTCGACCCGCCCGGCTTTCGAGGCGCCCTTCGACACCGTGACCCGTTCGCCCTCGCTGTGGCCGACCGTGTCGGTCACCGGTCCGGCGAGATACGAAGATGATGTGCCCGGGCCGTGCGCCGAATCCGGGCCCGTATCCAGTTGCTCGATGACGTCTTCGTCGCCGACCTCGGTCAGCACCGTCTCGACGTCCTCGTCTTCGACGCCGAGATAGGCGGCGATGACGCGCGGGTCGGTGCGTACCGCCTGCGGACTGCCGTCCGAGATCTTGCGCCCGTATTCGAGCACCACGATATGGTCGGAAATCTGCATGACCACCGCCATGTCGTGCTCGATCAGCAGGATCGACGTGCCGGTGGTATCCTTGATGTCCATCAAAAGCGCGTTGAGCGCCATTGATTCCTTCGGATTGAGGCCGGCGGCCGGTTCATCGAGGCAGAGCAGTTCCGGACCCGTGCACATGGCCCGTGCGATCTCCAGGCGCCGTTGCGCGCCATAGGGCAGGTCGCCGGCCGGATCGTCGGCTCGGTCGACGAGGTTGGCCTTCTCCAGCCAGTGCTTGGCCAGGTCGATCGACTCGGCCGATGCTGTCCGGTAGCCGCTGAAGCCGAACAGGCCGAGGATGGTGTAGCCGGATGCCTTCATCAGCTTGTTGTGCTGCGCCACCAGCAGGTTCTCCAGCAGCGTCATGCCCGAGAACAGACGAATGTTCTGGAAGGTGCGCGCCACCTTGGCGCGCGCCGGAATCTCGTGGTTCGGCAGGCGTTCGAGCAAGAAGCTCGAGCCGTCGCGCCGGCTGAGCGTGATCATGCCTTCCGACGGCTTATAGAAGCCGGTGATGCAGTTGAACACGGTGGTCTTGCCGGCACCGTTCGGCCCGATCAGCGCGGTGATCTCACCGCGCCTGGCCTGGAAGGACAGGTCGCCAATGGCGACTAGGCCACCGAACTTCATCGACATATGCTCGACCTGCAGGATGGCATCGTTCATGGATAGGCCCGCATCACTCATCAGCCGTGGCCCTCCTTGGTCAAGGAGCCGGATACGGCCCTGCGCTCCTTGAGGAAGGCTGTCGGTTCACGGCTGCCGACAAAGCCGCGCGGCTTCCACACCATGACGATGACCATGGCTATGCCGAACAGCAGCATGCGGTAGAGTTCCGGCGTGAAATCTGGGCCGAAGACCTGCTTCAGGAAATCGAGTTCGCGCAGCGCCTCGGTGCCGCCGATCATCACTAGGGCGGCGACGGCAATGCCGACAAGCGAGCCCATGCCACCGAGCACGACGATGGCGAGGATAATCGCCGATTCCAGGAAGATGAAGGATTCGGGGCTGACGAAGCCTTGCCTTGCGGCGAAGAACGAGCCGGCGAAGCCGCCGAACATGGCGCCGGTGGCAAAGGCGGTGAGTTTGGTGGTGGTGGTGTTGATGCCGAGCGAGCGGCAGGCGATCTCGTCTTCACGCAGCGCTTCCCAGGCGCGGCCGACCGGCATGCGCCTGAGCCTTATGGTGACAAAGGCCGTCAGCAGGCAGAGCCCAAGGATCAGGTAGTAGAGGAAGATCTTGTAGTAGGCGCCAGATTGGGCGATGCCGAGAACCTTCGAGATGTAGTTCGGATCCGACACGTTGAACGATATCAGGCCGAAGAAAGAGACCTTCGGGATACCGGAAATGCCGGCCGAGCCGTTGGTCACTTCGCGCCAGTTGATGATCACCAGCCTTATGATCTCGCCGAAGGCGAGCGTCACGATCGCCAGATAGTCGCCGCGCAAGCGCAGCACCGGAAAGCCGAGCATGACGCCCCAGAACGCGGCCATGGCGCCGGCAGCCGGCAGCAGGATCCAGAACGACAGGCCGAAATGGGTACCGAGTAGCGCGTAGGCATAGGCGCCGACGGCGTAGAAGGCGACATAGCCGAGGTCAAGCAAACCGGCGAGGCCGACGACGATATTCAGTCCCCAGGCCAGCATCACATAGATCAGGATTTGGATGCCGAAATTGTCGACCCATTTCAGCGAGCCCTGGAAGCCGCCCACCATCGATCCCGTATAGAGGGCAAGCACCAGCACGACGACGATCGGATAGAGCGCCAGCGCGGTTATGCCCAGGCCCGAGAAATGCGCAAGAATGAAGGCCCGGAAATAATAGATCACCCAGGCCAGTGCATAGATGATCGCCAGCGCCCGCACGAACCGTGCATAACCGGCAAGAGCCGGCCCCAGCAAACCATCGAGGGAGCCGGCCAGAAGAACCAGCACGGCCACTATGGCGATGGCCGCGATGAAATACGGCAACCGGAAGAACCGCGTCGCGACGCTGGCTGGCAACAGGCCGGTGGCGACATCGGCGATCTTCTGTTTGGCCAGGAAGGGCTGGCCATAGGCGACGTAAAGGAAGCGGCCGACCATCGTGGCGATCATCACCACGGCGAGCAGGCCCCAGCGCTGCACCAGGATCAGCTCGTTGCTGATGTTCTGATCGGTCTTCAGCCCAATGAACAGCACGAACAGGCCAAGCACGATGGCGCCCGCGTAAAGCGCCTCGCGCGTGGCGCGCTGGACGGGGGTGGCGACGACGTCGCGTTCCGGAGATGCGGTGACGGCCATGGTCTCAGACCTTTTCGACTTCTGGCCGGCCCAGAATGCCGGAAGGCAGGAAGATCAGCACGATCGCCAGGATGGAGAAGGCGGCGACGTCCTTGTAGTCGATCGAGAAATAGGCCGACCACATGCTCTCGATGAAGCCGATCATCAGCCCGCCGAGCACGGCGCCGGGCAGCGAGCCGATGCCGCCGAGCACCGCGGCAGTAAATGCCTTCACACCGGGCGTAAAGCCATCGGAAAACACCACGACGCCGTAATACATCAGGAAGAGCGTGCCGGCGACGGCGGCAAGGGCGGCGCCCATGATGAAGGTGATCGAGATGGTGCGATCGACGTCGATGCCGAGCAGTGCGGCCATCTTGCGATCCTGCTCGCACGCCCTTTGCGCTCGACCCAGCGAGGTCTTGTTGACCAGGTACCAGAACAGCGCCAGCAGGACTATGGTGACCAGAACGATGATGATCTGCTTCAGCGACACGCTGATGCCTTCGATGTTGTAGACCTTGGACACCATCGGCGGGACCGGCTTGTTGCGCGGCCCTTGCGTCACCTGGACGAAATTGGAAAGCACGATCGACATGCCGATCGCGGTGATCAGCGGCGCCAGCCGGAACGAGCCGCGCAGCGGCCGGTAGGCCACTTTCTCGATCGTCCAGTTGTAGAGGCTGGTCAACAGCATCGCCACGATCATCATGATCAGCAGCGCGATGACGATCGGCACCGAATAGAACATCGCGCCGAGGATGAGGAAAACGATGAGGGCGGCGAAGGCGCCGACCATGAAGATGTCGCCATGGGCGAAATTGATCATGCCGATGATGCCGTAGACCATCGTGTAGCCGATCGCTATCAGCCCATAGATCGATCCCAGCGTCAGCCCATTGATAAGCTGCTGGACAAAGTACTGCATGCTGTCGTGGCTCCCCTGGAATGTCGCCCATGCAGACGCATTCCTTTTCGTATTTGCCCTAGTCGTAAAGTTTCGAGCCCGGATTGCAACGTGATTTTTCGATCAGAACGCGTGTTTTCGCCGCACGCTGCCCGATCGCCCATTTTTTTTCATATCCGGCCTCTGGACTATCGTGGACCCTACCATTGGCATAACGCAATGTCTTTGACGATTCGGCCTCAACATGCACCCCGTTTCGAAGGAATCGCCGTCAAAATAAGTTGATGAGCAGGATCGTTGCGCCGCCGAAGCAACCAGTTTTTGCCTTCCTTTCGTTTCCCCTGGGTCAGGATCCTCTCATTTGACGACGAATCCGTGCGCGAACGGATCGCGGTCGTCGATGAAGATCGTGTTCAATCCGGTCATGCGCGCCCAGCCGCCGATCGAGGGAATGATGGCCGGCTTGTCCGCCACCGTGACCTCTTCCTCGACCCTGCCCTTGAACAGCGAGCCGATGATCGATTCATGGACGAAATCGTCGCCGGCCCTAAGCTTGCCCTTGGCGTGAAGCTGCGCCATCCGCGCCGAAGTGCCGGTGCCGCAAGGCGAGCGGTCGATCGCCTTGTCGCCGTAGAAGACGGCGTTGCGGGCATCCGCTTGGCTGTCAGTCGGCGCACCCGTCCACAGCATATGCGACAGCCGGTCGATGCCGGGATTCTCCGGATGCACGAAGGAGTACTTCTCGTTGAGCCGCTGCCGCACCACCGGGCTCCAGGCGATGAGGTCGCCGGCAGAATGGTCGGCCATGTCGCGATAGTTCTTCTGCGGCTCGACGATGGCGTAGAAATTGCCGCCATAGGCCACATCGACGCTGATCTCGCCGAGTTGCGGACATTCGACCGTCAGACCCTCGGCATGGAGGAAGGACGGCACATTGGTGATGCGCACCTCCTCGACATATTCGCCGACCTGTTTGTACTCGGCGGTGACCAGGCCGGCCGGCGTGTCCAGCCTGAGCAAACCCGGCGTCTTCGGCTTGATCAGCCCGTGCCCGATGGCCATCGTCACCGTGCCGATGGTGCCGTGACCGCACATTGGCAGGCAGCCCGAGGTTTCGATGAACAGGATGGCGATGTCGCAATCGGGCCGCGTCGGCGGGTAGAGGATCGAGCCGGACATCACATCATGGCCGCGCGGCTCGAACATCAGCCCGGTTCGGATCCAGTCATATTCGGCCAGGAAATGCGCGCGCCGCTCCATCATTGTCGCGCCCTGGAGCAGCGGTCCGCCGCCGGCGACAAGCCGCACTGGATTGCCGCAAGTGTGGCCGTCGATGCAAAAGAAGGAGTGGCGCGCCATTTCTAGATCCCGTCAGAAGCGGTTCGGAGAAAACGGAGAAAGATCAAACACCGGATTTTGGCCGAGAATGAGATCGCGGACCAGGCGTCCGGTGGCAGCCGCCTGGGTCAGGCCGAGATGGCCGTGGCCGAAGGCATAGACTATCGTGCCGGCCTGCCTGGCGCCACCGATCACCGGCAGCGAATCCGGCAGCGACGGCCGGAACCCCATCCATTCGCGGCCACCGGCCGTATCAAGCCCCGGCAGGAAGCTTTTGGCCTTTTCGAGCAGCGCCTTCGAGCGGGCGTAGTTGGGCGGCCGCTCGATGCCGCCGAGTTCGACCGCGCCGCCGACGCGCACGCCGGTTTCAAGCGGCGTGACGACGAAGCCGTGGCCGGAGAAGATCAGTTGCCGCTTCACGTCGAAGGCGGTCTTCGGCAGCGTCGTGTTGTAGCCACGCTCGGTTTCTAGCGGGATGCGATCGCCGATATGTTTCGCTAGGAGATGCGACCAGGCGCCGGCGGCGATGACGAGGCATTTTGCTTGCCGCACCGTGCCGTCGGCCAGCGTCAATGTCGCGCCTTCCTGCCCTGCCCCGACATGGTCGATCCGAGCCTTTTCGAAACGCGCACCGTTCTTCTCGGCATAGGCCCAGATCGCCTTGCCCAATAATTTCGGATCGGCAACGGTCTTCCATCCCGGCACGAAAGTGCCCTTGACGAAGCGCGACGACAGGCCCGGCTGCAAGGCGGCGAGAGCATCGCCCTCGACATGGCTGAAGCCGATGCCGAAGCGCTGCCTCGCCGCCCAGCCGGGCAGTGACGCCTTGAACTCGGCCTCGCTCTCGTAAAGTTCGAGCGAGCCGTCCTCGCGCAGCATGTTTCCGTTGCCCGAGCGCGCCATCAGCCCGGCCCATTCGGCCTCGGCGAGCCGCATCATGCCTGCCTGCGCCGCGAGGCTGGCCTCGTAGCGGTCGCTTCGTCCGGCGCGCCAGAAGCGGACAAGCCACGGCAGCAGTTTCGGCAGGTAGGCGGGCGGGATGCTGAGCGGGCCGAGCGGATCGGCGAGCCATTTCGGCAGATGCCTGATCATGCCCTTGTGGGCCAGCGGCAGTACATCGGAAAAGGCCAGGGCGGCGGCATTGCCGGAACTCGTCTCCTCGCAGATCCCCGTCCGGTCGAAGATCGTGACGTTTCGTCCTGCCTCGGCCAGATAGGCGGCGACACAGATGCCGATGATGCCGCCGCCGATAATGGCGATGTCGATTGCAGCATCGCTATTCATGGCTGCGCGCCACGCTGCATGGCTCGACCTCCGCATCGCTCGGTACCTTGTAGCCAGCCCCCTCATCCGGCCCTTCGGGCCACCTTCTCCCCGTCGGGGAGAAGAGACTGACGCCAGCGTTGGCGACCTCTTCTCCCCTCGGGGAGAAGGTGGCCGCGAAGCGGCCGGATGAGGGGGTCTGCGACATTGCCACCCCTTAGAATTGTGGCAGCACCGGCCGCACCGCCAGCGCATCCCTGACGATCTTTTCGACCATCTTGCGGCGCTCGCCCGACAGCGCCTGGCGCGGCATGCGCACGCGGTCGTTGGTGTTGATCGCCAAGACTTCGGCAAGCTTGATGTTCTGTACCAGATAGGTCGACACGTCGAGGTCGAGCAGCGGCCGGAACCAGCGGTAGATTGTCAGCGCCTCCTCGCGGCGGCCCTGCTTCATCAATTGGAAGATCGCGACCGTCTCGCGCGGAAACGCGGTGACCAGCCCCGCCACCCATCCGATGGCGCCGACCGACAGCGCCTCGAACGCCAGATTGTCGACGCCGGTGAACAGGTCGTAGCGGTCGCCGAGTCGGTTGATGATTTCGGTCGAGCGGCGGATGTCGTCGGAGGATTCCTTGATGGCGACGAAACGCTTGTCCTTCGCCAGTTCCTCCATCTGGTCGACGGTGACGTCGACGCGATAGGCAAGCCGATTGGAGTAGATCATCACCGGCAGGTCGCCGGCCTCGGCGACAGCGCGCAGTGCAGCGACCGTCTCCTCAGCATTGGTGTGGTAGATCGGGCTCGGCACCACCATCAGCCCGTTAGCGCCCTCTTTGGCGGCGCGGCGCGCGATCGCCGCCGCCTCGCGGGTGCCGGCTTCGTTGACCGTCAGCAGAACCGGCTTGTTGCCGGCGATCTTCTGCGCGGTCTTCAGCACGTCGATCTTCTCGTCATGCGAGAGCATCGGCCCCTCGCCGAGCGAGCCGCAGACGATGATGCCGTCGCAGCCGGCCTCCATCTGCAGCGCAAAGCAGCGCTCCATCTCGCCGTGGTCGAGGCGGTCGTCCTCGGTGAATTTGGTCGTGACGGCGGGGAAAACTCCAGTCCACATGGCGGTCGCTCCATCTGATATATCAGTCGTATATTTATTAACAAACCGACTGTCAACACGGATTTCGCTATGATATATCAAAAATATATCAGGAGCTCGCCTTTGATATTCAATGAAACAAGCCCGGCATTCGAGCCAGTGGCGGCGAAAGCCTACCGCCTGCTCGAGCACATGATCGTGACGCTCGAACTGGCGCCTTCAAGCTTCATCACCGAGGGCGCGCTGATCGACAGGCTGGGGCTCGGCCGCACGCCGGTGCGCGAGGCGATCCAGCGGCTGGCGTGGGAGGGACTGCTGGATGTCCGGCCGCGTGCCGGCATCGCCATTGCCCCGCTGCATCCCGGCGACTGGTTGCGCGTTCTCGATGCACGGCGTGGCGTCGAGGTGGTTCTTGCCCGCTCGGCCGCTCGCTTCGTCACCCGTGACGCCGCCGATCTGTTTCACGATGCGGCACTGGCGATGCAGAAGGCGGTGATATCAGGCAATGTGCTGGCCTTCATTCAGGCCGACAAGGCGCTCGACGAGGCGCTGGCGCTGGCGGCCGACAACCCCTTCGCCGCGCGGCTGGCAGCCCCCTTGCAGACCCACAGCCGCCGCTTCTGGTTCCGCTACAAGGCCGAAACCGGGCTGGCGGAATCGGCAGAGCACCACGTCGCGCTGATCCGCTCGATCCTCGCCGGCGACGAAGATGCCGCCGCTAAAGATGCCAAGCGCCTGATGGCGCTGCTGCGCGGCCATGCCGAGACGGCTGCGACGCGCTAGGAGATCGGCAGCAACCTTCGGCCGGCTCTTTGAGTTCCGTGCATCCGGCGGCTGCCAGGCGCTGAGCATCGCTCAATTCGGTCATGCGTCCTGGTCGGTCGGGATCACCACGTTTTCCCAATGTTCGCCGGCCGCGACGATGCAGCTTCTGCCGGTGACATCGGTGACGATGATCGTCCAGCTTCCGCTGTCGGCGACATAGACTTCCATAATCGCCATCTGGCCGATCAGCCCGAAAGCAAATTGTCTTTCCTGGAACTGCTCGCTCAGGTGAGCTACGAGATCGCCATGTTCGACGCAGTATTGATATTGGGCGCTTGCGGCGTTCGTACCCACCGCCAGTGCCCCAGCAAGCACCACGGTTTTCACCCAGACGAACAGCGATTTGCGTGCCATAGGGCACCTCCTTTGCCATCAGTCCGGCAAAGGGGACGCCTCATTTTGCCGGAACGATCCAGGCCGGTTCCGACGTCATCGCGTCGTTCCTTTCTGTGTTCCGGTCTGTCAGCGGGACGATTCCAAATGTTCCCACTATGTTCCATATATGGTGTCGGCAACGAAAAGCGCAAGCAGGCGCCCGCTGGGGCGCCCGTGGATCCGTTTCAAGGTCGTCGCCGAGAACCGCGGCCTGCGCGCGGCTATGCTGAGGCGGCTGCCACCCGCTCGGCGGCTCAGGTACCTGGCAGCGCCGCAGTCGTCATCGCGCTCTCCCAGCCTTCACCCACCGAAACCACGCAGCTTTGACCGCGTGTGTCGCTGGCGAGGATGGTCCAGGTGCCCTGGTCGGAAACGAAGACTTCAACAATCACATTCGGATTGACGACGCCGAGCGCGGTCGGATTTTCCCGAAACTTCTCGCCGAGCGCCTTGATCATGTCGGCTCGTGGCGCGCATTGGTCGGCCGCTGTTGCCGGGGCGGCGGAAAGCGCCGCGACCGCTACGCAAAGTGTCGTCACCATTAGACGCGTCATCTGACACCTCCTTGCGCCAGCCGCCCCCGAGACTGTCGCCAACGCCGTTGGTTGGTCTGCCGCGCCTGCTTCGCGGCAGGATTGCAATTTTAAAGACTTCTGCTGCCGCCTGGTTCCATCACATTAGCCTTCACGCAGATACGGGCCGAGACCGGCCAACAAAAAGACCCGGTTTTCTGGCCGGGCCTTTTTCGCTCAATCTTTAATCGTCCGGCTAGTTCATCGTCGGGATGACGAATTCGGCACCGTCCTTGACGCCTGCCCGCGCCCGCAGCCAAAGGCGAGGGCGCGCAAACAGGGAACCGTCCGGCTAGTTCATCGTCGGGATGACGAATTCGGCACCGTCCTTGACGCCGGACGGCCAGCGCGAGGTCACCGTCTTGGTCTTGGTATAGAAGCGGAACGCGTCCGGTCCGTGCTGGTTGAGGTCGCCGAAGGAAGACGCTTTCCAGCCGCCGAACGTGTAGTATGCGATCGGCACCGGGATCGGCACATTGATACCGACCATGCCGACCTGGACCCTCGAGGCGAAGTCGCGCGCCGCGTCGCCGTCGCGGGTGAAAATGGCGACGCCGTTGCCCATTTCGTGGTCGTTGGCGAGCTTGATCGCGTTCTCGTAAGTCGGCGCGCGCACCACGGAGAGCACCGGCCCAAAGATCTCTTCCTTGTAGATGCGCATGTCGGCGGTCACGTGGTCGAACAGGCAGCCGCCCATATAGTAGCCGTTCTCGTAGCCCTGCATGGAGAAGCCGCGGCCGTCGACGACCAGCTTGGCGCCTTCCCCGACGCCGGTGTCGACATAGCCCTTGACCCGCTCCAGCGCCTGCGCCGTAACCAGCGGGCCGAAATCTGCGGACGAATCCGTCGATGGGCCGACCTTCAGGCTTTCGACACGCGGCACCAGCTTGTCCATCAGCCGGTTGGCGGTGTCGTTGCCGACCGGGACTGCCACCGAGATCGCCATGCAGCGCTCGCCGGCTGAGCCGTAGCCGGCGCCGATCAGCGCGTCGACGGTCTGGTCCATGTCGGCGTCGGGCATGATGATCATGTGGTTCTTGGCGCCGCCGAAGCACTGCACGCGCTTGCCGGCCGCGCAGCCGCGCGAATAGATGTACTGGGCGATCGGCGTCGAGCCGACGAAGCCGATGGCCTTGATATCAGGGTCGTCGAGGATGGCGTCGACCGCGTCCTTGTCGCCGTTGACGACGTTGAGGATGCCCGCCGGCAGGCCGGCCTCGATGAACAATTCGGCGATGCGCATCGGCACGCCTGGATCGCGCTCCGAAGGCTTCAGGATGAAGGCGTTGCCGCAAGCGATAGCCGGCGCGATCTTCCACAAGGGGATCATCGCCGGAAAATTGAATGGCGTGATGCCGGCAACGACGCCGAGCGGCTGGCGCATTGAATAGACGTCGATGCCGGGGCCGGCGCCGTCGGTGAACTCGCCCTTCATCATGTGCGGTGCACCGATGCAGGCCTCGACCACTTCCAGGCCGCGCTGGATGTCGCCCTTGGCGTCGGCGATGGTCTTGCCGTGTTCGCGAGCCAGAATGTCGGCCAGCGCATCATACTCCCTGGCGACCAGTTCGAGGAACTTCATCAACACGCGCACGCGCCGCTGCGGGTTGGTCGCCGCCCAGCCGGGCTGCGCTGCCTTGGCGTTTTCCACCGCTGCGCGCAGTTCCGCCTGCGAAGCCAGTGCCACGGTGCCGCGTACCGTGCCGTCCATTGGCTGCATGACGTCCTGCTTGCGGCCGCTGGTCCCAGCGACACGCTTGCCGCCGATGAAATGACCGTATTCGATCATGGTTTCTCTCCCTGTATTTGTGATGCAGCATTGTCCGCCTTTGTGCGGCCGATGGCAACGCGAGCGAACACGCAACCGTTGTGCGGAAAATAGATAGCGGACGGCGCCTGTGCATCAATTGCCGCAAATGATAGGGTGCCGGTTCATCGCTGCAGGGATTGAGAGATTGCGTTCCTTCACACCCCCCTCTGGCCTGCCGGCCATCTCCCCCTCAAGGGGGGAGATTGCGCTGTCATCTTTGCCTTCGCCAAACATCGACGCTGTTAAGGAAGAGCTGTCAGCGGAGCTGCCAATCTCCCCCCTTGAGGGGGAGATGTCCGGCAGGACAGAGGGGGGTGCCACGGAACGCAACGTCGACGATTGTCATCCGGACCCTCCTCATGAACTGGGATGACGTCCGCATCTTTCTGGCGGTGGCGCGTGCCGGCCAGATCCTTGGCGCGGCCAAGCGGCTGGAGCTCAACCACGCCACCGTCTCGCGCCGCGTCGCCGCACTCGAGGATGCGCTGCGCGCAAAACTCTTTCGCCGGCTGACCACCGGCAGCGAGTTGACGCCGGCGGGCGAGCGTTTCCTTGACATCGCCGAGCGCATGGAAGGCGACATGATCGCCGCGCGCTCGATCGTGGCGGGCGAAGGCGACGATGTCTCCGGCACCGTGCGCATCGGCGCGCCTGATGGTTTCGGCGTCGCCTTCCTGGCCAAACGCCTCGGCGCACTGACGGCGCTTCACCGCGAACTCACCATCCAGCTGGTGCCGGTGCCGCGTTCCTTCTCGCTGTCCAGACGCGAGGCTGACATCGCTATCACCGTGGAGCGGCCGACCGAAGGCAGGCTGGTGGCGGGAAAGCTGGTCGATTACACGCTCCGCCTGTTCGCGTCCCGCGCCTATACCGAAGCGCATGGCCTGCCCCAGACGCCGGCCGAGCTCGGCCGGCACGCACTGATCGGCTATGTGCCGGACCTCATCGTCAGCCCCTCGCTCGACTATGCGGCCGAGTTCAGCGCCGACTGGCGCACGAGCTTCGCCATCTCCTCGGCACTCGGCCAGGCCGAAGCGGTGCGCTCCGGCGCCGGCATCGGCATCCTGCACACCTTCGTCGCCCGTTCGATGCCGGAACTGGTGGCTGTCGACATTGTCGCGCCCATCCGCCGCGCCTACTGGCTGGTCTATCACGAATCCGTCAGACCGCTGCGCCGCGTCCAGATCGTCGCGAGCTTCATCACCAAGGCGGTGGAACGGGAGCGAAGCCTGTTCGTCTGACGATATTCATCTGACGCGGCGAAGTGTATTGACCTTGATCCCAAATTGCGCGGCAAGTTTCTCACCCCGCTCAAATGGATGAAGCACCTTCCGATCCTACCGCTGGTACCGCTCCGGTCCAAGATCGCGGACATTGATGTCCGGCACCCGGCTGGAAATGATGTCGGCCAGGACCTTGGCCGAGCCGCAGGCCATGGTCCAGCCGAGCGTACCGTGGCCGGTGTTGAGATAGAGGTTGGAAAACTCGGTGCGGCCGATTAGCGGCGGCCCGTCCGGCGTCATCGGCCGCAACCCGCACCAAAAGGTCGCCGACCGCATGTCGCCGCTGCCTGGAAATAGGTCGCCGAGCGAATGTTCGAGCGTGCGCCGCCGCGATTCATGCAACGTCAGGTCGAAGCCGGAAATCTCCGCCGTGCCACCGACCCGGATGCGGCCGCCGAGCCTGGTGATCGCCACCTTGTAGGTCTCGTCCATCACCGTCGACACCGGTGCTGCGGCAGCATCCTTGATCGGCACGGTGATCGAATAGCCCTTGACCGGACAGACTGGGATGGGTCGTTTCAGGCTGCGCATGAACTTGGCCGAATAGCTGCCCATCGCCATCACATAGGCGTCGGCAGCCTTCCAACCCTTGCTCGTATTGATGTTGGCGATACGGTTGCGCTTGCGGACAATCCGCCTGATCGACGTGTCGTATTCGAAGGTAACGCCGCGCGCCGCGCAGAGCTCGGCCAGACGGTCGGTGAACATTTTGCAGTCACCGGTTTCGTCGCCCGGCAGTCGCAGACCTCCGACAAATTTTTCACGCACGCCTGCCAGCCCCGGCTCGGCCGCGATGCAGCCGTCGGGATCGAGAATCTCGTAGGGAACCCCGTATGTCTTCAGCACCTCGACATCGCCGGCAGTGCCGTCGAGCTGCTGTTGCGTGCGAAAAAGCTGCAGCGTTCCCTTGGCGCGCTCGTCATAGGCGATGCCGGTCGCCTCGCGCAGCGCTTTCAGCGTGTCGCGGCTGTATTCGGCCAAAGGCACCATGCGCGCCTTGTTCACCGCATAGCGCTCGGCCGTGCAGTTGCGCAGCATCCTGACCAGCCACACCCACATATGCGGATCGAGAGTCGCCCGCACCACCAGCGGACCATGCTTCATCAACAGCCATTTGATCGCCTTCAACGGGACGCCGGGACCGGCCCAGGGCGAGGCGTAGCCGGGCGAAATCTCGCCGGCATTGGCAAAACTGGTTTCCAGCGCCAGGCCCTTCTGGCGGTCGATCACCGTCACTTCATGGCCGGCCTCGGCGAGATAATAAGCGGTGGTGACCCCGATAACGCCGCCGCCAAGCACGAAGATCTTCATCGCATAGTTCTCCAGAACGACGTCTTGTCAGGGGTTTTGGGGCGGGGCATCGTGGCTTTCTGTCTGCCGGATTTTACGGCGTCCGCCAAGTGCTCAAGCATGTCGCCCAAAAGTACGCAGCGGTTTTGGGACAACGACATGCCTAAAAAAGCCCGCGCGCTATCCATTTACATAGCGCCGGTGAAAGCGGTGTCCGAGGCTGGTCAGGATTTCATAACCGATGGTGCCGGCATGGCCGGCCGCCTGGTCCACTGTCTGCGACGGTCCGATCAGTTCGACGAGATCGCCCGCCTTCAGCCTGTCGGGCGGCAGGGCCGAGATGTCGAGAACGATCGAATCCATCGATACACGGCCAAGGAACGGCAAGCGCACATTTTCGAACCAGGCGGCTGAGGCCGCGCGTCGATGCCAGCCATCGGCATAGCCTAGCGAGATCGTTGCGGCGACCAGCGAATCGGTCACGTGAAAAATATGGCCATAGCCAACGCCGGCTCCCCTATCGAGGCTGCGCGTCTGGATGACCTTTGCCTGAAGCCGCACCACCGGCAGCATCGGATTTTCCACCGCTGGCGCCGGATTGATGCCGTAGAGCGCCGCACCGGGCCGGGCGAGGTCGTAATGAAAGGGCTGCCCAAGAAAGATGCCGGAGGAGTTGGCTAGCGAAGCCGGCGCCGGTGGCAGCATCCTGCGCAGCCGCTCGAATTCCAGCCGCTGCTGCTCGTTGGCCGGATGCTCGGGCTCGTCGGCGCGAGCGAGATGGCTCATCACGAAGCTGACGTCGATACCGTCGAAAGCCTGCGGATCGGCATTGACGGCTGCCACCTCGGCTGCCGCCATGCCGAGCCGCGACATGCCGCTGTCGACCTGGATTGCAGCCTTGAGCTTGCGGCCGGCCCGCTGCGCCGCCGCGCGCCAGGCGGCGAGTTGGTCGGCGCTGTTGATGACGGCGCCCAGCTCCGCGTCGACGGCTTCGCTTTCGGCGCCCGGCTGAATGCCGTTCAGCACATAGATCGCTGGCCGTGCGCCGAGCGCCTGGCGCAGCAAGACCCCTTCGGTCGGATGCGCGACGAAAAAAGTAGCGCAGCCTTCGGCCGCCAGCGCCACCGCCACTTGGGCCCCGCCGAGCCCGTAGCCGTCGGCCTTGACGACACCCGCGCAGCCGACGCCACCCAAGCGCGCCTTTAGCCGCCGGTAATTTGTGCGGATGGCGCCGAGATCGACGGTCAATATGGCGCCGGCCGCCGCTTCGCTGATCGGCGCGGCTTTGACGGCGACCCTTTCAGAAAGGGATTTTTTGGAGGCCTCGTTCATGCCAACCCCGTCTGCAGCGGATTGGCCATCAATAAAGCCACCGCGCTGACGCGGCAACCGTGGTCGGCGCGAGCGCGGCTTGCGCCAAGCTACGCAACCAGATGCCGGAACGCCGCAACCACGTCCTCATAGACCTGACGCTTGAACGGCACGATCAGGTCGGGCAATTCCTGCATCGGCCGCCAAGCCCATTTGTCGAACTCGGCGGTGTGGCCGCCCGGTGGCGGATTGATCTCAATCTCGCTGACGTCGCCGTGAAAGCGGAAGGCGAACCATTTTTGCGTCTGGCCGCGATATTTCCCCTTGAAGGCGATGCCGACCAGATGGGCCGGCAGGTCGTAATATATCCAGTTCGGCGCCTCATCCAGCAACGAGACGCTGCGCATGCCGGTTTCCTCGTAGAGTTCCCGCTGCGCCGCCTGCAGCGGCTCTTCGCCCTTGTCGATGCCGCCCTGCGGCATCTGCCAGAGCTGCGTCGTGCCGGCGAATTCGCTGTCCGGCTCGGCAATGCGATGCCCGACCCAGACCAGCCCATCACCGTTGAGGACCATCAGTCCGACACAGCGACGATAAGGCAGCGTCTCGGGGTCGACCGGTTTTTTCTTCGTCATGCTCAACCTTTTTCCGGATCCACCGCCACTGCCGAAATCGGCACGATCTCGATGCCGCGTTTCTTGGCCTCGCTCACCCAAAACGACACGGTGTCGACCGTCAGGTCGAAGGCCGAGCCGATGCCGACAGCAAAGCCTTTCGCCCGCGCGGTGGCTTCCAGTTCGTCCAGCTTCTTCAATATGGCGCCGCGATCCCGCACGGCGTCGATCGACGTGTCACCGGCGGCGAACGGCACGCCGTTTTTCAACGCCAGGTCGGGCGCCAGGCTGCGCGCCGACGAACCGTCGTCGACATAAGCCAGGCCGCGCGTGCCGAGTTCGGCCATCAGCGGCCCCATCGCCGCCGCATCGGCCGAAAAACGCGCGCCCATATAGTTCATGACGCCGGTGTAGTTGGTCGTCCGCGACAGCGCCCAGCGCAAATTCTTCAAATTCTCATCCGCCGTCGCCGCGACCGTCAGCGTGTTGCGGCCGGGATTGACGTTCGGATAATCGAACGGTTCGAGCGGCACCTGCATGACGATCTCATGGCCTCTCTGCCGCGCCGCCTGCATCCATCGGCCGATGCTGTTGCCCTGCGGCGCAAAGCCCAGCGTCACTTCGGCCGGCAGCTTGGCGATGGCCGACTGCGTGCCGGTCTGCGACACGGCTAGCCCGCCGATGACAATCGCCACACGCGCACCGCGCGCACCGGACCACGGCCGCGCATAGACATCGAACGGCCGCCTGCCGTCAGCGGCACGAACCGGCAATGGGCCGGTTTCGCCGGCCTCGACCAGCGCCTTGTCGGGAATATGCGCGATCCTCAGGTTCTGGCCGATCGTCGAAGGGTCGCGAATGACAATGGCCGCCTTGGGCGGACCACCGTCAACTTCGGTCGGCATATGGATGATCTGCGGCCCGCCCATCTTGGATGCTGCTTCCGCCTTCGATGCCGGCTCCTTGGCCGGCACTGCGGGTTCGACCACCGCTGTCGTCTTCGGTGTCGAAACGGCGATTTCTTCCGGCTTTCGAAACGGCCTTTCGCGCAGCGCAATCGCGCCGGAGACGCCGATTACGGCCAGCACCAGAAGCGTGGCCGCGACCACACCGGCGCTGATCCTGCGGGCCGCGCGCGGCGGCCGGACTGCCTGCCCTAGCGGGCGTTCGATGTCGTTGCCGATGTCAGCCAAGCCGCATCCCCAGCCGCGGTTCCCCCGAATCAAACTGCCGGGGCCTTGCAGCCCCGGCAGCATTACATCGCTTCGATCAGGCAGCCAGACCTGTTGTCCGGCTGATCGACCTTTACCGGTTCAGCACTGCCCCTACTGGTTCAGCACTGCCTTGTCCGGATTCGGCGGGAACGCCGGATCGGTCTTTTCGCCGCGCAGCAGCTGCTCGGCAAAGATGAGCTGCAGGTCGTCCTTCGGCTCCGGCGGCACATAGGCTGCCGAGCCCGAACCGGTATCGCCCTCGTCGCTGCCCTTGATGTGGCCCTTGAGGTCCGACTCGCCGCGCGTCAGATCCCTGCCCTGCAGGTCCGGCGGCAACGGCTGGTCGACCTTGATGTCGGGCGTGATGCCCTTGCCCTGGATCGACTTGCCGGATGGCGTGTAATAGAGCGCCGTCGTCAGGCGCAGCGCGCCGTTCTCGCCGAGCGGGACGATGGTCTGTACCGAACCCTTGCCGAAGGACTGCGTGCCGACCACCGTGGCGCGGCGCAGATCCTGCAGCGCGCCGGCGACGATTTCGGACGCACTGGCCGAGCCGCCATTGACGAGCACGACCAGCGGCTTGCCGTCGATGTCGTCGCCCGGCCGCGCGTCGAAGCGGGTGACGTCCTTCGGATCGCGGCCGCGCGTCGAGACGATCTCGCCACGGGTGAGGAAGGCGTCGGACACGCTCACCGCCTGGTCGAGCAACCCGCCCGGATTGAGGCGCAGATCGAGCACGTAGCCCTTGAGCTTTTCGTTCGGCACCTGCTTCTTGATGGTGTCGATGGCGTTCTCGAGGTCGTCATGGGTCTTTTCGGTGAAGGAGGTGATCTTCATGTAGCCGATGTCGTTCTCGACTCGGAACTTGACCGCCTTGACCTTGATGATGTCGCGCACCACCGTCAGCTCGATCGGCTTGTCGGCGCCCTGGCGCAGGATAGTGAGCTTGATCGGCGTGTTGACCAGCCCGCGCATCTTCTCGACCGCGTCGTTGAGGCTCAGGCCGCGAACCTCCTCGCCGTCGATCTTGGCAATATAGTCGCCGGCAAGCACGCCCGCCTTGGCGGCCGGCGTATCGTCGATCGGCGTGATCACTTTGACCAGGTCGTTCTCCATGGTGACCTCGATGCCGAGGCCGCCGAACTCGCCCTTGGTCTGCACGCGCATGTCCTGCGCCTCTTCGGCGTTCATATACGAGGAGTGCGGGTCGAGCGAGGTAAGCATGCCGTTGATGGCGTTTTCGACCAGCGACTTGTCGTCGGGCGGCGTCACATATTGCGCCCGCACCCGCTCGAAGATGTCACCGAAGATCGCCAGCTGCTTATAGGTCTCGGAGCCCGCAGCGTTCGCCGTCGAGCCGGGGGCGCCATAGACCAGGCTCATCGCGGATGCGCCCATCAGCGCACCGGCAAACAGAAGCGAAAGTTTCCGCATCATCTCACGTCCTTCCAGAGAAACGGTCCGCCCACCATGGGGTCGGATCGACGGGTTTTCCATCCTTGCGGAACTCAACATAGAGTTCCGGCGTGGCATTTCCATTCTTCGATGCCGAGGTGCTCGCCACCCGGGCCTCTCCCATCGCGCCGACCGGCTCTCCTGCGAGCACCGACTGGCCAGACGCGACGCTGATTCTGCTCATCCCCGCGAGAACGACATGATAGCCGTCACCCGCGTTCAGGATCAAGAGTTGACCATAGGAGCGAAAAGGTCCCGCATAAAGCACATTTCCGTCCGCTGGCGCGGTGACGATGGCTCCCGATTGTGTCGCAACCATGTCACCGAGCATCACTGCGCCGTTACCGTCGCTGGCCCCGAACCGCCGCTTGATCTTGCCGGTGACGGGCAGCGCGATCTGCCCCAGAAGCGCCGAAAACGGTGCAGCGGCGGTGAGCCGGTTGGCCTCCGGCACCGGCAGGGCCGCCAGTTCCGTCTGTTCCGGGGCCTTCTGTGCCGGAGCCGTCTGCGCCGGAGCCTTGTCGGCGCCCGCTGCCTTCTGCTCTGCGGCCTTCTGCTCGGCTGCCTTCGCCGCGGCCGCCGCCTTGCGGGCCTTGTCTGCCTCGAGCGAGGCGATCAGTTCCTTTAGGCTGCCGGCCTTGGCCGCCAGTGCTTCGGATCGCTGCTTTTCCGCCGCCAGCGCCGTTTGCGTCTCGGCTTCGAGTTTCTGCTTGGCTTCGAGCAGCATGCCGAGCCGCTTCTTTTCCGCCGTCTGCTCGCCGACTGCCGCCGTCAGCCGCGCCCGCTCCGCCTCGATCGAGGCGGTCACCCGCGACTGCTCCTTGAGGTCCGCCAGCAATATCTCGGTCTGCAGGCGCAGTTCCGGCACCACGGCGCCGAGCAGAATGGCGCTGCGCACCGACGACAGCGCGTCCTCCGGCTTGACCAGGATGGCCGGCGGCGGATTGAGCCCCATGCGCTGCAGCGCGGCCAGCACCTCGGCCAGAACGTCGCGTCTGGCGGCCAGCGAGGCGCGGATTTTCTGCTCCTCGCCCTTCAGCCCTTCCAGCTTGGCACCGATGTCCTCGATGTCCTGGCCGAGCTTCTGTTCGGTCATTGCCGACTGGATCAGCGCCGCGGTGATCGAGGCATGGTCCTTCTTGACCGTCGCCATGTCGGCGGCGAGCTTGGCCAGCCGCTCGGACGACAGCGTGATCTCCTTCGACACCCGTTCGTATTCGGCGCGGCTCTGGTCCGGGTCAGGCGCCATGTCGAGCCTGTTCTGCGCCCACGCAGCGCCGAGCGACAGCATAAGCGCCGCCGCTGCCAAGCCGCAGCGCGCGCGCCAAAAGCCCGTTCGCGATTTCCAATCTTCAGACATTGAAGCCAGACCCTATGCGTGGCTTCGTTAACGAACCATCAACCATGTTCGAAGCCTCGCCAATCTAGCATAAACTCCCAGGCCTGGGACCAAAATCCCCGCGGCTGGGCCCTCGGTTCACCGGTTTTGGTTGGGTTCATGAACGATGGTAGGGATGACCCGAAAGAATAGTGGCGGCCCGGTAGAGCTGCTCGCCCAACATGACACGGACCAGTTGGTGCGGCCATGTCAACGCGCCGAACGACACCATCAGATCGGCCTGATCGCGCAGCGACTGATCGTGACCGTCGGCACCACCAATGGCAATGACAAGTGCCCTGCGCCCGCCATCACGCAACAGGCCGATGCGCCCGGCGAAATCCTCGGATGAAAAACTCTTGCCGCGTTCGTCGAGCAGCATCAGCGCGGTACCAGGCTGCAACTGCGTCTGCAGTTTCTGGCCTTCTTCGCGGCGACGCTCGTTGGCGGTCTGGGCGCGGCCCTCAGGAATCTCGACAACCCCTGAGAATTCGAGCCCCACGGCCGGCCCGCTCTTGGCGAAGCGCTCGAAATACCGGTCGGCGAGTTGCTTCTCGGGGCCGGCTTTCATCCGGCCCACGGCATGAACGGTAATTTTCATCCCTGCCTCGAAGAGCCGCTAATGCATGTCACCAAAAGTGGTCACCGGTTTTGGGAAACGACATGCATCAATCAAATGCGGCTCAGTGGAGGGTCTCTTCCTCGAGGTCCGGCGCTTGCCACATCTTTTCGAGATTGTAGAAGTCGCGGACTTCGGGACGGAAGACATGGACGATGATGTCGCCTGAATCGATCAGGACCCAGTCGGCGCCGGCCAGTCCCTCGACGCGCGCCGTGCCGAGCCCGGCATCCTTGAGCGCCTTGAGGAGATGATCGGCGACAGCCGAGACATGACGGTGCGATCGGCCGGACGCGATGACCATATAGTCACCGAGGCTCGATTTTCCCTGAATGTCGATTGAGACGATGTTTTCGGCCTTGGAGTCTTCCAGACTGGCAAGGACTGTCTTGATGGCGCGGGACACGGCGTCGTTTACGCTGATCCCGGCCGGCGAAGGCACGATGTCGGCCTTCTTCCAAAGTGCTGTTCTCAGTGTATTTCCTTTCGCAGCAAGAACAACCAAATCACCCTTCAAAGCAGGTGACACCCCTTAGATAGGCAGAGTTGCGTTGCAGTTTCAAGACTGCAGCCCTGCTGTAGCCAACGAAGAACCGTTCTTCCGGTTCCGCAGTTGAAGAAAAATCGGAACTCTTGTCGCCTGGCCTGGGTTATCGGCGCATTGACCAACCGGATCCCCCTCATGCCTATCGACCCTCAGAACGCTCTCCTCACCGTGCAGTCCGGCCTTGCGCAGCTCAGCGCGCTGATCCTCTCGTACTCCTTCTCGGCCATCGGCGCCGTCATCCTGCTGGTCCTCGGCTATACCATCGCCGGCCTTGCCCAGCGCTCGATCTATGCCGGCCTCGGCCATATCCATGGCTTCGACACGACGCTGCGCCACTTCTTCTCGAGGATCGTCCGCTACGCCATACTGATCCTCGTCGTCGTCATGGTGCTCGGCCAGTTCGGCGTCCAGACGACCTCGATCATTGCCGCCATTGGCGCCATCGGCCTAGCCATCGGCCTGGCGCTGCAGGGCACGCTGCAGAACATTGCCGCCGGCATCATGCTGCTGGCGCTGCGGCCATTCCGCATCGGCGAATATGTCGAGGTCGGCGCCATCGCCGGGACCATCGAGGAAATCGGCCTGTTCGCCACCACGCTGAGAACGGTCGATGGCGTCTACATCCTCGCCCCCAATTCGACGCTGTGGAACCAGCCTGTCCGCAACTATACGCGCAACGGTGCCCGCCGTGGCGACATCACGCTGACCATCGGCTCCTGGAACGACATCGATTTCGCGCAGAAGACCATGCTTGACGTCGCCGCCACCGAGCGACGCGTCAGGCGGGAGCCGGCGCCGATTGCCTTTGTGGCGACCGTCGGCGACAGCAACGTCGCCATCACATTGCGCTACTGGACCTCGGCTGCGGATTTCTTCGCCACCCAGATCGATCTCACCAAACGCGCCAAGCAGGCTTTCGACAGCGAAGGCATTTCTATACCCGCGCCACCACCGGAAGCGCCACGGCAGGAAGCCGCCACCAGACAGTGAGATAATCAATTGCCGGCGTAGGTCTACTTGGACGCGCGACGCTGCTCTTCGGATGGGAAAGCGAGGTCGACTGGCAGCGGTGCCTGCGCCGTCATCGGCGCGAAATTGCCGGTCTCGGCAGCGGGAACAGGCGACATCGCCACCACACGCCACAGCACGAACAAGCAAAAGGCAGCGGCAATTACGATGGCCACATAGATGAAAGCCTGCGTTCCGTAGACAGCGGAAAGCCCGGTCACGATGCCGGGCACGATGAAGCCGGACAGCGACCACGCAAACAGCAGCGAACTGGACAGCGCCACCATGTCGTCCTTGCCGGCGCGGTCGGCGGCATGCGCGCTGGCCAGCGAATAGATCGATTCCGATGCGCCGTCCCAGACCACGTAGATGACGACCAGCGCCGCCAGCGCTCCACCGTCGAAGCCGAGGGCGAACAGGCCCGCCACCGTGGCAAGCGCCGAAGCGGCGGCCAGCACAAAGCGCCGGTCGGTGCGGTCGGAAATCCAGCCGAGCGGGATCTGCAGGATCAATGTGCCGACAGGCATCGCCGACAAAAGCAGCGCCACATCTGCCTGGCTGTAGCCCCTGGCCGTGGCATGGATCGGCGCGAAGCCCGAAATCGTCATCGACAGGCCACCGACGGCAAGCATGCCGGCCACGCCCACCGGCGAAATCCGCCAGGCCCGGCCAAGCGCGACCGACGCCGCCTGCGGCGGCGGTGGCTGGGCGAGCCGCGTCAGCCCAACAGGAAGGATCGACAGCGCGGTGAAGGCGATGCCGATCAACGGCGCGTCCGCAGCCCTTATGTCGATCAGCGCCAGTGTGGAGTAGCCGACACCGAGCCCGGCGACATAGGCGACGTAGAAGAAGGCCATGACCCTGCCGCGTATGGCGTTGGCGACGACGTCGTTCAGCCAGCTTTGCGCAACGATGAACAAGCCGCATATGGCAAAGCCATAGAGCGCGCGTGCTGCGATCCACGACAGCGGGTGCGGCCCGGCCCCGACGGCGGCGTTCGACAGCACGATCAAGGCCGACAGCGCCATGAACGCGCGAGCATGGCCGACGCGCCGCACCAGCGGACCGGTCAGGATGCAGCCTGCCAGGCCGCCGGCCGAAAGGCCGGTGACGATCAGCCCGGCCCAGGTCGGATCGAAGCCCTCGGCGCCGAGCCGGACCGGGATATAGGCGAACATCAGTCCGTTGCCGACCGCAACCAGCGCCATCGATAGGAGGACGCTGGCAATGGCGATCGCCGGGGCTGGCGGACTGCCCTGCGCCGGATCGCGTCTGGTCTGGTTTCGCTCGAGAATCGCCATGCCGGCGCAGGATCGCCCACGGATCGGGGAAAAGCAGCCGCAAATGCGACATCAGCGGTCTTCCCTTCTCCCACAACAAGGGGAGAAGGAGACTCCTATCCGTTCGCCGAATTGCGGATCGCGGTCGACGACAGCGACGAGCGCGGACCGTGGATGAAGGTCCAGGCCGGCGCCTTCATGCGGGCGAGCCGCGGCGCGTCGCCTTCGTCGACACGCGCGTAATCGAAGGTCTTGGCGACGACGGACGACAGGAACGACAGCGTCGCGCCAGGGCGGTCGATCACCGCGATCGGAAACGTCATCACGATCTGACGCCAGCGCTGCCAGCGGTGGAAATCACGAAGCGAATCGGCGCCCATGATCCAGACGAAGTCGACGCCCGGGTTGCGCGCCTTGACCAGGGCCAGCGTGTCGGCGGTGAAGCGGACATAATGGGTCGCCTCGAAGGCGGTGACCTTGACCTTCGGGTTCCGGGCGATCTGCTCGGACAGGCGCAGCCGCTCGGCCAGCGGCGCCAGTTCCCGCGCGCTCTTGAGCGGATTGCCCGGCGTCACCATCCACCACAACTGATCGAGCGCCAGACGTCTGAGCGCGACCTCGGCAACCAGTGCGTGGCCGGCATGGGCAGGATTGAACGAGCCGCCGAACAGCCCGACGGCCAAGCCCTTTCCGGCATGCGGCATGTGAAGGTAGCGAGAGGGGACGGGTTGTTCGGAAGGGGAGAGCATCGTGCTAAGCACCCCCCTCTGTCCTGCCCTCTTTGCCAAAACTTGGCATCTCCCCCGCAAGGGGGGAGATTGGCGGCTTCATCGCAGCCGCAAATCTTGCAGCGTCGGCGATTGGCGAAAACAGAAACGACATCCGATCTCCCCCCTTGCGGGGGAGATGTCCGGCAGGACAGAGGGGGGTGGCTGGGCGCACGCCTCTCAGGCTCTAACCGCGAATAGCTTCAAGGCCTCACCTGTCCGGTCCCACGCACGCGGTACTTGAACGAGGTCAGTTGCTCGACACCGACCGGGCCGCGCGCATGCATTTTGCCGGTGGCGATGCCGATCTCGGCGCCCATGCCGAATTCGCCACCATCGGCGAATTGGGTCGAGGCATTATGCAGAAGGATCGCCGAATCGATCTCATTGAAGAACCGTTCGACCGCGCTGGCATCCTCGGCGACGATCGCCTCGGTGTGGTGCGATGAAAAATTCTCGATATGCTCGATCGCGCCGGCAACGCCGTCGACTAGTTTTGCCGCGATGATGGCATCGAGATATTCGCTCACCCAGTCGGCGTCGGTCGCCGGCTGGGCGTCGGCGAACACTTTCAGCACCTCGGCGTCGGCGTGGATTGCGCACCCTGCCGCGCGTAACGCCTCAAGGATCGGCACCAAATGGGTGGAGGCAACAGCGCGGTCGACCAGCAGCGTCTCCGCCGCGCCGCAGACGCCGGTGCGCCGCATCTTGGCGTTGACCGCGATGCTGACCGCCATGTCGAGATCAGCCGAGCGGTCGATGTAGAGATGGCAGATGCCTTCGAGATGAGCGAAGACCGGCACCCGCGCCTCGTTCTGGACGCGTTCGACCAGGTTCTTGCCGCCGCGCGGAATGATGACGTCGATATTGCCGGAAAGCCCTTTCAGCATCTCGCCGACAGCGGCGCGGTCGGCGGTCGGCACCAGCTGGATGGCATCCTCCGGCAGCTTGGCCGTCTTCAGCCCTTCGACCAGGCAGGCATGGATAGCCGCCGAGGAGTAGAGCGAATCCGAGCCGCCGCGCAGGATCACCGGATTGCCGGCCTTGAGGCAAAGCGCACCGGCATCGGCCGTCACGTTCGGCCGGCTCTCATAGATGACGCCGACGACGCCGAGCGGTGTGCGCACGCGCTCGATATGCAGGCCGTTCGGCCGGTCCCATGCGGCGATGACATCGCCGATCGGATCGCGCAATTCGGCGATTTCGCGGATTCCGTCGGCCATTGCGCGAATGCGGGCAGGATCGAGCTTCAGCCGGTCCATGGACGAGGCGGAAAGCCCCGACTCGTGGCCGTTCGAGATGTCGATGGCATTGGCGTCGAGAATATCCTGCTCGCGGCGGATAATCGCCTCCGCCATGGCGATAAGTGCGGCGTTCTTGGCGGCGGTCGTGGCGATGGCCAGCGGGCGGGCAGCAGCGCGGGCGCGGCGGCCGATATCGGCCATCAGCGCTACCGTGTCGTCCCGGGATTTTTCATGCAGCTTCAGCATGGCTCATCCTCCGCAATGTGCCTGGTCACCGGCCACTACTTGGTCACCCGAATGGTTCACCACAAGGTCGTCGCGGTGGATCATCGCCGAGCGCGCTTCGTAGCCAAGCACGGTTTCGATCTCAGCTGTTTTCAAGCCTGCAATCCTTACGGCATCGGCGGCATCGTAGGCAACCAGTCCGCGCGCGATCTCGCGGCCTTCGGGCGACAGGATCGCCACTGTGTCGCCGCGCGAGAAATTGCCGCTGACCAGCTTGACGCCGGCCGGCAGCAGCGACTTGCCCGACAACAGCGCGCCGATGGCGCCGGCATCGACGGTCAGTCGACCGGCCGGTTCGAGCTGCCCGGCGATCCACGTCTTATAGCCTTTGACCGGGTTAGCGCTCGGCCGGAAGAACGTCGCCCGCTCGCCACGCTCGATCGCCAGCAGCGGCGACAGGCGGGTGCCTGATGTGATGATCATGGCAGTGCCGGCGGCGGTGGCAATCTTGCCGGCGTCGAGCTTGGTGCGCATGCCGCCGCGCGAAAACTCCGAAGCGGCCGCACCTGCCATCGCCTCGATCTCGGCGGTGATGCGGTCGACGATCGGAATGAACCGGGCTTGCGGGTCGCGCGCCGGCGGCGCGGTGTAGAGCCCGTCAATGTCGGAGAGCAGCACCAAGAGATCGGCGCCCATCATCGTGGCGACCCGCGCCGCCAGCCGGTCATTGTCGCCATAGCGAATTTCGGAGGTTGCCACCGTGTCGTTCTCGTTGATGACCGGCACCGCCTTCATCTTCAGCAGCGTCGAGATCGTCGCGCGCGCATTGAGATAGCGGCGGCGCTCTTCGGTGTCGCCGAGCGTCAGGAGGATCTGGCCCGATTTCAGGCTGCCCTTGCCGAGCGCATCCGACCAGGCGCCAGCCAGGGCAATCTGCCCGACGGCGGCCGCCGCCTGGCTCTCCTCGAGCTTTAGCGCCCGCTTGCCGAGGTCTAAAATGGTGCGACCAAGCGCGATGGCGCCGGACGACACGACGAGGATCTCTGCGCCACCTTCGGCCAGCACTGAGATGTCGCCGGCAAGCGAGGCCAGCCAGTCGCGCTTCAGGCCTGTCGTGCGGTCGACAAGCAGCGCCGAACCGATCTTGACGGTGATGCGCCGGTATTTTCTCAGCGACTGCGCGGCCATCGCTATCTCCAGCGCGTCTCGACCGGAGTGGCGACAGCTTCGCGCGCCTCCGCCACGACCGCCATCAGCGCCCGCAGAACGGCTTCGACGCCTTCGCCGGTGACGGCGGACAAAAGCATCGGCGCGCGGCCGGCGGCGCGTTTCAGCGAAGCGACCTTCTTCTTGCGTGCGTCGGCATCGAGCGTGTCGACCTGGGAAAGTGCTACGATCTCGACCTTCTCGACCAGCCCATGGCCATAGGCGTCGAGTTCGGCGCGAACGGTTTTGTAGGCCTTCCCCGGATTTTCTTCCTGCGCGGAGACGAGGTGCAGAAGGACGCGCGTGCGTTCGACATGTCCGAGGAAACGGTCGCCGATGCCGACGCCTTCATGCGCGCCTTCGATCAGGCCGGGAACATCCGCGATGACGAACTCGCGCCCGTCGATGCGGGCCACACCGAGACCCGGATGCAGCGTGGTGAAGGGATAATCGGCGATCTTCGGCTTGGCTGCGGTGACGGCGGCGAGAAAAGTCGACTTGCCGGCATTGGGCAGGCCAACCACGCCGGCATCGGCGATCAGCTTGAGCCTGAGCCAGATGTTGAGCTCTTCGCCCGGCTGGCCGGGGTTGGCGCGGCGCGGCGCCTGGTTGGTCGAGGTCTTGAAATGCTGGTTGCCGAAGCCGCCATTGCCGCCCTTGGCCAAAAGGAAGCGCTGGCCGACCACAGTCAGGTCGCAGATCAGCGTCTCGTTGTCCTCAGCAAAGACCTGCGTTCCCGCCGGCACTTTCAGCGTGACGTCGGCGCCTTTGGCGCCGGTCATGTTGCGGCCCATGCCGTGCGTACCGGTCTTGGCCTTGAAATGCTGCTGATAGCGATAATCGATCAGCGTGTTCAGCCCATCGACCGCCTCCACCCAGACATCGCCGCCACGGCCGCCGTCGCCGCCATCGGGGCCGCCGAACTCGATGAACTTTTCGCGCCGGAACGACACCGAACCGGCGCCGCCGTCGCCGGAGCGGATGTAGACCTTGGCTTGATCGAGAAATTTCATCGGATTGCTGAGTTTCTGCTAGTGGCCTTGCGGCATTGCTCTAAACCTTCGGCACTGCTCTAAACCAAGGCGGGGCGAAGGGCGAGGCTGTTTATGAACATGGCCGGAGTCGCAATGAAGCTCGTAACCTACAACATCCATTACGGCGTCGGTCTTGACGGCCGCTACGATGTCGGCCGCATCGCCGATGCCGTGCGCGGCGCCGACGTGATCGCGCTGCAGGAGGTCTCGCGCAACAACCCCAACAATGGTGGCCGCGACATGGTGGCCGAGCTCGGCGAGGCGCTGCCCGAATACTTCGCCGTCTACGGCAGCAATTTCGAGGCCAATATCGGCTCGCGTCTGGAAAACGGCCGCGCCATCACCACCACCTTCCAGCTCGGCAACATGGTGCTGTCGAAAACGCCCGTTCATCTGTCGCGCAATCTCCTCTTGCCGCGCAGCCGCAGTTTCGAAGTGATGAATTTCCAGCGCGGCGCACTGGAGGCGCTGATCGAGACGCCGCTTGGTTTCATCCGCTTCTATTCCACCCATCTCGACCATCGCAGCCCGGTCGAACGCGCCAGCCAGATCCGGTTTCTGCGCCAGCGCCTGTTGAACTATGCGATCGAGGGCGGCGCGCTGTCGGGCGTCGCCGAAGTTGGCCTGCCAGACCTGCCTTGTCCCGAAGGCTTCGTCGTCATGGGCGACTTCAACATGCTGGCCGGATCGCCGGAATATGTCGAACTCACCGGCCGCCTGGATCACGAATTCGGCATGCCGGTGACCGCCGATCTTGCCGTCGATGTCGCCCTGCGCCTTGCCGCCACAGGCGCCGATCTCGTCACCTGGGTCGACCCCAAGCGGCCTGACAATGCCAGCCGCCACAAGCGCATCGACTATGTCTTCACCAGCGCCTCGCTCGCCAAATCGCTGAAGCGCCTGTGGGTCGACCGGCAAGCAGTCGGCTCGGACCACCTGCCGGTCTGGGTCGAGATGGCCTGACCGGCGTCCATCAGAAATGCACCCAGTTCCGCAGGCTGGTCCAGGTCTTGCGATCGAGACGGTAGCGCTCGACGGGCACCTGGCCAGCGACGATCGAGTTCAGCATGCCCTGGCCGGCATATTGGAAGCCGCATTTGTGAATGACCCGGCGCGAGGCCGGATTGATGACCCGCGTCGAGGCATGCAGCACCTGGATCGCCGTCTTCTGGAAGGCGAGGTCGACCAGCGCATGCGCGGCTTCCGTCGCATAGCCGCGCTTCCAGTAGGGCTCGCCGATCCAGTAGCCGAGCTCCAGCCCGCGATCGGTGGTGTTGAGGCCGGCGCAACCGACGAACGTTTCAGTACCAGCCAGCGTCAAGGCATAGGCAATCCCGGCCCGGCGCGATGCCGTCATGGCGAGGAAGGCGCGTGCTTCGGCCTCGCCATAGGGGTGCGGCATACGGGCCAGCATCTCGGCGACGTGGCGGTTGTCGGCGAGCACCACCAGTTGCTCGATATCGCTTTCGCGCGGCGCCCGCAGGACCAGCCGCTCGGTCACCAGGACCGGGCAATCTATCGCGTAACTTTCACCGTCTGTATCTTCCGCTTCGGCAACCATGTCAGTCCTCCAGGCACAAGAAAAAGGGGAGATGGAAACCCATCTCCCCTGATCCATTTCCTGGCTTGGCCAGACACCGGTTCCCGAGATGGGTGCCGGTGTTCTCGTACGGAACCGGCTACTCCGCGGCCTTCGTCATCGGGTTCACCGATACGTAGGTTCGGCCATTGGCTTTTTTGTTGAAGGTGACTGCGCCAGCTTCGAGCGCAAACAGCGTGTGATCCGTGCCAATGCCGACATTGGTACCGGGATGCCACGTCGTGCCGCGCTGACGAATAATGATGTTGCCCGGAATCACGGCTTCGCCGCCGAACTTCTTCACGCCGAGCCGCTTGGAATGGGAGTCGCGACCATTGCGCGACGAACCGCCAGCTTTCTTGTGTGCCATCTAACTAACTCCGATGCGCCGCACGGGCGCTTAAAGGTCTTATGAACGCGTTCGCGTTCCGTTTCAAGTCCGAACCGGCGACGATCGCGCCGGGCCGCTTTACTTCTTTGCTAATTCCTTGGCCTGCTCGCGCCAGTCCATGATCTGGTCGGCGCTGAACGGCATATGCTCGTCGATCTTGGCGACATCCTTATCGGACAGCTTGGCGATCTGGGCGAAGGTCGTGATGCCCTGTTCGTTCAACTGGCCGGCCGCGACCGGGCCGATGCCCTTGATCACGGTCAGATCGTCCGGCTCGCCCTTCGGTGCCTTGAACAGCGGAGCGGCGGTTTCGCTTGCCTTGGCTTCCTTCTTCGGCGCAGCCTCTGCCTTGGCTTCCTTCTTCGGAGCAGCCTTTGCCTCGGTCTTGGCCGCGGCCTTTTTCGTCGGCTTGGCACCATCCAGCAGGATCTCGGCGATCCGCACGGTGGTCAAAAGCTGGCGATGGCCGATCTTGCGGCGCGAATTCTGCCGGCGGCGCTTCTTGAAGGCGATGACCGTGCGGTTCTTGCCCTGTTCGACGACTTCGGCGGTGACCAGGGCGCCGTCGACGAACGGCGCGCCGAACGTGACATTCTCGCCCTCGCCATGCGCGAGCACGTGGCCAATCTCAACGATATCGCCGACCTGGCCTTCGACTTTTTCGATCTTCAGGAGATCGTTGGCGGCGACGCGATACTGCTTGCCGCCCGTTTTGATGACTGCGAACATTTTTTGCCTTTCGCTGTTCGGTCGGCCTTGATGAACCGCTTCAGGCGGTTCGGCCGTCTTTTTGTCAGTCTGCGGGTTCAAAAAACAAGCGGCGCGGAAGAACCCTCCACGCCGATTGCGCGCTGTCCCTAACCGAAGGTTCGGCGCGAGTCAAGGCAAACGGCCAGGCAACGGCCAGTAGCGAGCAGCCGAACGTTCAGGCCTAGCGCGCGGCAACACCGAGAGCCGGGCGGCAAGCCCGACAAGAAGCCGGATCGCCGGGCAGATTGGCCCTTGTAACCTGTCCGTCCAGCCGTTATCTAGTGCGCCGCGCCGGCAACGGCGGACCATGACCGCGGAGAGGTGGCAGAGTGGTCGAATGCACCGCACTCGAAATGCGGCATGGGTGCAAGCCCATCGGGGGTTCGAATCCCTCCCTCTCCGCCAGAAAGCCGCTAAATAACTGCTTTCACTACGCTTTTTCGGCCCAATTTTAGGCAGCTCTCCGACCTGGTACAGAAACCTGGGCCAGAATGGAGGATGGCGTGCCACGATCCACGCCACGTGTCGTCAGACGGGCACATACCTACTACTTCCGGATGGCGATACCACGGCACTTGACGCATCGGCTGACAGGGCATGAGATCAAGGTCTCGCTGCGGACGGCGGACCCTCTTGTCGCAAGGCTGCGAGGGACCAGCCTAAGCAACGCATTGGACACACTTCTGCTTAGGCTGCCCCGTATGCCTGACCTAACCTCCGAAGATATTGACAGTCTCATCAAGGGCTATTTTAGGCATGCTCTTAGCCAGTCCATCGAGCACGCTCACATTCTCCCAAAGGACCATCAATTCGATCAGGCGGGTGAAATCGGTTACCTGATTAGCCGGATGCAGGAATTGGAGGCCAACTTGGCCCATCGGTCATGGCCGGTGTCGGTCCAGTCAGAGGCTCACGCGCTCCTTGGCACCATCCTCCCCGAAAAACTTGCACCCGCGTCAGATCGGTTTCAGCAGCTCTGTCAGGGCATTCTGCGAGCGGACCACGAAAACGCTCGCATTCTCGCTGCCATGCTGGCTGGCAAATATCACGAGGCTGCGCCCAAGGACCCGATGTTCGCCGGCATCATCATAAACGATCCGCCGCCCGTTGCCGGGGAAGAGACGGTGGCACCTCCCGAACAAACGCTCGCGTCCATTGCAGCGCTGTTCCACGCCTATAAGGCCAAGCACGACTGGGTGAAGAAGACGGCAGCCGACGTCAGCCGGGTGCTGTCGCTTGCGAAGTCGATTATTGGCGAGAATAAGCTAATCCAAAAGGTGGGTATCGACGACGTGAAGGCTATGCGCGACGCTCTGGCGTCCCTCCCGCCCAACTACATGAAGATGGCCGCCAATAAGGGCATCAGTCCCAAGGAGGCTATCGCGTCGAACAAAAACGGACCGTCACTGTCGCTAAAGACCCAGGACAAGTATTTCACCATGTTCCGGCAGTTTCTGATCTGGGCCAACCAAGAAGGCTACATCGACAAGGCACCCGGAGAGGGCGTGAAGATCGCGGGGTCGGCCAAGGTTGATGCCGGAGGAAAGCGGAAGCCATACTCAAAAGAGCAGTTGCAGGCCATCTTCGCCTCGCCGCTCTACAAGGGCCATCTATCGGAGACCACACGCCACAAGCCCGGTTCTCTATTAATACGGGACGGCAAATTCTGGGTGCCGGCGATTGCCGTCTACAGCGGGATGCGCATGGGTGAGATTGTTCAGCTCATGGTCACCGATATCAAGACGCAGGATGGCATCGTTTATTTTGACGTTTCGGAGGACGAGGGGGAGGACAAAACTCTCAAGACGAAATCCAGCGTGAGGAAGGTGCCCGTCCATAAAATCCTTCTCGACCTCGGCCTCCTTCACCACGCGAAAGGATCGGGGCGGATGTTTCCGGAAATCAAAAAAGGGAAGGATGGCTACTTCTCCCACAATCTCTCCAAATGGTGGGGACGTTACACACGACAGATCGGCGTCAGCACTAAAAACACGGCGTTTCACTCGCTTCGTCACAATTTCAAGGACGCGCTGCAGTCAGCCGAAGCACCCGAGTATGTTTCAAAAGCGCTGATGGGACACGCCGGCAACGACGTCCATGCAGGTTACGGGAGCGGGCCGTCTTTGTCTCTTTTGAAGAAGATTATCGACAAAGTCAGCTACAGTTTCGATCTGCCTCCCTCATGACGGCCTGACCGACTTTTATACCAGGCTCATAAATTGCCGTTGCGCCTGTTTTCTAGGTGTCCGATGCATTCCCATACAGTCATCAGGAGCCCGGAACATGGACGTGCACTCCTCCCCGCCGACACTACGGTCGACCGAAGCCGCTCGATATATTGGTGTCTCCCCCTCAACGTTGGCCAAATTGCGGATGCGTGGCGAGGGCCCGGCGTACTCGAAAGCGGGTAAGCGCCTGGTCGTTTATAGATCCACCGACATCGACGATTGGCTACTGAAGAGCCGGCGCATCTCCACCACCTAGACGTAGCCGCGTCGTTTCGTCGACGAACGAGCATGGAAGTCGTTCGATTTTCTTGACGAGCGCGACAGGCATGCATGCTGGGCAAAGCCGCTAAATGGTGCGGTTTGGGCCGAAAAAACCAACCTGGATGTCACGGTCATGAGTAAAAAGAAAATGTCGTGTCGCGCAGCCAAGAAAATCGGGAAAAACACTAAGCCCGGGGTAATAATTGACTGCGAAACTCTTTCGAGGATGCAGCTGCGACAACGCTACAATCACGAAGCCAACACACATCGAAACATGCTCTTCCGGCAAAAGACCCATGGCGCCGTGATCCATCCTGATTTTCGCGAGTTTGCCAGTTTCCTTCGCCATGTCGGGCCGATCCCAGCGCTCGGTGCAACATTAGATCGGACCGACAATGCAGACCCAGAATACGCCCCCGGAAAGGTGCGATGGGCAGACAAACGTACGCAGAACAACAACAAGTCGGACACTCTGATTTTCCACTACTCACGGACCGGCGACACCTACACGACCTCCCGTCTCGCTAAATTACGAGGCGTTGCACCAACCACGATCCGAAAGCGCAAGGAACGCGGCTGGTCCGACGATGAGATCATCGAAGGCAAGCGTGCCGCCCCGCGACCTCAGCACCCAGGCGGCCCCCCTCAATTCCAGCAGCCACTCCAGCCTGAGGCCAGGCGCCCTCCCCAGAGCGGCCCTTCACGCTGGGCTCGGGACATCATGTTTCAGCGAATGGCCGAGAGATATAAGGCTATGCGGGAAGACGGTGAACCCGAGGAAGTGATGGCTCTATACGAATTTCTGGTCGAGGAATTCCCGGTGTTCGCTTCGACTGTTACTCGGGAGCAATATGAGCGTCATTTCGCCAGGCAGTGGCCGCTACACCGTCCTCACGTGATTTTCGATAGACTGCCCATTGTACAGCAAGAACTGATCAAAAAGATCGATCCTGAATACGTGGCGGCAGTGAGAGCCAAGGAAGGCTTACAGCGTGCGGCGAAGGAAAACCTTTAGCCTTAGGTTGGTAAACGCCAAACAGGACCGGAAATGGCCTGTGAAATTAATTACACTCGCTCCTATCCGCTTGACCATGTTTCTTCCATTGGTAGTTTCGATCCAACTAGTTCGGGGTTGGCTGCGGCTTCCTTGATTGGCATCGTCAATGAAGTGGCAGAATGGAACTAGCAATGACTGGTGGAAGCTGGGTCAAATGAACAGCGAAAAGGAATACCGCCCCGACATGCGCGACCTGCTCGCTGCAGTCGGAGAAGTGCTGTTGAAGTGGGGCTATCTTGAGCGCGACATGGAGGAGTGGCTCACTTGCGTCCGGGCCTCCTCCGAACTCACCGAGCGCACGCCAATCATCAGGTTGTGGCGAGATACAGTTGGGCGATCAGCGTCCGACCGAACAGGCACCCGGGCCACACTGTTGGCCGACGTTGAAGGGGTAGCGTCGGTTCGTAACCAACTTGCGCACGGGCTGTGGTCTGCCTCAACTAACCCCTGGGGCGGCAAGGAGGCTGAGGTCGTATGCCGAGCGCGGGATGGCACATACCGCAGCATCACCTTCTCCGAACTTCTGGAAACGGAACGCCGCCTTCACTCCTTGAGAGAACGTGTGCGGATGCTGGATTTCCAATGCTGAGCCAGTTGCAAAGAATGGGTTGGGCTGCATTGTCCGCCATAATCCCGCACGGGCTGACTGAGCAGTAAACACACGACAAGGTTGCGTTTGTAAGTAGCTTGAAGCCCTCAGCGACAATTTCTGGGACACGACCAGCGATGCCCAACCAGGGGGTTAGGAAATCCAGTTCGGAGCGAATAGCTCGCGATAATCAGGTACTTGCCGTGTGGGGATGTCGAGCTAAGGAAAATCACGGAATAGGTGGAAAGAATGCGTGGTCCCGAGAGAAACCCCTTTCACTCACATGCTTGTCGTCGAACCTTTCGACGGAGACAGATTTTTGTCCCTTCACTATTCCGCCGGATGGACGCCCCAACCGAAGCCGCTCCCGATAGCTTCCTTCCAATTGTCGGTGATCCTGATGGGGAAAGCGGCAAGCACCTTCGGTTCTACGTCCCAGGCATCATGCTCAAAAAACGCGCCGATCAGCGCGTCGCAATGATAGCAGCCGTTGCTCAGATAGCTATGGCCCATTGTTCGACTGAAGCGGTCCTTGATCGCCCCCACCGGTTCGTCGCGCGGGAGGTTCGCGAGGACCGTTGAGAGCATGTCGTCACAGAGATTGGCTACCGTAAGCTGACGTGTATGAGGACCAACCGCGACATCAATAAATGTGACTATTCTCGTGCTCGCACCGCATTTCCAACACCACATGGTGCCGGATTGTATGGTGACCGTCGCCGTCGTTTCCGCCGAAATCCCATACCGGAAGCGTCCCGCAAAAACCGCGTCCAAGAACGATGCCATGGGTAGGACCTGCGCCCATCGTGATAGATTATCGAACTCACGCGAGGTCATTCTACCGTCGGAAGGAATACGAACGTCGAACCCCGTCGACTTATCCCCGCCAACGCAAACCGCCGGCACATCGTGGCTAATCGGAAAGCCGGGTCGCCGGAATAACCAAAGGCAGCGGACGCCAGATTGACGATACCGCTCCTGCCGATACATCGTTTCCTGCGGTATTTGACCTGACCACTGGATTTCCATTGCGATCTTGTGTTTGCCCTTTTCCGCCAGGACATCTGCCACCCACGCCTCACCGGTCGGGGACGAACCTCGAACCTCAGTCGAGCAGCTCCAGCCTGCCCTGCGCGCCGCCTCGACCGCGAGCTGCTTGAGGAGCAGGTGATCTTCCGTCTCTGGCGCGGTCGTGCATGTCCCGCGTGATTTGTGAGCGAAGAAGTTCATCCCGAGGGCAGACGTCTTCATCACCCCCGGAGCGTCGCAACATGGCATGCGCAAATGGCGCAGCTTCTTGTTTTCCAGCCGTAAGGCTGCCCACTGTTGAGTGGTCAAGTCGAAGGACTGGATGTCACGACCATCGGGCCCGATACTGCGCAGTGGCATCGCTATAGATCTCCATCCCGCTGCTGGGACCCCAGCCAGTTTGCGTCAACGTGATGCTTAATGACACCGCTGGGCCGGGATCAAGAGCTTTTTGCAACGTACTTTCGAGACATGCCCGCTCAGATTTCAGATGGCGAGCGCCTTTCCGAGTGCCCGCCAATCCGCATCAATTGCGATTAGCCTTTCGGTGTTCGTCGCACCGGGTATCCGGTTGTTGATGCCCAACTGCCCTGGATGGGCAAGAGCAAACAGCAACAAATTGCCGTGCCGAACTGGCTTACGAGCGTCGAGGTGGGACCGCCAGTCCGCAGCAAGGCCGAGCCATCCCATCGCCCCCACGAACGCTGGTTTTCCCAAACAAGCGATTACCTTCAGCTTCGGCATCTTCGAGACCACGAACTCGAATACAGGCTTCGATGCTGCTACGCCTTTCGCAATGTCTCCGCCATCCTTCAGGAAGAAACAAGCGTTGCCGTAAAGGACCCCGCATCCCTGGGAACCTTCTCCCTTCAAATCAACCCTGCGACCAATCTTCGTAAGCGAGCGGGATAGGTTGAAGTTGGTTTTGAACCCGATATCGTAAGGACCCTCACCATCGTTATGATGCCACGCGGCTATGGCTCCATGGCTAGCCACAGCTGCTCGGACCTTCGCCAAAGGGGCGAAATCTTGCGCCAGCAGTAGCAAATCGCCGTCCCAATCTCCGCACAATGTCTCAGTCGCGAAAAGGTAGCGACCCAGAATTCCCAGGGCGGATGGATTTGAGAAGCCCGGCGGCGGCTCCAATTCACGTATCGTCTTCGGAATTACTCGCCGGTTAGCCATATCTATTTCCTTCGAGGTGTATGCGGCACAATTGTACGAGGGATATTCCAGTAAAAAAAGAAAAAGTTCACGCAAAAAACTTGAAATAGTACAACAATATCAATACGTTAATAGCGGGACCCATGTTTTGCGGCCCTCCCTAACCCAAGGAGGAAACCAATGAACGGTCCCGAAACCCTCGCCATCCTGCGACACAAACTGATGCAGCAACTGCTTCACCATGAGCCACCTGTCCCCGATCCCCTCGACATTTCGTCCTGGTTGGCCATGGCCCTGCTTCAGAAGGCGATCCGGCGGGGGCAAGGGCAATTCGCATTGCAGGCCGCCGCCACGCTGCTTCGGCAGTCGCACGAGGGGTTCTGGCGGCGTTGCGGCGTCATTGCATTCGAAGATGTCGGTGTGGCCGATCTCGACACCGTGGGCCTAGTAATCGCATCCCTCGCCGGGAAGGCATTCCGGTCACGTATTGGCGGCGAGTGGAGGGTTGCCAGTTTCATTGTCGAGCGACTGGTGAACGCACCGAAATGTCGCGCCGCAGATGATCTCCTCATGGTCGCGGAGCGGCATCCCCGATATGAGCATTGCAGGTTAGGCCTCACCTTCAGCACGATCCCCGAACTAATGCGGATCGCGAACAGCAATGGCCCACTGCCGAAGCGAGCCCTGGCGCTTTGGTACGCTGTGGGGACAGACCGCTATCCTTCCCCGCATCTGCGGACAAGAAAGGGTGATCCACAGACGGTCTTCGATGTGATGTGCGAAGCGGGCCATCCCCACACGCTGGTGGAAACTGCGCGGGAAGGCTTTCGTCGGACCAGCCAGGTCCTATGCCCGCTTGTCGTCTTGCTTGCGTCGTTGAAACCGGGCGAACCTACGTCGGTCGAGGATGATGGCTTCCCGCTGGAAACGATGTGCGGCCCGGTACCGAGTTGGGCGTTGGACCGGTATTCGAGGGAAGGACGACATGCGCTGCAAAGATTGCTTAGGCGGGATTGCCTGACAGCTCGCTGGGTCCGTCAGCGCATCCCGTCGTCGCAGCAGGTTAGCTTCCTTGGCGACATCTTGTTTGCAGTCGAAGGCGAGCGTTTACGGAACCACTATCGGTGGCCCGTGGCAGACGAACTGAGACGATCCTGGGAAATCGAGTGTCAGGGACCGTTCTGCCCAGACGCGACCGAAATCATCTCACTGGTTCGCGGCGACATCCCGCTCCTGAACGAGGAGCGCCAACATGTCTAACAACCATCTAACACGTGATAATCCCCCATTATCACGACCCACAATGAGGCTAGCGGGGAGCATGTTGGAGCAATCTAGCACCCTTGCGAGCGGCGCCACGTCGCCGTGTGAAATTAACTTCACAAGGGAGTTGCCCGACGACGTCGCCGGTTATGTGGAAAGGAGCCTGTCGGAAAATACCCGCAGGGCATATGCTACCGATCTCGCTCACTTCCAGGCTTGGGGCGGCAGCATTCCGGCGACCGATGCGACCATTGCCAGCTATCTCGCGGAGCACGCCGAAAGGCTAAGCGTAGCAACACTTGTTCGTCGGCTAGCAACCATTTCAAAGGCGCACACCGCGAAGGGTCTGATCAGTCCGACTGCATCCGAACTGGTCCGCGCCACAATACGCGGCATCCGGCGCACCCTCGGCACGGCTCGCCGGGAAGCCAAACCGATCCTGCGGGAAGACCTGTTTCAGATATTGGAGCGCATAGGCGACCCGAAGGACATCCGCGACAAGGCCCTATTGCTGCTCGGCTTCGCTGGCGCTTTCCGCCGCTCCGAACTTGTCGGCCTTGATGTTGCCGACATTGAACATGTGAGGCAGGGGATTGTCGTCACGCTTCGTAGGTCGAAGACCGACCAAGCCGGCGAGGGACGAAAGATCGGGGTTCCCTTCGGACGCTCGCGCTGGTGCCCGGTCAAACATCTGGCCGCCTGGTTGGACCATGCGAAGATCAAGACGGGACCGATATTCCGGGGCATCAATCGGCATGGTCATGTTTCATCGCACCGCCTGTCTGGGGAGGCGGTCTGCATCATCACAAAGCGGCTTGCCGAAGCCGCAGGGTTTGACCCGGCAGGCTACAGCGGACATTCTTTGCGCGCGGGTCTCGCGACCAGTGCGGCAATGGCGGGTGCATCGTCGCTGAAAATACGTGCGCAGACAGGTCACGCTTCCGACGCCATGCTCGCACGTTACATTCGCGACGGAGACATCTTCACCGACAACGCGGCGGCAGCAGTGTTGTGAAAAACATCCACACAGTGATGTTTCACTTGAAGAAATCTGCTAGTGAACCGCCCGTGTCGGTGGGCTAGCGGTCGGCCACCCGTTTTTTATCGTCGCCTCGGTGACTATCCAACTTTGATTAGCGGGGACGTTGGTTCAACTCCAACCCGGCACGCCACTAGGAGGTGTATCTATTTCAGAACTCGGCATTGATCGGTCTCCCGCTTACAAGCGTCTTCGAAAGCGGTTGGGGTTTGCCAACTTCAATCTTAACTCAACCATAGTTGGTCTGGAAGCAGTCAAAACTGGCGTCGCAAAGCGGCCGCCTGATCTTGCAATAAGTTGGGACCCGTCCAACCCCGCGGCAGCTGCCGCGCAAGCCCGCGAATTCGTCACAAGCGAACTGCTTGTATTCGCAGTCGATGCGGTCGACCGATATTTGAAGGATGTCGCTGATTATCCGAGCCTCTTAGAGGATCAAGAACTGCGCAGGTGCTTACGCCGTGAGCCGGTCCCAACTGAACCATTCCCTCCGGCATTGCAACTCGCGGGGATAGAGAAACTGTTGAGGTCGCTCGAGGCGAGCAGGAAGCAGCCCTCTGAATTCTTAAATGCCGTAAAAGTCTTTGGTGAGGAGTACCTCCAGAAAAAGAGACCAAGCGGCGTTCGTGCTCGCATCCTAGCTCTCGCGACCACGCATCCGACGCTGTCGCCTCACTATCTTGCATGCCTCATGCTCCTTGTGTCATGGCGAAATCGTCACGTGCACGGCGCTAAAGACACCATCTCCGAGCGCAATCGGACCGCTCTCGTCGATGCAAAAGGTGAGATATATGAAGCTCATTCCCATTGTGACGTGACGGAAATGCTGAGGCATTATGATACCGATAGCGGTCCAAGCCTCAAGGATATCTCTACGCTAGTCTCGGTAACGCATCGTTCAATTGCAGCACTTGACTGCGAAATCATACGAGCGGCCTGCATTGAGCAGTATGCTGAAGAGACACTGGCTGGTGCGTTTGAGTTAGACCGCAACCAAGAAAAGTTAAAAGAGTATTGGGGTAAGAGCCCCGCTTTCCGGGCACGCAAGATCGAAGCGCTACTTGTACCGGCTGGCTTCGAACGAGTGACGCCCCTACCGAAAGCGTCTATTAGGAAGCTACAGCTTGAGTTTGTCTCCGGACTTGCCGCCCTACCCCGAGATGAATTTGCACAACGGCTGGCTCTAAGCGTAGCACGCTAAAAGTCAGAATAGGCCAAGCGATCTCCTTCCGCGCCGCCTTTGCTGCCGCCTTGTCGGTTTGTTTCGGAGATTATCTTGAACGTTTTTGTCCTAAAGGTAGGGGCGGAGGACTGTCCGGCAGAGATCGGTCGACCTTCGAAAGCCGACGACTGGACTTTCGGCTCCTTTGTTGCTCCAACCCCTCGAACAGTGCGGGGGGCGGCTAACGAGGCGCACAACTTTTCGGTGGGCGATTTCGTCTACATTTGGGTTCATGAGACCCGTGGTGGCGCGGGCATCACCGCGACTGGGAACGTCTCCCAAATGGCCGGAAGTGCAACTGCGTTGGAGCTACGGTTCGAGCAACTAACGTTGGAGAAGCCGCCGCTGGGTTGGGTGAAGTTGGAAAAATACCTGGATGACGGATCCGCGCTCAAGTCGCTTTTCGAATACACGCATACACAGTCGCTGTGGCTTGACGAGGATCAGGCGGCACGGTTTTCGGCTGCGCTACAAAAGGCTCGTTCGGATTTCGACCAAGCCCGAACTGACGCCGCTTTGCGCTATGGCTTGGTGCGTACAGCAACAACGGCGGAGGAGGCCGCCCTTAACGATTACGATCAAGAAATAGAGATCGAGATTGCCCGACAATACCAACTGGTTGAGCGTCGACAGGGACAGCCGAAATTCCGAAGACAGTTAATGCAGATCTACGCGGGAAAATGCTGCATTACTGGCACGAAGGTCGCGCCGATTTTGGAAGCTGCTCACATCGTTCCGTTCTCCGAAGGCAGGTCATTTCGGGATAGCCCCTCAAACGGGCTGCTTCTGCGAGCGGACATCCATACGTTGTTCGATCTTTACATGTTGAGTATCGATCCCGCGACGAACACTGTTGTGCTCTCAGAGCAGCTTCAGGAAACACCCTATGCAAAACTGGCTGGTCGAAAGGTTGCTGTCCCTGCCGCAGCGCCGGAGTTTCTCGCATATCACTTCAGTCGCCTAAGGTCGCGACCTCGACTGGGATAATTCATCATGATCGTGGGCCAACCCGTCATTTGCGCGTCATTGCAGAATTAGACAAATCTTCGCATTCCTGTGACATTGGTCGGGGGATGGTCTCGACCATGGAGGGGGCATGGTATCGCCGAACTTCGGTTTTCTCAGCGTTCATGATGTACGGCTGGTCGCGTTAGGCGGATTTGCGGAACGTTATTTCCGTGACGACCCCTCGACCGCAATTGTGAAACTGCGCCAGTTCGCCGAATTGATGGCTAAGCTGATCGCCGCTCACCATGCCGCCTATCGCGACGAGCGCGAGACGTTCGAGGAGACGCTCCGTCGGCTCTCGTACGAGCGGATTATCCCGAAGGAAATCGCGGACCTCTTCCACGCCTTGCGCAAGGCAGGCAACACAGCCGTGCATGAGGCAGAGGGTAACCACGCCAATGCACTGACCTCGCTAAAGTTTGCGCGTTCCGTAGGTCTCTGGTTCCACCGAACTTACGGCAAGCGGCCCACGTTCAATCCCGGCCCCTTCGTGCCTCCGCCGGAGCCAGTTGACGCCACCGCGCCGCTACGGGAAGAGATCGAGGCACTGCGCAGCAAGGTCGCCGAGAGCGAGAACGCCATTGCTGCTGCGCGTCGTGAGGCGGCAGAACAGATACATGTCCGTGAGACGCTTGAAGAGCGGCTCAGGCGCGAGGCCGAGGAACGGGCGACATGGGAGCAACTTGCGCAGGAGAGCGAGGTCGAGAAATACGCGCTTACCGCCAAGCTCGCTAGCCTTGCACCGGCGGTTGCCGCCCCTTCCAACTACGGGTTCAGCGAAGCCGCTACTCCGTGGCAGACATTCGACCAGGAAACCGATGCCGAGAGGGCAGCGCTTGCGGCCAAGCTGGCGGCCCTGCAGGCAGAGGCCGAAGCCGCACCGCGAGCGGACGTTCAGAAGCTCGTTGAACGCGGCGAGGAAGCTGCGACCAGGCTTGACCTCGATGAGGCCGAAACCCGCGCACTGATCGACCGGCAGCTTCGGGATCGCGGCTGGGAGACCGACACAAAGGCGTTGCGCCATAGTGCAGGTGCCCGACCGGCCAAGGGTCGCAATATGGCGATTGCAGAATGGCCAACCGCCAGCGGTCCAGCCGACTATGCGCTCTTCGTCGGCACCATGCTTGTGGGCGTTGTGGAGGCCAAGCGGCGGCGCAAGAATGTCTCGGCGGCCATCGATCAGGCGGAACGCTATTCGCCGGGGATCACGCCCTCGTCGGACTTTGTGACGGCCGGCGGTCCGTGGGGCGACCATCGGGTGCCCTTCGTCTTCGCTGCCAACGGGCGGTCCTATCTCAAGCAGATCGAAACCGAGAGCGGCATTTGGTTCCGCGACACACGCCGCAGCGCCAATCATCGCCGCGCATTAGTGGATTGGCCGACGCCGGAAGGATTGGCTGGCCAGCTTGAACTCGATCAGGACGCAGCCACCGCTGCGCTGAACGCCCAGCCGTTCGAGTTCGGCTTCCCGCTTCGCCCCTATCAGGAAGGAGCCATCCGGGCAGTTGAAACCGCGCTCTCAGCCCAGCAGCGGTCGATGCTGGTGGCGATGGCGACCGGCACCGGCAAGACAAAGCTTGCCATTGCGCTGCTCTTCCGGCTCCTGTCCGCCAAGCGGTTTCGGCGCATCTGCTTCGTCGTGGATCGCAGCGCCCTCGGTATCCAGACCGAGGGCGAATTCTGGACGACCAAGGTCGTGTCGGGCAAAACCTTTGCCGAAATTTTCGGGCTGAAGGGGCTTGAGGATATCACTCCCGAATTGGAAACCAAGGTTCACATTGTCACCATCCAAGGACTGGTCAGGCGGGTGCTTTTCGCCGCCGACGCGTCCGAGGCCCCGCCCGTCGATCAATATGACCTGATGGTCATCGACGAATGCCACCGTGGCTATCTGCTCGACCGGGAGATGTCCGATGCCGAACTTAGCTTTCGAGGTCAGGACGACTACATATCCAAATACCGGCGTGTGCTGGAATATTTCGACGCCGTGAAGATCGGGCTGACGGCCACGCCCGCGCTACACACGACCGACATTTTCGGCGAGCCAATCTTCCGGTACTCCTACCGTGAGGCCGTCATCGATGGATTTCTGAGCGACCATGAACCGCCGATCCGTATCGAGACCGCGCTGGCGCGGGCAGGGATCAAGTTCGAGAAGGATGAGCAGCTTGACCTTCTAAACACCCAGACCGGCGAAATCGACCTAGCCCACGCCCCTGACGAAATCCGCTTCGAAGTCGACCAGTTCAACAAGCAGGTGATCACGCCGGAATTCAACCGAGTGGTGGCCGAGGAACTGGCGAAACAAATCGACCCGGGGCTGCCCGGCAAGACGCTGATCTTTGCCGCCACCGATGCACACGCCGACATAGTGGTGAGCACGATCAAGAAGGCTTTCTCGGATGCCTATGGCGGGATTGACGATGCGGCGGTGAAGAAGATCACCGGGAGCGTCGACAAGGTGCAGAACCTCATCCGCTCGTTTCGTAACGACGGCTATCCCCAGATCGCGGTGACGGTTGATCTGCTCACAACCGGCATCGACGTACCGAAGATCACCAACCTGGTCTTCCTCCGACGGGTCAACAGCCGCATCCTCTACGAGCAGATGATCGGGCGGGCGACACGCCAATGCCCGGAGATCGGCAAGGAGGTGTTCCGCATCTTCGATGCCGTGGACCTCTATCCGCACCTCCAGAGCCTGACCGACATGAAGCCGGTGGTAGTCAATCCGTCGATCAGCTTCGAGCAGCTTGTCCGCGAACTGATCGAGGCCACGGACGATCAGCACCGCGACACGATCCGCGAACAGCTTGCCGTCAAGCTGCGACGCCGTCTGAAGAAGCTGCCAGACGAGGCCCGCCAGCGGTTTGAGGCGGTCGCGGGCGAAACGCCGGACGCGATGCTGCAGCGTCTTCTGGCCGGAGATGCCGTGGCGCTCGCGGCCTGGCTGAAGCAACGTTCTGCCATCGGTCCGATCCTCGACTGGCAGCCTGATGGGGAGAACCCTCGCTTTGTGCCGATTTCGCACCACTCCGATGAAGTCGTTGCAGTGACGCGGGGCTATGGCGAGGCAGAGAAACCCGAAGACTTCCTCGACGGCTTCTCTGCGTTCGTGCGCGACAACATCAACGTCATCGCCGCTTTGAAGCTGGTCGTGACGCGTCCTCACGATCTCACCCGTGCCGATCTGAAGGAGCTTCGCCTTGCGCTCGACCGCAAGGGCTATTCGGAGGCTAATTTGCGCCGTGCTTGGGCAGATGCCAAGAACGAGGAGATCGCAGCCTCCATCATCGGCTTCGTCCGTCAGGCCGCGCTGGGACACCCTCTCATCCCGTATCAGGATCGGGTAACCGCTGCGATGCGAAAGATCATGCGTTCGCGCTCTTGGACAGAGCCACAGCGCAAATGGTTGGAGCGCATAGGGCGTCAAATGGTGCTAGGAACTGTTCTCGACCGCACGACATTCGATGATCAGCCGTTTGCCGGGCTCGGAGGCTACGCTCGGGTTAACAAGGTCCTCGAGGGTCAGTTGGATGCGGTTGTCGGAGAGTTGCAGGAAAGCGTATGGGAGAGCGTAGCGTAATGAATGGACCACGGTCACGTGACATCGTCCAGAAGCTGTGGAATGTAAGCAAGAGCCTTCAAGGCGGCGGCGTGACGTACTTCGAGTATGTGACGGAACTGACATACCTGCTGTTTCTAAAAATGCTGGAGGAAGTCTCCCGAAATGGAAGGCGTCTCGAAGAGAGCGTGCCAACCGATTGCCGCTGGAACTCACTTAAGAGCCGTGTCGGGGACGACCGGCTGACGCACTATCGCTCGGTCTTGCTCAAGCTCGGCACCAGCACTGAGGTAAAAAGTCCATTGGTGAAGCAGGTCTTCGTTGACGCCAAGACATCCATCACGAAGCCGGCCGCACTGACGAGTTTAATCACCGCCATAGACAATGTGGACTGGTATACGGCAGGAGAAGATGGCCTCGGCGACCTATATGAAGGATTGCTGGAGAAGACCACGTCCGAGAGGAAGAGCAAAGCGGGACAATACTTCACACCCCGCGCCTTGATTGACTGCCTGGTGCGATTGATGAAACCGAAGCCGGGTGAAATCATCCAAGACCCAGCAGCTGGGACTGGGGGCTTTCTCATTTCAGCGCATCGGCGTGTCCTCGATCTCACCGATGACCTCACCACTCTCGACGCTGACAGAGCGTTTTTTCAACGCAACACTGCACTTCAAGGCTGCGAACTCATAACGGGCACCCAGCGGCTCTGTACCATGAATATGTTGTTGCATGGGATCGACACTCCCATAAGGCTGGCAGACACCCTCTCGTCTGAAGGGGAAGGGCTAGACCCAGCCGATCTCGTGCTCACCAATCCTCCCTTCAACAAGTTTCCTGAGGCCGTCTTTCGGAGCGACTTCTCGATCACCGCAGACCAGAGGAAGGGTCCACTGCCGTTCATCGAACATGTGGTGCGCACCCTGAAGCCCGGTGGCCGCGCCGCTGTGGTCGTACCCGACAACGTCCTGTTTGAGGACAATACGGGCCGTCGTCTGCGCACATGGCTGATGGACTTGTGCGATCTGCACACCATCCTCCGCCTGCCGACAGGCATCTTCTATGCGCAAGGCGTCAAGACCAACGTGCTGTTCCTCCATCGCGGCAAGACCGACAAGGCCAACACCAGCGCCGTGTGGGTCTACGACATGCGGGCGAACATGCCCGCCTTCGGCAAGACCCGCCCACTCACAGTGGCCGACTTCGCCGACTTCGAAACCGCCTACGGCACAGATCCAAACGATGGAAGCGAGCGGCAGGAGCAGGGCGAGGACGGACGCTGGCGTTGCTTCAGCCGTCAGGCCATAGCTGATCGTAACGACAATCTCGACATCGCATGGCTGCGCGACACCGAGGCTGAGGCCGAGGAGGCATTGACTGAGCCTGAAGACATTGCTGCCGCCATTATCGGCCACCTCAAGGCTGCACTAGAGGAGATCGAGGCGCTATCGGAGGAACTGGAGCCGGATAGCGTCGATGTGGATGCTGCCATCGCAGAGGCGGCGGAATGAGCGAAGTGCCCGAAGGATGGAGTACCGCACGACTGACTGACCTCGGTGCGCCGGGCGAGCAGACGGTGCTCACGGGGCCATTCGGTGCGAACCTTGGAAAAGAGGACTTTGTAGCGTCGGGAGTACCAATCTTCACCATAGGATGTCTCGGCACCCATGGCATAGCGAGGGCCAAGCTGCTTTACGTCTCACCGGCGAAAGCTGCGGAACTTGTGACGTACCGTCTTCATGCGGGAGACTTCCTCTTTTCGAGGATGGCGTCGGTCGGGCGGGTTGGCTTTGTTCCCGCCGACCTCGACGGTGCATTGTTCAATTATCATCTGATGCGGGTGCGACTGGACGAAGATACGATCCTCCCTCGGTTCTTCTTCTACTTCGTCCGAGGGGCGGAGCCGGTGACGACCTATCTGGCTGACGTTAGCCGGGGGGCGACAAGAGACGGCATCAACACAAAGCTGCTGCTCGACATGCCGATCTGGCTTCCTCCGCTTCCCGAACAACGGCGGATCGTGGCGAAGATCGACAGCCTCACCGGCAAATCAAGGCGCGCCCGCGATCAACTCGACCACATTCCCCGCCTCGTCAAGAAGTACAAACAGGCCGTACTGGCGGCGGCGTTCCGGGGAGGCTTGACGCGGGAGTGGCGGGAGCAGCACAGTGAACAGTTTCCATGGCGGAACGTCGTTCTAAAGGATATATCGGACATTCAGTCGGGAGTTGCTTTAGGCAAGAAGCGACCGGCGGGCGTTCGTCTGATCAGACGACCGTATCTTCGTGTCGCCAACGTGCAGCGAGGCTGGCTCAGCCTCCAGGAAATCAAAGAAATCGAAGTGTCCGAGCCGGAGGCTGATCGACTGTATCTCCAGCCGGGCGACATTTTGATGAACGAGGGCGGTGACAGAGATAAGCTGGGGCGAGGCTGGGTTTGGGAGGGCCAAATTGCCAACTGCATCCACCAAAATCATGTGTTCAGAGTTCGGCTATTTGACCCGGAGTTTCCGTCCAAGCTGATTTCCTTTTTCGCCAACGAGTTTGGTCAGACGCATTTCTTTGATGAAGGTACGCAGACGACCAACTTGGCCTCGATAAGCAAGACGAGGCTATCGTCGTTGCCGCTTCGACTACCCCCTACCAATGAGGCGGTCGAAATGTTGCGCCGCATCGAAACTGCGTTCAGCTGGATCGACCGCCTCGCATCCGAGGCGACCAGCGCTCGCCGGCTGATCGACCGTCTCGATCAGGCCGTGCTCGCCAAGGCCTTCCGGGGCGAGCTCGTGCCGCAAGACCCCAGCGACGAGCCGGCCAATGTGCTTTTGGAGCGGATCAGGGCAGAGCGCGGCGCGGCGTCAAAACGCGCGCGGAAAGCCCGATGAGGATCGCACGAAAAGTGTCGCCGCCTTTCAAGGGCGGCGAAGAGGATGAATTTTATGCCTCGGTGGCTGCGGCGACGCCTGTAAGTCTTCTTATGACCAAGGCCGCTGACCTCATGACATGCGAGGCGACCGATGATGCGACCGAGGTTGGGGAGCGATCTGACCTGTCAGACTTCGACCACATTCCGGTCAAATCAGAAGGCCAGATCATAGGCGTTTTTGACAGAGCTACACCGGGCAAAACTGGTTCCATCGATAAGAACTTTCGTCCACTCAGCGCGCGGTATCTCATTGGGGACCGGGCCTCTGTATTCAGTTTCATCGAACGCGCTGACAGTGAGCGATGCTGCATCGTCATCGGCGAAAAGGGCGTTGTTGGCATGGTTACGGTGTCCGATCTCCAGAAGCTTCCGGTCCAGGTTGCCTTGTTTGGACTGACGGCGCAGTTTGAGAGCTTGGTCACGGAACATTTGCGACGGGCCTTGGACGATATTCAGGAAAAGTACGCAAGCGTCCTGGGGCTCCTGGCGCCAAATGAGGTTAAAAAAGTTCGCGGATTTCAGCGCCATAACGAAGCCAGGAACCTTTCTATAGATTGGATTAGCCCGCTGAGCCTAGGGCAAAAGCTAAAGGCTCTGCGGGCAGTGAGGCCCCAGACTATGAATTGGACGGAAGCCGAACAGGTGCGTGATCTGCGTGATAGCATCGCGCACGGTAAAGAGTTCGCGCGAACGTACGATCTCATTAAAAACCTGGTCAGCTCGAAGCGGGCTATGGTCTCTCTCATTTCCCGACTTAAAAGGACCTTGCGCTAATGTTGTGGGACGCTCGTAGGTGAATAGGATTTACCTCCCGAGCCAAGGCGATGAAGACTGGCGACGATTGCTGGCCGATCCCATCAAGCACTGGCGTGAGGGCTACTCTGCCATGTGCCTCGCTAAATGCTGGGAGAAGGCAGGCGGGCTTCCGTCCGAAATCGCTAGGCTACTGACGTTAATAGGTCCATTGCCAGAACTTCTGGTCGCGCTCCCCGAACATAAGGTTCCACTGCCCGGTTCACAGCGGGGCGACAGCCAAAATGATCTTTTCGCTTTGATCAGAGCCGGAGATCACACGGTTGCCGTCACCATAGAGGGGAAGGTTGATGAACCATTCGATCAGCCACTCGGGAGGTGGTTGGCGAATGCTTCTGATGGGAAGCGGAAGCGGCTCGCTTTCATCTGCGAATTACTGGGCCTGACACAGCCTCTGTCCGATAACATTCGCTATCAGCTACTTCACCGCACGGCCTCCGCGGTCATCGAGGCGCGGCGCTTCAAGACTGACGCAGCTGCAATGATCGTCCATTCCTTCTCGCCGACGCGAAGATGGTTCGAAGACTATTCGGCCTTCGTCGCGTTGTTCGGCGCGACTGCGGAGCCTGACCAGCTTGTGTGCGTTCACCCCCAAGGCACTCCACGGCTGTATATGGGCTGGGCGTCAGGCGAGATCCCCCATCAATCTCAAAACGGTCCTTTACACCCCTTCTAGCCCCGCCAGCGCCATCCACCCGACATCGCTCCCCATTACACCTTGCGATGGGAATGCCGCCGTAGGCCGGTGACGCTTTGGAGCTGCATAGCCGCTCTGTCGTCCGAAAAAATGCCAGAATTTCTGACGAAAATCGTGTCGACATCTACAAATATCGCAGCGGATGGGGATCCACTAAACATTTAGGTGTTTCTTGAAGCGCCTCGGCAGGGTATCGCAAATCATGTCGTACTCAGTATGATGGAGTGACTTGAATATTTTCAGAAACAAAAGAATAATTATCTTACTTATTGCTGACATCACCCGGCCAATTTGCTCAAGCAAATTGCTCGCATCAGTGGGTTCGAAACGAGGAAACACTCCGACAACTGTGGTCAGTGCCATATGTGCTGAACCAGAAGTATGGACATGGCTACAAAGGGATTTGTAGTCAGATTTTAACGCTTGATAGGCACTGAAGGCCTCTGCGTCCTTTTTTATGAAGACTGTTCCTTTGACCAGTTCAATCAGTTCGTAAACAGAGGTGAGTGCCAGTACATTTTGATCTTGTGAAATTCCTATGCACCTTACGAAATTTTCTAGACCGCTCCTCAGCGTCAGGTAACCCGGTTTATACATACCCTGAGCTGCAAGAAGGAACGATTGCAGAATGTCCGAGATCGTCTCTTTCAAATAGAGGGAGAAGGCCTGCGTTTTCTTCGCGTCCTTCCAAGGCGGGAATTTTATGACGGCCCGATCTAAAATCAGGGCAGGGTATATTTTTTTGAAGCTTTTTCTCAGCAGTGCGCTCAGGGCGGGGTTTTTTGAAACTCCCTTAAGTTGGTAGGCATCGAGAAACTCCTGGAGCTCGCCAAACGACTTGTCAAAAGACATTTCACTTCGCCTGGCTTAACAGCTGTATGACCTCATTCCAGCTCAACTTATCCGACTTACGAGACTGGAATATTGCTTGGGCTCCAGGGTCGTCAGACGTAATGCGGGCCAGCGCGTTGACAAGCTTGTCCAGCCGGTCATCGTTAAGCTTCACTGTTTCGCATACGATCAGACCGATCAACTCGTAGCGGGATCGCTTTTCCCATCTGGGAACGGGCAAACTCAAAGCCTGGGACGAAAACTCAGACAGGTCCTCATTCGTTGGAAAATATCGCTCGTCTGAAAATATTATAGGCAAGACGCCGACGAGATACCTGATATTTGGATTTTTTGATGCATGTTTGCTGAAATTTCGCTCGGTATCGCTTACTACCTCGACAGCCTCGGCCAAGGTCCGAAAGTCAAGATTGCTGTGGCTTTCGAGCAGCCATGACAGCTCTTCCAAGAAGCGCTTGACTGCCCGGGCGTCCCGAACCTTCTCTGGTCGAGCGGCTTGTCGCTTCACTTTGCGCTCAACCATCCGAAGTGATCTCCAAAAATTCACGGGCGATGCCTGCAAGATTGGTTTTCAGCCTGGTATCGTCCAGATCCAGGATTAGCTTTTGGCTACCCTGTTTCGCCGCCAACTGGGTTCTTTTCGGGAGCGAGTTCTTGAAGCGCTTACCCTTCCAGACCTCGTTCTTGTCCAGAAACTCAATTGCCTCGCGATACACGACAGTGTTCGTTTCAACAATCGTGAGCACCACGCCGAGGCATTCGATTGGATGCCCGTAATTCTTTGAACAGCGCTCCACTACTCCCCGCAGTAGGTCGATGCCGGTACGAGAAAGGGGCTCTGGTTTCACCGGGACCAAATATCCGCTTGATGCCAATAACGCTGCCATCATCCAATGAGATGGCGTCGGGGGTGTGTCAATGATCACGTAATCGTATTCTTCTTCAGCCTTGATCGCTTCTAGGTAGCGTCTAAGTCGCTGTTCACGACCTTGGCCTGCACCCATCTCTAGACGATAGAGTTCAAGATCGCCCGGGATCAAATCGAAGCCGTCTTTGATGGACCATGGCGCGATATCAGAAAGCTCAATCTTAGCCTCGTGCCCCCCGGCGATCACGGCGGAGACGGGCGCTGGGGTGTCATCAAAAATGTCGACAATCGTGTGCCCGCCCTGTTTCCTTCTCTTTACGTATTCTTCGCCAGAAAGAAGGCATTGGGTCGCGTTGAATTGAGGGTCAAGATCAACCAGTAGGACTTGGCAGTCCTCTCTTCGGACCAAGGCATCTGCGAGGTTGGTCGCGAGCGTGGTTTTTGCAACTCCACCCTTCATATTCACTATGCTGATTGTAGGCATGTTCGTCCCCCCGACGCGGGACCATGAACAATCCATCTACGGTTGTCGAGGAGAAATGGGAGTACTTTGTTGTTCAAAGTAGGAATTTTACAAAGCGTAATCTCAGGACAGCAATCGATTTGGGTTGGATCCCTCGGATTGGCAGCACTGTTGCAAGCACCCGAGTGTAATTAATTACGCTGGGTCCGGTCGCCCCAGAAGGCATTCGACAGCGCCTACAGAATTTCGGGCCAGTGATTATTTGGAACTGAGGCAAAGCCGCTCCGCCCAAAAAATTAGGGAAATATCGATGGGACGCCAGCGCGGCTCGTGCATTTTGGAAATCGGCTTGGCGCTGCCTTCGTCGCATTCGATCCCACGCCAAAGGCCGGCAAAGGCACGCCACTCGCCGATCTTGATCAGCATCCAATCCATCAGCCCACCTTGACCAAGGCCGCCCAGGGCGAAATCACCTAGCGTGCACGCGATTTTTTGGGCATTGGCCCTATTGGGCGGACGACATACCGGCGCGCCGAGGTTTCTAGTGGCTCCGGCCGACTGGGAAAATTGGAGGCGACCAGGTGCTACCATACCCGCGCCTTTCTCCAAGCCGAGCAGCAAACTGCTATGCGTCCCTCAGCTCTTGCTTCTTAGCGCGGCCTCGATGACACCGCTCACCCATTGAAGGTCGTTTTCAGGCAGAGAAGCTAAGCGCGTTGTTAGCTCCAACAGGAGACCGCGTCGTAACGCCCCGGCCGGGATCTCCGGGCTGAACAACTCGGCAGCATCTACGTCAAGAGCGGCAGCAATCTTCTCGATCATGGGGAAGCGTGCCCCGGTCGCACCGATCTCGATTTTCGAGACCGTATCGATGCTGATGCCCGCGCGCTCGGCAAGTTGCTCTTGGGTGTAGCCGGCGCGCTTGCGGTGCGTAATCACCAGTCGCCCGAACCGCTTACGCAGGTCTTCCATTCGCCTCTCCACACCATGAGGTGTAGAGGCAGGTCAGCGCCGGCTTTAGGGATCAAAAATCAAAGTTTTTCGAAAACTGCAATCCATTTGCAGAAAAATGCAAGTCAGCTACAATTTTCTTGCGTTTCGGTAATTCACCATCTGAGATCGGGGTCGCGCTTCATATGTCGCGATGGGGGATACTGATATGGGAGCTTCGAAGCATAGATCATGGTCAGGCGACCGAGTTCGACGGAATGCTCTCTTGGTGGGACTGATAGCTGCCGTTGGACCGCTGTCTTTCCTCGCGACAGACTTCGCTATTAAGCGGTGGCGTGATGCCCCGGTGCCGAAAGCCGATACATCCGAGCCAGCTACGACCACCAGAGTGGGGAGCGAGCCAGAAGGTACTGGAGGCGCGAAACGCTCGTCCAGTGATGTTGAGAGGGTGGACGCGAAAAAACCCGTCTCAACCGATCCTGCTGGCACAAATTGGCAATATGCGAAATGGGGAATGTCTCCGGAGCAGTTGCGTCAGGCCTCTAACGGAGTTGCGTCGGAAACCAAGGACCAAGGGTTCGACACTAGTAAGTACAAGGTTTTGCTTTCAGCTCCGTATCGAAGCGGTTCGCTTGAGTTCACGGCTTTTTTATGTTTGATCACCGAAACCAGCTCCAAGGTATCGAACTTGAATTACAAGATCCCGCAAAATGCTCGGGTTTAGTTTTAGCCCTATCGAGCACCTACGGGCCTCCCAAAGAGGCAGACAAATCAGACGTCACTAGGACTATGAAGTGGTGGGATGAGGTTCGGGGAAATGTGGTATTATTTTTCCAGATAACGGGTTCCCCCTGCCGAGTTGAATATTGGCCTTTCAGTAAGCCGGGCGCTCCAGGAGGGTTGTAGAACGGCTTTCGCGGCGGGAACTATCGCAAGTTGGCGCCCCATCGATGGGACGCACTCGCCCAGGAAGAGGTATGGGCATCTACCTTGCGAAGATCAGTCCGGAATGTTGGGCTGGGCCTTTGGGCGGGTTACTAACTATTCCTTCCCTGACCGCAGGATCACCTGCCTTTCCGAAATAAAGGGGCATATAGCGCCTTGAGCCGCATCTTCTTCTAATCCCTCCGAGAAAGCGAAATGCGGCTGTATGGCCGCCAAGACAACCACAAAGGTCCTTGGCTGAATTTCGGGCTCATTTCGAAACTGGTGGAGGGCAAAGCCGCTCTATCGGCCGAAAATTGGTGGAAATTTGGAAGGCGATTAAATTGTAAGTGGCACACATTCCACTGGCACTGGTACAGACTTCTGGTACATTTTCGTGAGGTACTAGGTCTGCGAGCTGGCCTAAGTCTCTGAAAGCGTTAACGAGAGGATTTCCGGGTTCTTCTCCCTCCCTCTCCGCCATTTCAGTCTCATTAGCGCTGATGCCGGACACGTTGACGATCCTGGTGAGGACATCGGCGAGATAGCTGAGCGGCTCGACGCCGTTGAGCTTGCGGGTTTCGATCAGCGAGGCGATGACTGCCCAGTGCTCGGCGCCACCGCCGGAGCAATTGTCCCGCCACCCGGCGCCCGAGATTTCGTTGGACAGACCAATGGTTACAGAGGCAGTGTAACCGCATGATCCGAGTGCGGGGGCGCATCAAAGTGCAGGTTCGGTCGTTAGCGTCGCATTTCGTGCCAGTGCTTTGTGCGCTTTTGCTTGTCTTGCTGTCATCGGCGATCGCACCAGCGCAGCAAGCCGATGTGGTGCTGGCGGTTGGCACAATCACCACCGACAACTATCCCGGTCAGGAGTCTGCTGGTGATGGTCTGGGCGAGGTTATCTTGCACAACGCCGTGACCATGCTGGGCGACGGCGGGGAGTTTGCATGGTGCGCAGGAAAGGTCGTCGAATGGCGGCGGATCGACGAGGTGGACAACGAACAGAAGTTTCAGCAGACGGAATATGCTGACCCGGCCACGGCGATGAAGAAGCTGGGCACCGAGGCACCAGACTTTCTGATTGGTGGCAGCATCACATTCGGCGCCGGGAAAGCCGACTGGACCATAGAGATAAGAACCAACCCCGGCGGCGAGCTTGTTGACAGCTTCACCGGCTTTGCAGATGACGATGCGGTCCTGGACGAGGCTGCCCGGATTACCGAACATGTGCTGGACAGGCTTTGCCCCGGCCCGTGGACGGTCACCGGCGGCGGCGCTCGGATCAAGGTGAGCGGAACCGTGGTGAAGTTGGACGAGGCGTTCAAGGTAGCCGGCAAGTTCCCCGGTGGCACTGCGAATTTCGTGTACTCGCCAACGTCGCGCTCCGGCGGGACAGTGGATTATGTGCTTGCTGGGGGCGGTTTTTCAGGCGCCGGCAGCGGCACCTATACGATCGGTCCGTCGGGCGACGGCTCTACCATGACGATCAAGCAAACCACGACGGGCTGCATCGACGGCATACCGGGTTCGTGCAAGACCAACAGCGAGGTGCTGACCCTAACCCCGGTTTCGCGCTGACAGTCCGCTGAGCACCCGATGGACGACTGTTCGGGTCTTAGCAACCTCGTCGGCCGTCAGCATGCGGTTCAGCGGCGCCCTTCTCCGCGGCACTGACTCACCGCCGCCTGCGGCCGTCGAATTGCAGTTGGTGCAGATGCGGCAGTCACTCTCGGCCTATCAGGCAGAACAAGTGGCTTTGAAGCCGACATTACCCGATGCAGCTTGCCTGAAAAGCTTAGCAGGGAACTCGTTCGCCCATACTTCAAACAACGCCACATCGCCGCTGCCACAAGCGCGCCAGGACCATCGCCTTGAGCGCATCCGGGTCGTCGGGAAGCTGGTCCGCCGTCATCGCCATGACCAGATCAGACCATGTTCGCCACCGCCCGGCGACAGTGGAATCCAGGCGGATTCACTTGGTCGGTGATGCAGCCCAAACCGTTAAAGAACCGCAATGAAACGGCGACAGCCGGAAACCCGCTGTAATTTCAGCGAGTTCCGGCCGACTTTCAGGCGTCATTTTTGGAGGGCTATGGAGTAAACGTAGTTCTCTGTTTCATCGTTCTCGGCCCGCCATCCCGTCGATTTCTACGGTATATGCGAGATAGCTACTCACCGCCGATAGCCGAACGAGCTTCTGCGCGGCTTGACTTGAGCGAACACGACTCGCCTCCGACCATTCTTAATTGCCGAACTTAATGCCGAATAGGGCAAGGTCGCGATCTAAGGAGCAACCATCATGAGCATAGCGAGCGACGCCCGTTTCTGGGACCGGAGTTCACGAAAGTACGCTATGGGTGCGATTGCGGACCAGGCCGGATATGAGCGCACGCTGGACCGGACCCGCACCCTGTTGGAACCAGGCGACAGGGTGTTGGAACTGGGTTGCGGAACAGGAACAACGGCGCTCCGGCTGGCGGGCGATGTTCAGAACTATCTTGCGACGGATATTTCCGCTGGAATGATCGCGATTGCCAATGAGAAACACGCCGTTGGCCCTATCCCGGCTCTTGTCTTCCGCACCGCGACCGTAGAAGCGCTCACGCCTGACGCGGCGCAGTTTAACGCGGTTCTGGGATTCAACTATCTCCATCTGGTCCGCGACCTGCCTGGCACCCTGCGCCGCATCCACGCCTTACTTGCTGCGGAGGGCCTGTTCATCTCCAAGACACCCTGCGTCGGGGATATGAACCCACTCATCCGGTTTGCCTTGTTGCCCGCGATGCGCGCGATCGGCAAAGCCCCCTATGCCGGCGTCTTTCGGGCGGCAGACCTGAGCCAGCATATCTATGCCGCGGGCTTCGATGTTCTTGCCACTGAAAGCCACGCAACGAAGGGCAACGACAACCGTCCTTACATCGTGGCTCGCAAGAGGACGTGAACGGCCGAGGCTGCCATGTATCAGCTAGGGCTGCTGTATTGCTGCGAGCTTCCAGTCGCCACCGTTCTGGCGCGTGAAGGTCCACAGTTCGGTTGTTTCCGTCGGCCGATCGGCTTCGCCCGCGACGATCTTGCCGCTGGCGCGATCGCGCATCACGTCGTGAGACTCGTAGCGCAAGGCAGCCGTCGCGTAGTCGCGATCGTCTTCCCGCCAGCTCTCCGCAATATCGGCCTCCAACAGGCTGACGTTCGAGACCTCGTTCCTGACGCCGTTTTTGGCATTGTCGGCAAGCTCCTCGGACAAGTATGACACCATCTCGGGGGTCGCCAGCCGGCGCAAGCCAGCATGATCTTCGCGCCCGAACACTTCCTGAACCTCCGTCAGCCGCTGCTGGAATATGTCGAGGTCGGCCTGCGTCATTGTAATTTCATCGGACGCTGGAGCTGTCCGGCCAAATCCAGACCCGATGCCTGGAATGGGCAAAGACGAGACGTTGTCCGCCTCGGGCTGGGCTGCGGCGTTTCGCCCAAAGTTCCCCATGCTCCGCGGAACGCCGGCCATGGCGGGCGCCTGGTTGCGTGCCGATTGCGACCGGAAAAAGCGGATGGCCAACATGATCGCGCCGCCGATCAGCAGCCCTTGAAGAAGCAGGCCCAATATGCCGGCCAAGCCGCCGAACCCTTGGCCCAAAAGAAGTCCGATCAGACCGCCGAGCAACAGGCCGCGCATCATCGAACCGCCGAGGCCGTTGAAGAACCCTGGCCTTTGGGATGCCGGCGTCTGGCGGGCCGCATTGTTCGTTACGGTGTTGGGCGTCATCGAGCGCTCGACCGGCGCGGCCGGCTGTGGCGCCGTCCTGGTCGGCGGGACCGACTGGAAAGTGCGCGTGCCGCGGCTGCCAAAGCTGCCGCCACGGCGCGCCTCAGCGTGATCGGCCGCGACCATCGAAAATGCCAGGAACAGTCCTGCAAACAAAACTGCAAACCGGCTCGAACGCGAAATCATCATAGCAAATCCCTAGGCGACATTCTTTCCGATCATATGGGGTGCGCCGATCGAAATATCAGTGGCCCGCAGCTTCCGTATTCGGCCATTGACGAGAATTCCAGGGCCGCCTCAAATCCAGACGAAGCAGTTGGTCCAGACAAAGCAGCTGACCGTGATCCTTCTGCCACCTTGTGCGTTGTCGCCTTGGGGCACGCCGAGGGAGACGAACGGTGTTTGCAGGTTTCAGCGCCACCAGCTTGCAACTGGACGACACGACCGTTTTCGCAAGGATCGGCGGGACCGGTCCGCCGCTGCTGCTTCTTCATGGTTTTCCCGAAACGCATCTGATGTGGCGGGATATCGCCGTGGCCTTGGCGTCCCGCTTTACGGTGGTCGCCGCCGATCTTCGAGGCTATGGGCAAAGCGGCTGCCCGGTCTCCTCTGCCGATCACAGCCCATACGCCAAACGCGCCATGGCCGGCGACATGGTTCAAGTCATGAAGCAACTGGGGTTTGAGCAGTTCATGGTTGCCGGACATGATCGTGGCGGGCGGGTCGCCTATCGCCTGGCGCTCGACCACCCCGATGAAATCTCCAAAGTCGCCGTCCTCGACGTCATCCCAACCGCCGCCGCGTGGGATAGGGCGGACGCCAGACTGGCTCTCGGCTTCTGGCCCTGGAGCCTTCTCGCGCAACCGGCGCCGCTGCCGGAGCGACTGATAGGCGCAGCGCCCGACGCGATAGTCGACAATGCGATTGTGCAGTGGGGATCGCCGGCAGAAGTGTTCTCTGCGGAGGTCAGGGACGCCTATGTCGATGCGCTTCGCGATCCCGTTCATGTTCATGCGATATGCGAAGAGTATCGGGCCGCTGCCACGGTCGATCGTGAACATGACGCGCTGGACCAGGCAAACGGTCGTCGCATTGAGTGTCCGCTGCTGGCACTATGGAGCAGCGAAGGCGGCCTCGAGACCTGGTATGCCGCGGAAGGCGGACCGCTGGCTATTTGGAGGAAATGGGCCGACAGAGTTGAAGGAAGACCCGTTCCAGGCGGGCACTTCTTTCCAAAAGAGCACCCTCACCAGACCGCAGCGGCTCTCTCGAAATTCTTCGACGATAATAGGGGGTAAATAGGGGGAATGACGCCCAGGGCAGAGTATTGTAGAGCTTCACATGCTTCAATTATGCAGTACCTCGGGAACGCTTGGGATCGAGGATCTCTCTGGTATTCGCCCGTCAGGCGTCAAATCTGCTTGATAAAAAATGAAAGCCATTTCTACAGCCACGCCTTTGATATGCAGCCTCGTCCTTGTCGGAGGTTGCGCATCACCCTTCCACGCGTCCTTTGATGCCGCGAAATACGACAAGATGAGCTGTGTCGAACTCAACGTGGCCATGGGCGAAGTCGCCAAGGAGATGTCGGCGACAGCGATCACTCGGGGCAAAGTCGCGAAAACCAAAATTCCGGACTGGCTTTGGGGAGCCCGGCGTGTCGCCTCTACCGTCGCTGCCCGCCAGAGCGCGAGAATCGAACACTTGCGGCAGCAGGAGGCTGCGATCGCAGCGGTGAGACGACAAAAGTGCTGATTGCGGTGCCGGCGTGAGAGCCTGCAGCCGAAGGCCGAAAATGATCGATTTCGCAGGACGTGGCATTGGAGCCGAGGCTCGACGGCTCCGTGAATTCGATCATCCTCACCGTCACGGCTTCAATCTCGGCGACACGGCCAAACCGAGGAAAACGAGAACGGCCTGGTTGAGGCGCAGGATGTCCGCGTCGTCTAATCGCCCGATATTTGCGCCGATCTTGGACTTCGGGACCGTGGTGATCTTGTCCACCATCAGTCGGCAGACGGCGAGCAGCCCGTTGCGCTCGTTCGGTTCGATGGCCAGACGGAACAATGGCGCGTCCGTCTCGTCGATCGTGCAGCCGCAGATGGTGATCGAATCCGTCGCATCGAAACTGTCATCCTGGATGATGACGACAGGACGCGGTTTGCCGGCGTAGTCCTTGCCGCCGGCGACCGTCCAGATATCGCCACGCTTCATTCATCACCCCAATCCGATATCGCGTCGATGAACGCCTGATCCTCGCGTGCATGGGCGCTTGCCGCGACCGCTAGTGACTGGCGATGCGCTTCCGAACGGAAGCCCGGCGCACGCACGTCCGGCACCCAGATCTGTATCGGGCGCAGACCTTGCCGGCGCAGACGTTCACGATGTTCCCGCACCTTCATGCCCGAGGACTTAGGCTTCGATGCCGAGGCCATGACGATTCTCCCTGCTAGTGGTTACATGTAACCTATTGCAGAGGGCGAGCTTTGACCAGTCCTCATCGGAAAGCCCGCACCGGGCTACGACAACGGCTGTGACTTGCTGCTATTGCGTGCCTTGTTATTGGCTTCAGCCGTTCGATGAAGCTTCCCTTGCGGATATGCCGTTCGCGGATCGCCTGCAGCCGGCGGGCGAAGTCGCCAATCGTCCCCCGCTCCTCGCCAATCGCCTTGAGGTCGAGCAGAAGACCGGCGGCCGTATCATAGCCGGAAGCGTTGCGGCGCTCGATTTCGGTCTCCACCTCGCGCCACACGGTTTCGCCGCGCCGCATGATCGCATCGAGCCGGTCGCGGCGAGCGCGTAGCTCTTCCGCCTCCCGCCGTTTCCTTTCAGCCTCCCGCCGCTCGCTTTGCTCGCGCTCGCGAGCCTCGCGGATCGCATCGGCACGGGCGCGCAATTCGCCGACCGAGCGCGGAGCGACGGCGGGTCGAGCCGCCGAGGCTTGCAACGCCTGGCGATCCCGAACGAGCGCCCTAAGCTCACTCGCCACATGCGGATCGCCCTCGGCCAGTCGAGCAAGCAGCGTCGTTTTTTCATGATCAGGCAAATCGGCAACGGAACGACGGATGACATCCGATGACAATGGGTCCCCCGCCGTCGTGCCGGCGGGACGTTCGGCCGCCGCCTCGACGAGATCGGCATCGAGACGGAAGAACCGCGCGAATGCGTCGAGCGCGCCAGTCATCGGGCCGATCCCCGGCAACGGCTCCGCCTCGTCCGGCTCGATAGAACCGGCCTCGACCGCCATCAGCCACAGCAGATAGAAAAGCCTCAGGTCGCCGCCAAGCACGTCGGCGCGCAGCGGCGCCAGTGCTGCCAGACGGTCCGATCCGTCGTCCCAATAGTCCTCGGGCTCCAGTTCCTCGCACAGGATGTCGACGATCAGATTTTCACCCGATGTCGTGACATCGACGCAATCGACCGCGTGGAGAAATCCGTCGAGACGCCGCCGATCGACCAGCCGCTTCGGCAGACGGATCATCAGGCGGTGCGTGCCCCAATTGGCCAGATAGAGATGGAGATCGAACCAGCGCCCATCCACTCGACCGGGTCGCCTTTGAAGTCGCCCCAGTCGTAGGAATTCGTGAAGCTCGTGGCGGTGATCCGCGCTCGTGTCGACAAACCGCGCAAGGCCTGGCGATCCGCTTCGCTGAGCGGACGGTCGACCGCCTGAAACTCGTAGTATTGATATTCGCTCATGTTCGCTCGTTTCTGTAATGGCCGACGCCGACACCACCAGCAGGCCGGCGGACGTCACGGATGAACGTCTCGCAGGCCGCGACGATTGCTTGTTTTTCCCGCTCGTCGGCCACGGCCAGCCTTCCGGCACGCGCCGCGATGACCCATTGTTTCCTCTTGGTCACCGGCCTTGATCCACCCTTGCGTTGCTGATTTATCTCATATGCGGATAGCGATATTCTGCCGATTCACGGGAGAGCAGCAAGCATGAAACCGGACCAGCGGGCAAGAAAATGGATCGCCAAGAAGGCCAAGCTGGGCGTGCGCAGTTATCCCGTCGGCACCATCGCCTTCTATGGCCCCGATAACCTCCGCGCCACGAAGGTGGCGGTGGGTATCGTCCCCGCCCCTCAATCCGAGGCGACGATCCTGCGTCGCTGGTTTGTCGAAACCGGCGACGTGCGGAGGAGCGATACGATCTTCGCCGAGATCGCCGCGTTGTTGCGCGGGCATGGGGTGCACTCCGTGGCGATGGTGGACGGAATTCTCGGCTGTCCGCACGAGGAGGGAATCGACTATCCGGAAGGCGGCACTTGCCCGAACTGCCCGTACTGGGCAGGGCGAGATCGTTGGACAGGCGAGCTCGGTAAGAACTGATGCCCGACAGGTGGATTAGTGGGCTATAGCGCAGATGAAGGACACTTCATCCCGCACGGTCCATCGTCAGTGTAATGGATAACCTCAGACCGACACCCCGGATTGGTGCGCAGCGATTGCGCCGAGGAAGATCTCGCCGAATTCCCTGAGCTTGGCGGCACCGACGCCGTTGACCGCGGCAAAGGCGTCGAGGTCGCGCGGGCAGCGTTCGGCCATATCGATCAATGTACGATCGGAGAAAATCACGAAGGCCGGCACCTGGCGCTCCCGGGCGAGTCGCAGTCGTACCGACTTGAGCGTGGCCAAAAGCGCGGCATCCAGGTCTTGCGTGCCCGCGGCAACGTCCGGGGTGGGACGTGTCTTGCCACGCGATGCGTGCCGCGGCGCCTCTACGCGATACCGGAACGGGACCTCGCCGCGGGCCAGCTCACGGCCCTTTTCGGCGATGGCGAGGCCGCCATGGTCGCCTGAGTCCAATGTCAGAAACCCTCCCGCGACGAGCTGGCGGACCAGGGACAGCCAGACATTCTTCTTGTGCGCCACACCGGTCCCGAAGCTGGCAAGCCTGTGGTGGTTCCTGGCCAGGACCTTCTCGGTTTCATGGCCGAGCAGAACATCGACGATTTGGGCAGCACCGAAGCGCTCGCCGGTTTGTGCGATGGCAGCGAAGACGATCCGTGCCTCCGCCTCGCCATCCGCATGCGGCGTCTGGTCAAGGCAGTTGTCGCAATTGCCGCAAGGCATTGCTGATTCGCCGAAGTAGCCAAGCAGGATCTGGCGACGGCACTGGGCCGTTTCGCAATAGCCGATCAGCGTATCGAGCCGGCCATGCGCGCGCCGTTTATGCTCCGCCGGCGCGTCCTCGTCGTCGATGAAAAGCCGCCGCATGCGGATATCGCCGAGACCGAAGAGCATATGTGCCTCGGCAGCCCGCCCGTCGCGGCCCGCGCGGCCGATTTCCTGATAATAGGCTTCGAGGCTGCCCGGCAGGTCGGTGTGGAAGACATAGGCGACGTCAGGCTTGTCGATCCCCATGCCGAAGGCAATCGTCGCCACCATCACGACGCCGGACAAGGTCATGAATGCGTTTTGATTCGCTTCACGCGCGTCCTTGCTCATGCCGGCATGATAGGCCAGGGCGCGCACGCCGTTCTTCTCGAGGAACGCCGCCATCTCTTCCGTCTTCTTGCGCGACAGGCAATAGACGATCCCGCTGCGGCCGGCGTGACGCTGCACGAAGCCCAGCAATTGGCGCTTGCTGTCCTGCTTGGCCTCGATGCCAAGCTTGATGTTCGGCCGGTCGAAACCCAGCACCAGGGTTTCGACGCGCCCGGCGAACAGCTGCGCGGCGATGTCGGTGCGCGTCGCCTCGTCCGCTGTCGCCGTCAGCGCGATGATCGGCACATCAGGGAAAATGTCGCGGAGCCGCGACAACTCTTCATATTCGCGCCGGAACGCCGGGCCCCATTGGGAGATGCAATGCGCCTCGTCGACAGCGATCAGCCGGATATCGAGCCTGGCCAGCGCCTCGAGCATCCGCGCGGTCATGAGCCGCTCCGGCGCAAGATAGAGCAGGCGCGTCTGGCCTGCCGCAACGCGGCGCCATGCGGCGACATTGGCATCGCGGTCGAGCGAGGAATTGATCGTATCGGCGGCCACGCCGGCAAGACGCAATGCGGCGACCTGGTCCTGCATCAGCGCCACCAGCGGCGAAACGACAATGGTGAGCCCGCCCAAGACCAGCGCCGGGACCTGATAGCAGAGCGATTTGCCAGCGCCGGTCGGCATGATAGCCAGCACATGACGCCCGGCCAGCAGCGCCTCCGTCACAGCGTCCTGGCCGGGACGAAAATCGTCGAAGCCGAACACGTCCTTCAGGACGCGGCGCTTGGGATCCTCCGCCGGGACGCTTGCCGCCGCTACCTGCATCAGGGAATTACTATGTTCGGCGCCGCCCAAAAAGAGAGCGGGCTCAGGGACTGCGACGACATCTCCCTGTCGAATCGCCAGCTGACGGCCTTGACCTCGGATTCGAATATTCGATCACCCCTCAAATCCCGTCTCCGTCGGCGCCGTCTGAAAGAATATCTCCCTCATTGGCGGATATGGGATCGTGATTCCAGCCTCTATTCGCTTTGGCTGTGAATAACGTGTCGGCCTGGGCGCCGGTTAATCCTATCTTCACCATAATTCGGCAGGTTCAGGTTCTGCGGTGATGTTTTGAGTACCGCGGCGCACAAGCGCCCAGGCAACCCGCCCGCGTCTCTCCGGAGGCGCGGGCTTTTCGTTTGCGGGATGTGCTGGAAGGAGGCGGCGAAAACAGGCGATCCTGCTCTTCGGGCCGGACACACGCCGCAATGACCTGCGTTCGCTCGCCCTCAGTCGATAAAATCGGCGCGGTGCGGTGTAAAACTGTCGACGAGGCGGCCGGCCTCGAGCGCCTTGACGCCGTGGATCAGGTTGGAAGGGACAATGAAGCTGCTTCCCGTTTCCAGGATTTCGGTCCTGCCGTCGATGGTAACCTCGAAGCGTCCTTCGGCGATGTAGCTCGCCTGGACATGCGGGTGCGAATGCAGCGCACCGACACCGCCCTTGTCGAAACCGAACTCGACCATCATCAATTCGCCCGTGTACAGGAGCACACGCCTGCGATTGCCATCCGGGGTCGGCGTCCATGCGCCCTCGCCGGCGTGCGAAAAGATCTTCGTTCCAGTCATCGCCAAATCCTCATCATGGCCTCATCGCGCCAGCCAGCCGCCATCCACAGGCACCACCGCGCCGTGCATGTAGTTTGACGCCGGCGCCAGCAGGAAGACGGCCGCGTCGCCGATGTCTTCCGGCCCGCCCCAACGCCCGGCCGGAATGCGCGCCAGAATGGCGGCGCTGCGGTCTGGATCGGCACGCAGCGCCTCGGTGTTGTTGGTTTCGATATAGCCGGGCGCAATACCATTGACGTTGATGCCTTTCGACGCCCATTCGCAGGCGAGCAACCGGGTGATGCCGAGCACGCCGTGTTTCGAGGCGGTGTAGGAGGCGACGCGGATGCCGCCCTGGAAGCTCAGCACCGAGGCGATGTTGACGATCTTGCCGCGCCGTCCGGGATCGGCAAGCACGCGCCGGGCAAAGCACTGGCTGAGAAAAAAGACCGTCTTCAGATTGACGTCTATGACATCGTCCCAATCGGCTTCCGCCAGATCGACGGCGTCGGCGCGCCGGATGATGCCGGCATTGTTGACCAGACCGTCGAGCGGTCCGGTTTCGTCCCAGATGCGATCGAGTATCGCCTGGGCAGCGGCATGGTCGGCAAGATCACAACGCACCGCCTCGAAGCGTCCGCCCGCCGTCGCGACCTTTTCCGCCGTCTCGTCCATCGCCGAACGGCCGACGCCGACCACAGCACCGCCGGCGCGCGCGATCGACAGGGCGATGCCTTGGCCGATGCCGGTGTTGGCGCCGGTGACGAGGACGCGTTTGCCGGCCAGGCTGAAAGCAGAGAGGTCGCTCACCGCAGCTCTTCCATCGCTACCGGATCGACATCGGTGTAGTCGACATTGTCGCCGGCCATCGCCCAGATGAAGGCATAGTTGGACGTGCCGGCGCCCGAATGGATCGACCATCCCGGCGACAGCACCGCTTCTTCATTGCGCATGACGAGGTGGCGAGTCTCGTCCGGTTCGCCCATGAAATGGAACACGCGCGCCGCCTCCGGCAGGTCGAAGTAAAGGTAAGCCTCCATGCGCCGGTCATGCACATGGCACGGCATGGTGTTCCAGACCGAGCCTGACGCAAGCTGGGTCATGCCGACGACGAGCTGACAGGTTTTCACGCCTCCGGCATGGACGAACTGAAAGATCGAGCGCTCGTTGCAGGTCGCCTGGCTGCCGAGGTCGAGCCGGTTGGCATCGCCGATGCGGATCAGCTGGCTGGGATGGCTCTGATGCGCCGGTGCGCTGAGCAGATAGAACTTGGCCGGCTCGGCTGGATCGACTGAGGCGAACGACACCTCATTGGTGCCCATGCCGAGATACAGCATGTCGCGCGGCTGCAGCTCGTAGGACTGGCCGCCGGCTTTCACGATGCCGGCGCCACCGATATTGACGGCGATCATTTCGCGGCGATCGAGAAAGTTCTTTGTCCCGGTCGGCTTGATCGCCTCCAGTGGCAGCGGCGTGCCCGCGGGCATGGCGCCGCCGACGATCATGCGGTCGTAATGGGTATAGGTCAGGCCGATGCGGCCGAGCTGGAACAGGCCTTCGATCAGGAAATTGTGACGGAGCTCGTCCGTCCCCATCGCCGCGGCGGTAACAGGGTCGATGGCGAAGCGCGAGGTGAAGTCCGTGTGGTTTTCAGTGTGATTCATTGCTGTCCCATTGGGCTGCCTCATTGATCATTCGGTGCCGCGGCCTTGACCGAATCGGCATAAAAAATCTGACGTGCATGCAGGCGCTCGCGATAGCGCTGCTGGCTGGCGGTGAGATGGGCGCGCATGGCTTCGCGCGCGGCCTCGGCATCGCCTGTCATAATGGCGTTCAGGATCACCAGATGCTCGCCTTGCAGCCCACGCTGGTAGACGTCGGATTGGGCGAGCTCGGTGGACCACGGCGATGTCACGTCGCAAGGAATGGCGCGCCGGCCAAGCACGTCGAGCATCTCGACATAGAACGGATTGTTGGTGGCGCTGGCGATCGCGCGGTGGAAGGCAAGGTCGGCCGGACCTGTCGGCTCGCTGTTCAACAGCAGCCGCTCGAACTCGAAAAACGCTTCCTGGATCGCTGCTTCCTGCGCGGCGTTGCGACGGATAGCGGCCAGCCCGGCGGATTCGATCTCGATCGCCAGGCGCACCTCGAGCACGTTGAGCGCGATCGAATCCTTGCTGCCCATGTCCGCGGCCAGCGTGCCGAACATCGTCGAGATATGCTCGGTGACGAAGACCCCGGCGCCCTGGCGCGGTTCGACCAGACCGTCGGCGGCAAGCTTGGCCAGCGCTTCGCGGATGACGGTGCGGCTGACCCCGAAGGTTTCGGTCAGCTGACCCTCGGTCGGCAGCTTTTGACCCGGCTGGATCCCGCCAGCCTGCAACTGCTTGCGGATCGCCGCGACCACGGTCTCCGACAGCTTGGGCTTGCGTTCGACCTTGAGGCTGGTCGCCATATCCGATGCCATTGCCAACCCCTATTTGAAGACACTCGGCAACCATAGCGAGATGGCCGGAATGTAGGTGACGAGCCCCAGCACCACGAGGCCTGCCCCATAGAATGGCCAGATCGAGCGCATCGCTTCCCAGACGGATATCTTGCCCACTGCGCACGCCACGAACTGCACTGCGCCCACTGGCGGCGTGTTTAGCCCGATGCCGAAGTTGAGGATCATGATGACGCCGAAATGCACCGGATCGACGCCGTAGGCCTGCGCCACGGGCAGGAAGATCGGCGTGCAGATGATGATCGTCGGCCCCATGTCCATGAACGTGCCAAGGAACAGCATCAAGATGTTGAGCAGGAGAAGCACGACCAGCGGATCTTCCGAGATCGCGTTCATGGAGGCTATGAGCGCTGCCGGCACTTTCAGGAAGGCCATCAACCACGAGAACGCCGCCGCCATGCCGATGATGAGCAGCACCATGGCCGTGGTGCGCACGGCACCATGGGTGGCATGAACGAAACCTTCCCAAGTCATCTGCCGGTAAACCAGGACAGTAACGAGCAACGCATAGATGACGGCGATGCAGGAACTCTCGGTGGCCGTGAAAACGCCCGATCGCACGCCGCCGAAGATAATCGCGATCAGCAGCAGGCCGGGCACCGCGACAGCGAAGAGATGCGCGACTGCGGCGAAGCCCGGAAACGGCTCGGTCGGATAGACGCGGGAGCGCGCCACGAAATAGGCGGTGATCATCAGTGCCAAGGCCAATAGCAGGCCCGGGATGATGCCGGCCGTGAACAGGTCGGCGATGGAGATCTTTCCGCCTGCCGAGATCGAGTAGATGATCATATTGTGCGACGGCGGCAAGAGCAACGCGATCAGCGCCGCCATCGAGGTGACGTTGACGGCGTAATCCGCTCCATATCCACGCGCCTTCATCTGCGGGATCATCAAGCCGCCGACCGCCGCTGCCTCCGCCACCGCGGAGCCTGAAATGCCGCCGAACAGCGTAGCGGTCGCGATGTTGACCTGCCCGAGGCCGCCACGCATGTGGCCGACGAGAGAGCCGGCGAAGGCAACAATCTTGCTGGCGATGCCGCCGCGCACCATCAAGTCGCCGGCGTAGATGAAAAACGGAACGGCCAGCAGCGAAAAGACGCTCATGCCGGAATTCAGGCGCTGGAACACGATGAGCGGCGGCAGGCCCATGTAGAGGACGGTGGCAAAGCTTGCGACGCCGAGGCAGAAGGCGATCGGCGTGCCGATAAGCATCAGAACGGTGAAGACGCCGAAGAGTATCCAGAGTTCCATGGCGTCAGACCTTCACGTTCGCTGTGTCGAGTTCGGCTGCGACTTCGGCCGGCGGCAGTTCATCGAGCGCATCGTCGATCGGCGCACCGGAAAGGCGAAGCACGATGCGCTCCAGCGTGAAGAGCACGATGAGCGCGCCTCCCGCGACAAGTGGGACGTAGTCCCAGCCCCCCGATATGCCTAGCGACGGCAAGGTGGCGCCCCAGGTCAATGCGACCAGCTGGCTGCCATACCAGATCATGCCGATGCCGAAGGCGAGCGCGACGAGGTCCGAGATCATCCTCAGCCAACGCTTGCCGCCTTTCGGCAGAACGTAGAGCAGGACGTCGAAGCCGAGGTGATAGTTCTCGCGCACCCCGACGGCGGCGCCGAGGAAAATGAACCAGCTCATCAGCATCACCGAACCCTGCTCGGTCCAGCTCGGCGAGCGGTTCAGAACATAACGGCCGAACACCTGCCAGGCGACGAAGGCGGTCATCAGCACCAGCCCGATGCCGGCGATCCACAGCGCCGCCGTGCTGATGCGCGACATCACCCGCGCGATGCCGGACAGGGGCGGTCTCTGTTCTGAGCTGGAGGTCACCGGTTCTCTCCGCAAGAGGATGGCGGCGCGGAATGCCCGCGCCGCCGCTTGATCACTGCACGGCCTTGATGGCCTCGACCATCGCCTTCAGCTTGTCGTCCTTGACGTGCTTTTCGTAGACCGGGCCCATCGCGTCGATGAAGGGCTGCTTGTCCGGCGTCGTGATCTGCGAACCGGCCGCTTCGACCTTGGCACGCGATTCCTTGACCTTGGCGGCCCACAGCTCACGTTGCTTGGCGACGCTTTCCTTGGCGGCCGCCTTGAAGATCGCCTGGTCTTCCGGCGTCAGCTTGTCCCAGCTCGACTTCGCCATGACGAAGGCTTCCGGCACCATCGTGTGCTCGTCGAGCGAATAGAACTTGGCGACTTCCGCATGCTTGGCGGTGTCGTAGCTCGGAAAATTGTTCTCCGCACCGTCGATGACCCCGGTCTCGATCGCCGAATACACCTCGCCATACGGCATCGGCGTCGCGTTGGCGCCGAGTGCCGCCACCATGTCGACGAAGATGTCGGACTGGATGACGCGGAATTTCATGCCGGCCATGTCGGCTACAGAGTTGATCGGCTTCTTCGAATTGTAGAAGGAGCGCGCGCCGCCGTCATAAAAGGCGAGCAGCACCAGCCCGACCTGTTCGAACGCCGCCGCGATCTGATCGCCGACCGCTCCGTCCATGACCTCGTGCATATGGTCTTCCGAGCGGAAGATGTAGGGCAGCGAGGGCACGGTGGTTTCGGGGATGAGCCCGTTGAACGGCGCCATCGAGACGCGGTTGAGGTCGATCACGCCGGAGCGCACCTGCTCGATCGTGTCCTTTTCCTCGCCGAGCTGCGCGGAATGATAGACATCGACCGAATAGCGGCCGGCCGTGCGCTCCTTCACAAGCTCGCCAAAATATTTGACCGCCTCGACCGTCGGATAGCCGTCCGGGTGCGTGTCGGACGAGCGCAGAACCGTCTGGGCGCTTGCCGCTCCGGCCATCAGTGCGGCGGCAAGTAGCGTAGCTCCCGCCAGTCTAGAAAAATGCAGCATTGGTTTCCTCCCGTTGAACGATGGCGGCAAGCGCCGTTAGATCCGGTACGCCTTTTTTGCGAGCGTATAGGCAAGTTCCTGCGCCAGTTCGTGCGCCTCGTCCTCGCGGAGCCGGTGCTCGGCGACGAGACGCGCAAGAAAGGCGCAATCGACCCGACGCGCCACATCGTGGCGAGCCGGGATGGATGGAAAGGCGCGGGTGTCGTCATTGAAGCCGACGGTGTTGTAGAAGCCTGCTGTTTCGGTGGTCATCTCGCGGAACCGGCGCATGCCCTCCGGGCTGTCGTGGAACCACCAGGCCGGCCCGATCTTCAGTGCCGGGTAGACGCCGGCGAGCGGCGCCAGTTCGCGCGCATAGCTGGTCTCGTCGAGCGTGAAGAGGATGATGGTAAGGTCGCGCTCCAGACCGACGCAATCGAGCAGCGGCTTCAGCGCCGTCACATAGTCGGTTCTGGTCGGGATATCGAAACCCTTGTCTCTGCCGAATTTCTGGAAGACGGAAGGCGAATGATTGCGCCAGGAGCCGGGATGTATCTGCAGGACCAGCCCGTCGTCGCGGCTCATCTTAGCCATTTCGGTCAGCATCTGGGCGCGAAACAGTTTTCGCTCACGCTCGTCGTCCGAGCCTCGGCGGATGCGGTTGAACAGTTCCTGCGCGGCGGCATCCGACAGATTGGCGGTCTCAGCTGTCGGATGGCCGTGATCCGACGCGGTCGCGCCGAAACTTTTGAAGAAGGCCCTTCTCTGGCGATGCGCATCGAGATAGCCGGCCCAGGTGCCGGTGTCGCAGCCGGTGATGTCGCCGAGCCGATCGAGATTGGCCGAAAAGCCTTCGAAATCGGGATCGACGATGGCGTCCGGCCGATAGGCGGTGACGACGCGGCCCTCCCAGCCGCTGTCGCGGATCATCTGGTGCCATCTGAGATCGTCGAGCGCGCCTTCGGTCGTCGCAATGACCTCAATGTTGAAGCGCTCGAACAGCGCTCGCGGGCGAAAATTCTCCCACTGCAGCAAGGTCGAGATCGTGTCGTAATGGCGGTCGGCGGTTGCGGTCGTCAGCGGCTCTTCGATGCCGAACAGATGGGCAAGCACATGATCGAACCACAGCCGCGTCGGTGTGCCGCGGAACAGATAATAGTGCTCGGCGAAGCGCCGCCAGATCGTCCTGCCGTCGGTCTCCACCGGTGAGTCGTCGAGCGTTGGCACACCAAGGTCCTCGAGCCGGACGCCCTGGCTGAACAGCATACGGAAGATGTAATGGTCCGGCACAACAAGCAATTGCGCCGGATCGGGAAATGCCTCGTTGAGCGCATACCAGCGCGGATCGGTGTGACCGTGCGGGCTGACGATCGGCAGATCCTTGACAGCTGCGTAGAGATCACGGGCAAGCGAACGCGGATGCGCCTCCGAGGGAAACAGCAAATCCGGATCGGTCAATGCGGCCACGTCGTTCCTCCCAACCTGGCCATCGGTAGGATCGGAAGGAAATAATGTCAACATACAAAAAATAGATTGTTGTATGATGACTTTAACGCAACGTCAGCCCATTGTGCGGGAACGAAACGGATGTTACGCCGCATGCCGGCCACGCCCGGCACGAGCTCGATCAGACCCATCGCACGATGACAGACAGACGCCTTTCCAACAGCACGCGGCAGGCATTGCCGGCCTCGGTCGCAGTCCCCGGATACGACCGCAACCGCGTCGTACCCGGCATCGTCCATCTCGGCGTCGGCGCATTCCACCGCGCCCATCAGGCAGCCTATGTCGACGACTGCCTGGCGGCGGGAGAGACGGATTGGGGCATTGTCGGCGTCTCGCTGCGCAGCGCCGACACACGCGACGCGCTGGCTCCGCAGGACGGGCTCTACACGCTGGCGGTCAGGAGCAGCGACAGCGAAAGCCTGCGCGTCGTCGGCTCGATCCTGTCGATGCTGGTGGCCCCGGAAGATCCGGGCGCGGTGCTGGCCGCGCTGTCTGACCCGCGCACCTCCATCGTCACGCTGACGATCACCGAAAAAGCCTATCTCAGGGTGGCGGGTGGCGGACTGGACACAGCCCATCCCGACATCGTCCACGATTTGGCCAACCCGCAAATGCCGCGAACGGCGCATGGTTTTCTGGCCGAATCGCTTGCGCGCCGCCGTGCCGCCGGTATCCAGCCATTCACCCTGCTGTGCTGCGACAATCTCCCCGCCAACGGCGCCACGCTGCACCGGCTGTTGGTCGAATTCGCCGCTTTGCGCGGCACCGATCTCGCCCGCCATATCGCCGACGAGGTGGCGTTTCCGTCGAGCATGGTGGATCGCATCGTGCCGGCGACCACCGATGCCGACCGGGCACGGATATCAGGCCAGCTCGGCGTCGAGGACGCCTGGCCTGTCATGACCGAACCGTTCTGCCAATGGGTGGTCGAAGACGATTTCCCGGCGGGCAGGCCGGCCTGGGAAAGGTTCGGCGTCACCATGGTCGGTGATGTCGGGCCGTTCGAGGACATGAAGCTGCGCCTGCTCAACGGCTCGCATTCGGCGATCGCCTATCTTGGCCTGCTCAGTGGCCATGAGACGGTCGACCGCGCCTTCGCCGATCCGGCGATCCGGCAATTCGTCGACGGATTGTGGGCCGAGGCGATCACGACGCTGCCGAAGGACGCCGGGCTCGACACGGCCGACTACACGGCCCAACTCGCCAAGCGCTATTCGAACACCGCGCTCGCCCATCGGACGGCGCAGATCGCCAATGATGGCAGCCAGAAACTGCCCCAGCGCATCGTTGCCTCGGCCATGGAGCGGATGAGTGCCGGTGCCCCGCCCGCCTATCTGATGCTGGTGGTAGCCGCCTGGATCGCCGCTTGCGAGACGCGCGGCAAATCCTTGCCGGAAAGCCACTTCACCGACCCGCTCGACTTGGCCCTGGCCGCACTCGACACTCGGCATCTGTCGGCTGACGAAGCGGTGGCGGCGGTGTTCGACCTGGCCGGCTTCGCCAAGGGCGGTGCTGAGCGCCTGACGCTGATCGACCTCGCGGCCGCGCATCTCGAACGCCTGCGGCAGGGAGGTGTGGCTGCTGCTTTCACAGCGCTGGGCATTGCGAGCGAATGACTGTTGGGCGGACCTGACACTAATCCGGATCAGGGCTAAGGCGATGCAGAAACTTTGACGTTGGCGGGGCGCGCCCTCTGTCCTGCCGGACATCTCCCCCACAGGTGGGGAGATTAGCCGTCACTACGGCTTTCGCCAATCGCCAACGTCGCTGAGCGAGCGCCAGCGGCGAAGCTGCCAATCTCCCCCCAAGTGGGGGAGATGTCCGGCAGGACAGAGGGGGCGCGAAGGATCGCTGCAGAACACTCATTCTGCGCGACCAATGGCATGTATCCCAAGAGCTGCTCTCCGCCTGGAATGGGTAGGGATACCCTGCCCTCTAGGCCGGCAGGACCGCGCCTTCGAGTGTGGTGAGTTGGCTAAGGAACTGCTCGGCCTTGCTGCGCGTCTGGTCGTCCTTGGCGTCGGCGACGTCTTCCCTGGCTTCCTGGATACGGCGGGCCAGGTCGGCGCGGTCGATGTCGCCGACGGCTACCGCCGATTCTGCCAGCAGCGTGCAGCCCGCCGGAACAATGTCGGCAAAGCCGCCGAACACCACGTAGCGCTCTGCCTTGCCTTCCGCGGTCTTCACCGTGACGACGCCGGGCTTGATCGTGGTCATGACCGGCGCGTGATGGGCCATGACGGTCATTTCGCCTTCGGCGCCCGGAATGACGACGGCTTCTACCTGCTCGGAAACCAGCAGGCGCTCCGGCGAGACCAGTTCGAATTTGAAAGATTCAGGCATGATCTATTTAGTGAGTGGTCAATAGTGAATAGTAAGTAGTGAAGGGCAAAACGCCCAAACCCGTACTTACTATTCTCTACTCACTACTCCCTACTCCCTATTCGCTTGATTATGCCGCTTCGGCCGCCAGGCGCTGAGCCTTCTCGACCGCTTCTTCGATGCCGCCGACCATGTAGAAGGCGGCTTCCGGCAGGTGGTCATAGTCGCCGTTGCAGAGGCCCTTGAAGCCCTTGATGGTGTCGGCGAGATCGACCAGCTTGCCCGGCGCGCCGGTGAACACTTCGGCGACGAAGAAGGGCTGCGACAGGAAGCGCTCGATCTTGCGGGCGCGGGCCACCGTCTGCTTGTCCTCTTCCGACAGCTCGTCCATGCCCAGAATGGCGATGATGTCCTGCAGCGACTTGTAGCGCTGAAGGATCGACTGTACCTGGCGCGCCACCTGGTAGTGCTCTTCGCCGACGACCATCGGGTCGAGCATGCGCGAGGTCGAGTCGAGCGGATCGACGGCCGGATAGATGCCCTTTTCCGAGATCGCGCGGTTGAGCACGGTCGTCGCATCGAGGTGGGCGAACGAGGTCGCCGGCGCCGGGTCGGTCAGATCGTCGGCCGGCACGTAGATCGCCTGCACCGAGGTGATCGAGCCCTTGGTCGTCGTCGTGATGCGCTCCTGCAGCGCGCCCATGTCGGTGGCCAGCGTCGGCTGGTAGCCCACCGCCGAAGGAATACGGCCTAGCAGCGCCGACACTTCGGAACCCGCCTGCGTGAAGCGGAAGATGTTGTCGACGAAGAACAGCACGTCCTGGCCCTGGTCGCGGAAATATTCGGCGACCGTCAGCCCGGTCAGGCCGACGCGGGCGCGCGCACCCGGCGGCTCGTTCATCTGGCCATAGACGAGCGCTGCCTTGGATCCTTCGCCGCCGCCCTTCTTGTTAACGCCGGACTCGATGAACTCATGATAGAGGTCGTTGCCTTCGCGGGTGCGCTCGCCGACGCCGGCGAACACAGAGAAGCCGCCATGCGCCTTGGCGACGTTGTTGATCAGTTCCTGGATCAGCACGGTCTTGCCGACGCCGGCGCCGCCGAACAGGCCGATCTTGCCGCCGCGGGCATAAGGTGCCAGCAGGTCGAGAACCTTGATGCCGGTGACCAGGATCTGCGCTTCCGTCGCCTGCTCGACATAGGTCGGAGCCGGCTGGTGGATAGAGCGCATCTCGATGCCGTCGACCGGGCCTGCCTCGTCGACCGGCTCGCCGATGACGTTGATGATACGGCCGAGCATGCCCGGGCCGACCGGGACGGTGATCGGTGCGCCGGTGTCATAGACGTCCTGGCCGCGAACCAGACCTTCGGTCGAGTCCATGGCGATGCAGCGCACGGTGTTCTCGCCAAGGTGCTGAGCCACCTCGAGCACGAGGCGATTGCCGACATTGGACGTTTCCAGTGCGTTCAGGATCGCCGGCAGATGTTCGCCGAACTGCACGTCGACAACGGCGCCGATGACCTGGCGGACCTTGCCGGCCAAGCCAGTCTTCTTGATGGCAACGGTCGGCGCCTTCGCCGCGGCTGCCTTGGCGGGCGCGGCCGCCTTCTTGGCCGGAGCGGCTTTCGCTGCCGCTGCCGGAGCCTTTGCTGGTGCTGCCGCCTTCGCGGCGGTCTTCGGGGCCGCCTTCTGGGGGGTCGCTGCTTTCGCCATCGTCTTTACCCTTTTCGTCTCTTGTTTCTCACGCGATCCGCTCGAAGGTCGGAGACCTTCGTGGGAGCGCGCCTAGAGCGCCTCGGCGCCCGAAATGATTTCGATCAATTCCTTGGTGATCTGCGCCTGCCGCTGGCGGTTGTAGGTGATCGACAATTTGTTGATCATGTCGCCGGCGTTGCGCGTCGCATTGTCCATGGCGCTCATCTTGGCGCCCATCTCGCCGGCCGCGTTTTCGAGCAGCGCACGAAAGATTTGCACGGAGATGTTGCGCGGGATGAGGTCGGAGAGGATTTCGCCCGGCTCCGGCTCGTATTCATAGACGGCATTGCCGCCGTCCGTCGCCTCGGCGGCAGCGGAAGTCACGCCTGCCGGGATGATCTGCTGGGTCGTCGGGACCTGGCTGATCACCGACTTGAACTGCGAATAGAACAGCGTGCAGATGTCGAAGCCACCCTCGTTGAAAAGTTGGATAACTTTCTTGGCAATGGCATCGGCATTGACGAAGCCGAGCGTCTTCACTTCACGCAAATCGACACGCTCGAGGATCAGCGCCGCGTAGTCGCGACGCAGGATGTCGAATCCCTTCTTGCCGACGCAGATGATCTTGACCTGCTTGCCGCCGGCCAGAAGCTTGCGGATGTGGTCGCGGGCAAGGCGCGCGATCTGCGAATTGAAGCCGCCGCACAGACCACGCTCGGCGGTGCAGACGACGAGCAGATGCACGTCGTCCTTGCCGGTGCCGGTCATCAGCGCCGGGGCCTCGCCGCCGCCGCCGATCGCCTGGGTGATGTTGGCCAGCACCGCGCCCATGCGCTCCGAATAGGGGCGCGCGGCTTCCGCCGCCTCCTGCGCGCGGCGCAGCTTCGCCGCGGCGACCATCTGCATCGCCTTGGTGATCTTCTGCGTCGCCTTGACCGAGGCGATACGGTTACGAAGGTCTTTTAGTGAAGGCATGCTTCAAACCTGATCCCGTCCGTCCGGCCTCGTTCAAGCAAAGGTCTTGGCGAAGGTGTCGATCTCCGCCTTCAGCTTGGCGCGCAGATCGTCCGACAGCGCCTTCTCCTTGCGGATGCCGTCGAGCACCTCCTTGCCGGCCGAGCGCATGTGGCTGAGCAAGCCATGCTCGAATTTACTGACCTGGTCGATTGCCAGCTTGTCGAGATAGCCGTTGACGCCGGCGAAGATCACCGCGACCTGTTCTTCGACCCTGAGCGGCGAAAATTGCGGCTGCTTCAGGAGTTCGGTCAGGCGCGCACCGCGGTTGAGCAGGCGCTGCGTGGCGGCGTCGAGGTCAGAGCCGAACTGGGCGAAGGCCGCCATTTCGCGATACTGCGCGAGCTCGCCCTTGATCGAGCCGGCGACCTGTTTCATCGCCTTGATCTGCGCCGAGGAGCCGACGCGCGACACCGACAGGCCGACGTTGACCGCCGGGCGGACGCCCTGGAAGAACAGATTGGTTTCCAGGAAGATCTGGCCGTCGGTGATCGAGATGACGTTGGTCGGGATGTAGGCCGACACGTCGTTGGCCTGGGTCTCGATGATCGGCAGCGCCGTCAGCGAACCGCCGCCATTGTCGTCATTGAGCTTGGCGGCACGCTCCAGAAGGCGCGAATGCAGGTAGAAGACGTCGCCCGGATAGGCTTCGCGGCCGGGCGGGCGGCGCAGCAGCAGCGACATCTGGCGATAGGCGACCGCCTGCTTCGACAGATCGTCGTAGCTGATCAGCGCATGCATGCCGTTGTCGCGGAAATATTCGCCCATGGTGCAGGCGGTGAACGGCGCCAGGAACTGCATCGGCGCCGGATCGGAAGCGGTGGCGGCGATGATGATCGAATAGTCGAGCGCGCCACGCTCTTCGAGAACTTTCGCGAACTGCGCGACGGTCGAGCGCTTCTGGCCGACGGCGACGTAGACGCAGTAGAGCTTTTCCTTCTCCGGCCCGTGCTCGTGCACCGATTTCTGGTTGAGCATCGTGTCGAGGATGATCGCGGTCTTGCCGGTCTGGCGGTCACCGATGACCAGCTCGCGCTGTCCGCGGCCGACCGGGATCAGCGCGTCGATGGCCTTGAGGCCGGTCGACATCGGCTCGTTCACCGATTTGCGCGGAATGATGCCGGGCGCCTTGACGTCGACGCGCTTGCGCTCGGTCGCCTGGATCGGGCCCTTGCCGTCGATCGGGTTGCCGAGCGCGTCGACGACGCGGCCGAGCAGGCCCATGCCGACAGGCGTGTCGACGATGGCGCCGGTGCGCTTGACGATGTCGCCTTCCTTGATGTCGCGGTCGGCGCCGAAGATGACGACGCCGACATTGTCGGCTTCGAGGTTGAGCGCCATGCCGCGGATGCCGCCGGGGAACTCAACCATCTCGCCGGCCTGGACGTTGTCGAGGCCATAGACGCGGGCGATGCCGTCACCGACGGACAGAACCTGGCCGACTTCGGAGACCTCGGCCTCCTTGCCGAAATTCTTGATCTGGTCTTTCAGAATTGCGGAAATTTCCGCGGCGCGGATGTCCATCAGCCGACCTCTTTCAGTGCAAGCTTGAGCGAATTGAGTTTGGTTTTGAGCGACGTATCGATCTGGCGCGAGCCTATCTTGACCACCAGCCCGCCGAGCAGCGACGGATCGACGGTCACGGTGATCGCGACATCCTTGCCGGCAACGCTTTTCAGCGCCGCCTTCAGCTCGGTTTGCTGGGCGTCGGTCAGCGCATGCGCCGAGGTAACTTCAGCGCCGGTCTCGCCACGATGCTCGGCGGCGATCTGGCGGAATGCCTTGATCATGCCAGGAATGGCGAACAGCCGGCGGTTCTGGGCGACGACGCGCAGGAAATTGCCGGTGAGGCCGGCGATCCCTGCCTTGTCGGCGATCGCCGCAATGGCCTTGGCCTGGTCCTCGCTGGAGAAGACCGGGCTATTGATCAGACGGGTAAGATCCGCGCTGCCTTCGAGCATCGCCGCGAAACTGTTGAGGTCGGCCTCGACCTTTGCGACCGAATTCGCCTGGAGCGCGAGCTCGAACAGCGAACCCGCATAGCGCTCTGCGACACCTGAGATTGGTGATGACGATTGGGCCACGGACCGTCTTTTCTCTTGTCTGACAGGCCGCAGATTATTGGCTCGAGCGAAAACTCTGGCTAAATCTTTGACCTTACTGCATTTTTCCAAGCACGGAGACGCGGCTTCCGCTATCCCCGGCCGAAAGTCGATTGCCGTCTAGCACAGGCATTTTAAGACCGCAATGCGTCGTCCCGCATGGTTTTCAGGCACTATTGTCGCATCCGGCGGTGCGGTTCGACCGCCGGTTCCGAATTCGCCTTTGATTCAAGGCACAAAGCCGAAGGCGAAGGCAAGCGGCAGCGCCGCCAGCACCAGTTCCACCACGATGGACGCCCAGTTGAAAGGTGTGTTGGCGCCGTCCGACATCATCGACAGCAGGCGGCCGAAGGCGGTGAGCAGCCAGGAAAAGCCAAGCGCCATGTAGAGCAGCGGTTGCGCAAGCAGAATGCAGCACAGGCTGACGCCGAGATAGAAGCCCGACATCCTGCCGCGCCCTTCGGCGATCGCCGCCGCCTTCTCAGGCTTGACCTGCAGCCGCAGAATCCGGAAGCCCAGCCCCGGCGCCAGGAACAGCAGCAGCCCGAACAGCAAGGTCACGACGGCGCTCGACCATGCGAGCCACTCGCCCTGGCTCATAGGCCATGGAAACGCAAATTCCATACTGTCCCCTCGTAAATGGCTGTTCGAAATTTCGGGCATTCTAGCGAAGGAAGAGACATGCGCCAGATGGCGCCGGCACTTTAGGAAAGCGCATCAGCCCAGCACGAATTCGACCGCCGCCTCGGCATGGATGCGCGTCGTGTCGAACACAGGAATGTCGAAATCCTGCTGGCCGATCAGCATGGTGATCTCGGTGCACCCCATGATGACGCTGTCGATGTTTTCGTCGCGCCGCATACGGGCGATTTCATCAATGTAGGCCGCCTTCGATTCCGCGGTGACAATACCCTGACAGAGTTCGTCGTAGATCACGCGATGAACCATGTCCCGCCCGGCTTCATCTGGCACCACGGGATGAAGGCCGTACCTGTCGGCGAGCCGGCCCTTGTAGAAATCCCGGTCCATGGTGAACCGCGTTGCCAAGAGAGCCGGACGGCTGACGCCGGCCTGGGCAACCGCGGTAGCCGTGGCATCGGCAATGTGGATGAGCGGTATCGACACCGCTACCTCCACCTGATCGGCTAGCTTGTGCATGGTGTTGGTGCAGATCAGCAGCCCCTCCGCACCGGCTGCTTCGAGCTTACGCACCGCCTCGACCAGCAGAACGCCCGCCCCCTGCCAGTCGCCGACGTGCTGCCGTTCGGCGATATCGGCGAAGTCGAACGACCACAGCAGCAGTTTCGCCGAATGCAGCCCACCCAGCCGCTCGCGCACGATCTCATTCAGCAGCCGATAGTAGATCGCCGTTGATTCCCAGCTCATGCCGCCGATCAGGCCAAGGGTTTTCATCTCTTCACAGCTCCGGTCCAAATTGCATGGTCGGCCTCACAAAAAGCTCTGCGGGTCGATGTCGACCTGCACACGCACCGAGCCCCGTATCTTCGGTCCCTCGGCCAGCATGGCGCGAATGAACCCTTGCATGTCGGCGCGCCGCTCGCCCTGGATCAGCAGGCGAAAGCGATGGCGGCCGCCGATCAGCGACAGCGGCGCCTCGGCCGGACCGAGCACGAACAGGTCGCTGGCCTGAGGTGCGGCGCGCCGCAAACCCCGCGCATGTCCCTCCGCTTCCGCTCGTGTCGCAGCACTGACGATGACGCCCGCAAGCCGGCCGAAAGGCGGCAGGGCCGCCCGTTCGCGTTCGGCGATCTCGCGCTCATAGAAAGCCTCGGCGTCGCCGGAGACGATCGCCCGCATTACCGGGTGGTCGGGCTGGAAGGTCTGCAGCAGGCCAAGGCTCTTCTTGCCGGTGCGGCCGGCGCGGCCGGTCACCTGGCTGAGCAGTTGGAAAGTGCGCTCGGCGGCGCGCGGATCGCCATTAGCCAGGCCGAGATCGGCATCGACCACGCCGACCAGCGTCATGTTTGGGAAATTGTGGCCCTTGGCGACGAGCTGAGTGCCGATGACGATGTCGGCCTCGCCATTGGCGATGGCTTCAAGCTCTAACCTCAGCCGCCGCACGCCGCCCATCAGGTCGGACGACAGGACGATGGTTCGGGCGTCTGGGAAATGCGCGACGACCTCTTCAGCGATGCGCTCGACGCCCGGCCCGCAGGCGACCAGATGATCGAGCGTGCCGCATTCCGGGCAGGCCTCGGGCCGCCGCTCATTGTGTCCGCAATGGTGGCAGATCAACTGGCCACGAAAGCGGTGCTCGACCAGCCAGGCCGAGCAGACCGGGCAGCCAAAGCGATGGCCGCAGACCCGGCACAGTGTCAGCGGCGCATAGCCGCGCCGGTTGAGGAACAGCAGCGATTGTTCCTCCTTCTCCAGCGTCTGCCGCATATGGGCAAGCAGCACCGGCGACAGGAAGCCGCCGCGTGCCGGCGGGGCGCGGCGCATGTCGATCGTCTTCAGGTCGGGAAGCGCCGCCTCGGCAAAGCGCGCCGAAAGCACCGCCCTGTTGTAGCGGCCTTGGCTCGCGTTGACCCGGCTTTCGACCGACGGCGTCGCCGAGGCGAGCACCACCGGAAAGCCGCCGATATGGCCACGCACCACCGCCATATCGCGGGCATTGTAGAAGACGCGGTCTTCCTGCTTGTAGGCGGGGTCATGCTCCTCGTCGATGACGATCAGCCCGAGCTCCCTGAACGGCAGGAACAGCGCCGAACGCGCGCCGGCAACCACGCGCACGCCACCTTCCGCCACCTGCCGCCAGACACGCTCGCGCATCCTTGGCGGCAGGTCCGAGTGCCATTCCGCCGGCTTGGCGCCGAACCGTTCCTGGAAGCGCTCGAGGAAGGCGTGGGTCAGCGCAATCTCCGGCAGCAGGATCAGCACCTGTTTGCAACGGTCGAGCGCCGCCGCCACCGCCTCGAAATAGACCTCCGTCTTGCCCGATCCGGTCACCCCGTCGAGCAGCGTGACGCCGAATGCGCCGGCCGCGACATTGGTGCACAGCATCCCGGCCGCATCGCTCTGGTCCGGCATCAGCGAAGGCTGGGCGTAATTCGGATCGGGTGCTGCGACCACCGGTCGCGGCGGGATCATGACCGTCTCGAACACGCCTTGCGCTTTCAACCCGTCGATGACCGTCGACGACACGCCGGCCGCATGCGCCAACCCGGACCGCGTCCAGGCGAGCCCGCCTTCGGCTGTTTCCAGCACGCGCATCCTCGCACCCGTCATCCGGTCGGGTTTGGCGAAGGTGCGTTGCAGCCCTTCGATCCAGGGTTCCGGGTCGAAGGCCTCCGGCGCCCGCAGCAGCATGCGCGCCACCATGCCAGGCGGCGACAGCGTGTATTGCGCGATCCAGTCGACGAAGCGGCGCATAGCGCGGTCAATCGGCGGGCAGTCGAAGACCTGCTCGATCGGGCGCAGTTTTTTTGCGTCGACCTTTTCGACAACGCCGTCCCAGACGATGCCGGCAACCTGGCGCGGACCGAGCGGAACGCGCACGATCGAGCCCGGCACCACGCGCATGCCGGCGGGCACGGCATAGGTGTAGGGCCGATCGGCGGGCATCGGCACCAGCACTGGCGCGGCTGCGACAAAGGGCGAATCTTCGATCATGAGGCGTGACCTTGCCCCGACTTTCGTCTAGAGCAAAGTCCAACGCCGAATGTGCCTTGCCGGCCTAGAGCGACGTGCGTCCATCCGGACGCACAAAGTACGCTTTAGAACTTTAACCCACGCATCGTGCTTCCCGAAAATCGGTTACGATTTTCGGGCCGATGCGAAATCTTCAGGAGACCCCGCCATGAAATTTTTTGTCGACACCGCCGATGTCAATGAAATCCGTGACCTGAACGATCTGGGGCTGCTCGACGGCGTTACCACCAATCCTTCGCTGATCCTCAAATCCGGCGGCAAGATCGCCGACGTCACCAGAGAGATCTGCGAGATCGTCAAGGGCCCGGTCTCGGCCGAAGTCGTCGCCACCGAATACAAGGACATGATGGCGGAGGCCAAGATCCTGGCCAGGATCGCCGACAATGTCTGCATCAAGGTGCCGCTGACGCTCGACGGCCTGAAGGCCTGCAAGGACATCCGGTCGGACGGCCGCATGGTCAATGTCACGCTCTGCTTCTCGGCCACCCAGGCGCTGCTCGCCGCCAAGGCCGGCGCCTCCTTCATCTCGCCCTTCGTCGGCCGCATCGACGACAGCGGCTGGGACGGCATGGAACTGATCTCGGACATCCGCACCATCTACGACAACTATGATTTCCAGACCGAGATCCTGACCGCCTCGGTGCGCACGGTGAACCACGTCAAGCAGGCCGCACTGATCGGCGCCGACGTCATCACCGCGCCGCCGGCGACGCTGAAGGCGCTGGTCAAGCATCCGCTGACCGACAAGGGCCTGGAGCAGTTCCTCACCGACTGGGCCAAGACCGGCCAGAAGATCGGCTGAAATCCAGAAGGTCGGCTGAAATTAAGACGCCGCGTTCCCGTAAAAAGGCCGAGCAATCGGCCTTTTTTGTGCGCGAGCAACTGGACCTCGACGGTAGCCGGAACGTATCGATCCCGGCCGAAAAGTTTTAACCCGCCACCGTCCTGCCGTGCTTGACCAGATTCTGGGCGATCGACAGGCGCAGCAGGTCCGCCAGTTCGCGCGCCGCGCGGTTCTCGGCGTCGATTTGCGCCCGGTAGGAGGCAAATTCCTGACGGGGCCTGTCGAAGGACGACGCTATCGAGCGCCTGCCGGTCGCGATCGTCGCGCCGGTCTTGGCGTCGGTCAGCACATAGTTCGCGGTCAGTGTCACCGTGCCCGCGGTTGGCTCGTCGTCATCGGTCGAGACCTGCACGGTTGCAGCGGATTCAACAAGTTCGGTAACGCCGAGATCGAGCGAATAGGCGGGCGAAGCCGGCTCGCCCGCACCCTGGCCGAGCGCGAAGATCAGATTGTTGCGGACCTGCTGGGCGTAGCGGGTGTTGACCGGCTTGACCGCGATGGACCCGAGTTCGGCGGCAGCCCCGACTTGCGAGCCGGCCGACAGCGGCGCGCTCGAATAGAGCGGGCGCACCGTGCAGGCCGAAACCAGCGCAACCGAAGCGACCAGGCCATACAGCGCGATACGGCGCAGCAAATGCGTCACTTCTGTCTTCCTCGGATCAGGCAACGACATTGACGATCCTCTGCGGGACGATGATCACCTTGCGCGGTGCCTTACCTTCGAGCGCTTTCTGCACGAAGTCGAGAGCCAGAACCGCTTTTTCGACGGCACCTTGGTCCGCGTCGCGGGCAATTGTCAAATCACCGCGCTTCTTGCCGTTGACCTGAACCGGCAGCAGGATCTCGTTGTCGACGACAAGCGACGGCTCATAGACAGGCCAGGGCCGTTCGGCGACAAGATCGGTGCCGCCGAGCGTCTGCCAGCACTCTTCGGCCAGATGCGGCATGACCGGCGCAATCAGATGCACGAGGATGTCGACGGCTTGCCGACAGGCAGCCTTGAGCGCCGGGGCGGCCTTGCCTTCAGCCGCCTCGTTGAGCGGCGTGGTGAGCGCATTGGCGAGTTCGTAGATGCGGGCGATAGCGCGGTTGAAGGCGAGCTTTTCGATATCCTCGCCGACTGATTTCAGGATCTTGTGCGCGGCCTTGGACACAGTCCCTGCCTCGCCCTCCTTCGCCGCTGCCGGTTGGCTGCCGGCGAGCGATTCGGCAGCCGTCGACACCAGCCGCCAGATGCGCTGAATGAAGCGATGCGCGCCGGCAGCACCCTCGTCGGTCCATTCGACATCACGCTCGGGTGGTGAGTCCGACAGCATGAACCAGCGCGCGGTGTCGGCGCCGTAGCCGTCGGTGATCTCTTCCGGGCTCACCGTGTTCTTCTTCGACTTCGACATTTTTTCGAGCGGGCCGATTACCGCCTCTTCGCCGGTCGCGATTTCGACGGCGCGGCGCTTGCCGTCGACGTCCTCCAGCCGCACCTCGCTGGGTGCAAGCCAGCGGCTGTTCGAGCCACCGCCGACCCGATAGGTCTCGTGCACCACCATGCCTTGCGTGAACAGGCCCCTGAACGGCTCGGCGAGATCGACATGGCCGGTCTCGCGCATGGCGCGGGTGAAGAAGCGCGAATAGAGCAGGTGCAAAATGGCGTGCTCGATGCCGCCTATATACTGGTCGACCGGCAGCCATTCGGTAGCTGCCTTGGGATCGGTCGGGTCGTTCGCCCAGGGCGCGGTAAAGCGCGCGAAATACCAGGACGAATCGACGAACGTGTCCATCGTGTCGGTTTCGCGGCGTGCATCCTTGCCGCATTGCGGACATTTGACATGCCGCCATGTCGGATGGCGATCGAGCGGATTGCCCGGCCGGTCGAACTCGATGTCGTCCGGCAGCTTGACCGGCAGATCCGCTTTCGGCACCGGCATCACGCCGCAATCCTCGCAGTGGATCATCGGGATCGGACAGCCCCAGTAGCGCTGGCGCGAAATGCCCCAGTCGCGCAGGCGGAAGTTGACCTTGCGCTCAGCCACCGGCCGATTGCCGATAGTCTTTTGTTCCAGCAGCTTCGCCACCTCGTCGAACGCCTGATCAGGCTTCATGCCGTCGAGGAAGCGCGAATTGATCATCACGCCGTCGCCGACATAGGCCTCGTCGATGATCTGGAAGTTTCCCTGATTCTCGCCTTCCGGCATCACCACCGGAATGACCGGCAGGCCGTATCTGTTAGCGAAATCGAGGTCGCGCTGGTCACCGGACGGGCAGCCGAAGATGGCGCCGGTGCCGTACTCCATCAGCACGAAATTGGCGACATAGACAGGCAGCGTCCAGTTCGCGTCGAACGGATGGACGACGCGGATGCCGGTATCGAAACCCCTCTTCTCGGCTGTCTCCAGTGCCGCCACTGAAGTGCCCATATGGCGAACCTCGTCGATGAACTTGGCCAGCGCCGGATTGCTTTCGGCCGCCTTCTTCGCCAGCGGATGATCAGCTGCGACCGCCATGAAGGAGGCGCCGAAGATGGTGTCGGGCCGCGTCGTGTAGACCTCCAGCTCATCTTCGCCATCGACTGGAGTGGCCAGCGGCCAGCGGATCAGCAGGCCTTCCGAACGGCCGATCCAGTTCGCCTGCATCAGCTTCACTTTTTCCGGCCATTCGTCGAGGCCTTCCAGCGAGTCCAGCAGATCCTGCGCATAGTCGGTGATCTTGAAGAACCACTGCGTCAGCTCGCGCTGTTCGACCAGCGCGCCCGAGCGCCAGCCGCGTCCGTCGATGACCTGCTCGTTGGCAAGCACCGTCATGTCCTCCGGATCCCAGTTGACCTTGGAGGATTTGCGCGTCACCAGCCCCTTCTCGACGAAATCGAGGAACAACATCTGCTGGCGGTGGTAGTAGTCGACATCGCAGGTGGCGAATTCGCGTGCCCAGTCGAGCGACAGGCCCATGACCTTGAGCTGTTCGCGCATGGCGGCGATGTTCTGATAGGTCCAGTCCTTGGGATGGACCTTGTTCTGCATCGCCGCGTTCTCGGCCGGCATGCCGAAGGCGTCCCAGCCCATCGGGTGCAGCACGTTGAAACCCTTGGCACGCTTGTAGCGCGCAACCACGTCGCCCATCGTGTAGTTGCGGGTATGGCCGATATGGATGCGCCCCGACGGATAGGGGAACATTTCGAGTACGTAGTATTTCGGACGCGGGTCGTCGTTGTCAGCTTCGAACAGCTTCTTGGCGTCCCAGGCCTTCTGCCATTTGGGCTCTGATGCGCGCGGATTGTATCGTTCGGTTGCCATCGGGTGTTTTTCACTTAAAAAGCATGCGCGAACAGCCGGACATGCCCGGCGGCTCAGGAAATGTCGTCGCGGTGTTCACCATGGATTGCCGGACCCGTCAACTGCGACGCTCCGGCCAGGACAAAAACCAGAGTCAGGATATAGGCATGGCGAGCGCCGTCGAACAGTTTTTCACGGTCAAGGCGAGGATCGCCGCCGCCGAGCGCGAGGCAGGACGGCAAGCCGGCGCGGTGAGGCTGGTCGCGGTCTCGAAGACCTTCAGCGCCAACGATATCCGCCCGGTCATCGACGCCGGCCAGCGCGTCTTCGGCGAGAACCGCGTCCAGGAAGCACAAGCCAAATGGCCGGCGCTGAAGGAGGACTTCCCCGACATCGAGCTGCATCTGATCGGTCCGCTGCAATCGAACAAGGCGAAGGAAGCGGTCGCGCTGTTCGACGTCATCGAGTCGGTCGATCGGGAGAAGATCGCGGCCGAACTCGCCAAGGAAATCGCCAGACAAGGCCGGTCACCAAAATTCTACGTTCAGGTCAACACCGGCTCGGAACCACAAAAGGCAGGGATCGAGCCGCGCGAGGCTGTCGCCTTCGTCACCCGCTGCCGCGACGTCCATGGCCTCGCCATCGAAGGCCTGATGTGCATCCCGCCGGCCGACGAGAATCCCGGTCCGCATTTCGCGCTGCTGGAAAAGCTCAGCACGGGGGCACGTGTGGAGGAGCTTTCGATGGGTATGTCCGGCGACTACGAAACCGCGATCGCCTTCGGCGCGACAAGTGTCAGGATCGGCTCGGCGATCTTCGGCAGCCGTTAGCGGACATTTCGTTTAGCGGCAGTTTAGCGATCAACCTTGATAGTCGGGCGCGTCAGGCATATATCTAGCCAAGCTAGCTAGGAGAGCGACCCATGAACTGGCATCTTCAGGATGCGAAAAACAACTTTTCCAAAGTGGTTCAGCGCGCGCGCAGCGAGGGACCGCAGACGGTGACCCTGCGTGGCGAGCGCGCGGCGGTGGTGCTTTCTGCCGAAGACTATGACCGCTTGTCGGGAAAAAAGAAGTCACTGGCAGAATATCTTCTGACCGGTCCCGTCTGGGATGATGATTTCGCCGAAGAGGTCAACCGTCGCTCGGATACGATGATCCGCGACATCGACCTCTGATGTACCTGCTCGACACGAACATCGTTTCGGATGTGGAACGACGCTTGCCCAAGACTACCGCGTGGCTAGCTTCAGTGGATCCGGATTCGGTCAATCTCAGTGTCATCACGCTCGGGGAGATCGAACGCGGGATCGTCAAGCTGCGCAAGGTCGATCCCGAACGGGCAACGCGCCTCGATCTGTGGCTGCGAGAGCTTCGGCGGGACAATGCCGACCGCATCCTTGCGGTTACTGAAGATGTCGCGTTGTCGTGGGGTCGCATCTCGGCTGGCCGCACGCGAGGCAGCGCCGACACGCTCATCGCCGCGACCGCGCTCGTCCACGACCTCATTCTGGTTACGCGAAACGTCGCCTATTTCGACGATACCGGGGTGACGGTCCTCAATCCTTGGACAATCTGACCTGTTTCCCCCACCCCGCCGGATCGTCGGTCGCGGAGCTTGGTCCAGAACCACTAGGCCGTTATGCCAACGAATGGAAACGGAACGTATCGTTCCTATATTGGCCGGGTTCGTCTCCGAACTTTGCCTGGGCACCATGACCTTCGGCGCCGCCGGCGAAAACGACCAATGGGGCCTGATCGCCAGCCTCGACCAGGACGGCGTCGACAGGATCGTCCAGAGCTCGCTCGCCGCCGGCGTCAATTTCTCCGACACCGCTGACGTCTATTCCTTCGGCGCATCGGAACGGCTTCTCGGCCAGTCGCTGCGGAATCTCGGCATCAACCGGCAGGATGTGATCATCGCCACCAGGTCCATGGCGCCATGGGCGACGGCCCCAACCAGCGCGGTTCCTCGCGCGGCCACATCATGGGTTCGGTCGAGGGCAGTCTCGAGCGGCTGCAGCTCGACCATATCGGTCTCTATCAGCTTCACGGCACCGACACGGTGACGCCGATCGATGAGACGCTGCGGGCGCTCGACGATCTGGTTGCCAGCGGCAAGGTCCGCTATGTCGGCGTTTCGAACTGGGCGGCCTGGCGCATCGCCAAGGCATTGGGCATCGCCGAACGCAAGGGCTTCGCCCGTTTTGAGACCGTCCAGTCCTACTATTCGATCGCCGGCCGCGACCTGGAGCGCGAGATCGTTCCGCTGCTCAACGAGGAGAAGCTTGGACTGATGGTCTGGTCGCCGATGGCGGGCGGGCTGCTTTCCGGCAAATACGGACCCGGCGCGCCCGGCAATGGCGAAGGCCGCCGCGCCAGCTTCAATTTCCCGCCTGTAAATGAGGACCGCGCCTGGGCGGCGGTCGCCGTCATGCGCGAGATCGCCGGCAAGCATGGCGTCAGCGTCGCCACGGTCGCGCTGAGCTATGTGCTCGCCAAACCCTTCGTGATGAGCGTGATCATCGGCGCCAGCCGCATGGAGCAGCTCGAACGGAACCTCGCCGCCACCGAGTTGAAGCTCGACACCGACGATCTTGCTCGTCTCGACGAGGTCAGCGCGCTGCCGGCCGAATATCCGGGCTGGATGCTCGAGCGTCAGGCGGCCGGCGCCCTTTGCGCCGAAAAGGTAGTTCAATCTCACCTCGATTGATGTTTCGGGAGCCGACCGGTTCCCGATCTTCTTTGGCTCCGATCTTCTTTAGCTCAGGTCAGGCGGACCGTCTCGACCAGAAAGTCGAGAAAGGCCCGCACCCGCGCCGGCAAATGCTTGCCCTGTCCGACATAGACGGCGTGGGTACGCTCCTCGTCGCCTGGGTTGAAGGCCTCCAGAAGCGGTACCAGCCGCCCGGCGGCGATGTCGGGTTCCACATGCCAGCGCGCCAGCCGGGCGATGCCCGCCCCCGAAAGCGCCATCTGCCGCATCGCCTCGCCATCGCTGACCAGCGCATTTCCGGTTATCGGAACGAGAACGGCCTCGCCGGCCGCGTCGACGAATGGCCAATCATCGACATGGCGCACGAAACAGAAACCCATCCGATTGTGGCGATCGAGATCGGCCGGCGTCCGGGGGATGCCGTGCGTCCTGAGGTAGGACGGCGCAGCGACGACCACCACCGGACTTTGCCCGAGCTTGCGCGCCACCAACCGTGATTCGCCGAGCGGCCCGGCGCGGATCGCGACATCGGCGCGCTCCTCCATCAGGTCGATGACATGATCGGTCAAAACCAGATCGATGGTGATTTCCGGATAGCGTTCGAGGAAACGCGGCAAAAGCGGGATCAGCCGGTGCTGCCCGAAGGGCACGTAGCTGTTGACCCGCAGCCGACCGCGCGGGGCGGCGCCGGCCGCCGCCTCGCGCTCGGCTGCCGCCATGTCGGCCAGGATGCGCACGCCGCTGTCGAAGAAGGCCGCGCCCTCCGGTGTCAGTTGCAGCTTGCGTGTCGAACGGCTGATCAGCCCCGCGCCAAGACGCGCCTCAAGCCGCGCAATCAGTTTGCTCACTGCCGACGGCGTCATCCGCAACGCGCGAGCGGCGGCCGAAAAACTCCCCGCCTCAACGACGCGGACAAACACTTCGATCTCGCCGGAGCGGTTGATGTCGGGTCTCGCCATTCGTGAATCTATTTCACAGACAATGTGCCCTGCGCAAGGCTGGTTCACAGCACGCCGCGACACGATCTTCCGGGACGGGGCGTGGGAGGACACGGCGTCCCGTCTTCAACACTGGCTGTCATCGAAATGGGAACCGCCATGCCTCTTGCTCTTTACGCCCTCGCCGCCGGTGCCTTCGGCATCGGTGTCACCGAATTCGTCATCATGGGCCTGCTGCTCGACGTCAGCACCGATCTCGGAGTCTCGATCTCGGCCGCCGGCCAGTTGATTTCCGGCTATGCGCTCGGTGTCGTCATCGGCGCGCCGCTGCTGACGATCGCCACCGGCCGCTGGCCGCGCAAGACCGTGCTTCTGGCGCTGATGGCGATCTTCACGCTGGGCAATCTCGCCTGCGCGCTCGCCCCCGACTACTGGACACTGATGGCTGCCCGCGTGCTCACCGCCTTTGCCCACGGCACGTTCTTCGGCGTTGGTTCGGTCGTTGCGACCGGGCTGGTGGCGCCAAACAAGAAGGCCTCGGCGATCGCCCTGATGTTCACCGGCCTGACCATCGCAAACATCCTCGGCGTGCCCTTCGGCACCTGGCTCGGCCAGGCCTTCGGCTGGCGGGCGACCTTCTGGGCGGTAACCCTGGTCGGCATCGTCGCCTTCGCCATCATTCTCCTGCTGGTGCCGCGCAGCCAGGCAGCGCCTGAGAAGAGCAACCTGAGCGGCGATCTCGCCGTGCTCGGCCGCGCGCCGGTCCTGCTTGGCTTCGCCACCACCGTGCTTGGCTATGCCGGCGTCTTCGCCGTCTTCACCTATATCGCTCCCCTGCTGACCGAGATCACCGGTTTTGGGGAAGCAGCCGTGTCGCCGATCCTGCTGGTCTTTGGCGGCGGCCTCATCGCCGGCAATCTGCTTGGCGGTAAGTTCGCCGACCGCTGGCTGGTGCCTTCCGTCCTCGGCAGTCTCGTTGTGCTGGCGCTGGTGCTCGGCACGATGACCTTCGCCCTGCACAGCCAGGTGATGGCCGTCATCTATGTCGGCCTGCTCGGCGCCGCCGCCTTCGCCACCGTGGCGCCGCTGCAGATGTGGGTGCTGGAAAAGGCTGAAGGCGCCGGCCAGAGCCTGGCCTCATCCTTCAATATCGCCGCCTTCAACCTCGGCAACGCCGCCGGCGCCTGGCTCGGCGGCGTGGTGATCGCCCATGGCCCCGGCCTCGGCGCCGTCAGCTGGGTCGCCGCCCTGCTGCCGCTCTCCGCACTGGCCGTGGCGGGATTAGCGCTGCGCCTCGACCGCAGCTCGGAGCTCGGCGCACCGGCATCCGCCCGGTCGTGACGATCCCAAACAAATCCAACCACCCTTCGATACAAGGAGCAAAACCATGGATTATCGACGTCTTGGCGCCTCGGGTCTGAAGGTCCCGGCGCTCTCGTTCGGCGCTGGAACCTTCGGCGGTTCGGGGCCGCTGTTCGGCGCCTGGGGCAACAGCGATGCGACGGAAGCGCGGCGGCTGGTCGACATCTGCCTTGAGGCCGGCGTCAACCTGTTCGACACCGCCGACGTCTATTCGAATGGCGCCTCCGAGGAGGTGCTCGGCGCGGCCATCAAGGGCCGCCGCGATGCCGTGCTGATCTCGACCAAGACCTCGCTGCCGACGGGCGACGGTCCCAACGATGCCGGCTCTTCCCGCTCGCGTCTCATCAAGGCCGTCGAGGATGCGCTGAGGCGTCTCGGCACCGAATACATCGACCTGCTGCAACTGCACGCTTTCGACGCCGCAACGCCGATCGAGGAGGTGCTGTCGACGCTGGACAGTCTCGTGCGCGCCGGCAAGCTGCGCTATGTCGGCGTTTCCAACTTTTCCGGGTGGCAAGTAATGAAATCGCTCGGCCTGGCGGACAAGCACGGCTACCCACGCTACGTTGCCCATCAGGTCTATTATTCGCTGGTCGGGCGCGACTATGAATGGGAGCTGATGCCGCTCGGCCTCGACCAGGGCGTTGGCGCGCTGGTGTGGAGCCCGCTCGGCTGGGGCCGCCTGACCGGCAAGATCCGCCGCGGCGAGCCACTGCCGGAAACAAGCCGGTTGCACGACACCGCAGGCTTCGGGCCACCGGTCGAGGACGAGCAACTCTACCGGGTCGTCGATGCGCTCGACACTGTCGCCAAGGAAACCGGCAAGACGGTGCCGCAGATCGCCATCAACTGGTTACTGCAGCGGCCGACCGTCGCCTCTGTCATCATCGGCGCGCGCAACGAGGAGCAGCTGCGCCAGAACCTCGGCGCCGTCGGTTGGTCATTGACATCAGACCAGATGAAGAAGCTCGACGCGGCAAGCGCGGTCACCGCGCCCTATCCGCATTTTCCGTATCGCCGGCAGGAAGCCTTCGCCAGGCTCAGCCCGCCCGCGGTCTGACCCCGCTCGATACATCAAACGTCCGGGGATAGGGCGTGTTGAGATTTAGGTCAGGCCGCGCCGAGAATGGTGGCTTCCGAGAACCGGAGCGGAGCGTACTTAAAGTAGGTGAGCCCGCGCATGACCCCGAAATCGAGATCGATTTCGGAAAGGTCATGCGCAAAATCAAAGTTCTACAGCGTCCTTTGCCCGCCCAATAGGGCGCGCGGCGCTGTAGGTAAGCGCAGGAAACCGCCATTCGCAGGCCGGCCTCACCTGAATATCGACACGCCCTAATGCAGCACGAACTCGCCGTCCACCTTGTGCCATTCGTTAGGCGCGATCAGCTTCTGGTGCGTATAGCTCACCGAATGCAGCGGGCCGTCGAGCTTGGTCTGCCAGAACTCGATGAACCGGATCAGCACCGGAAATTTCGGAGCGATGTCGTAGTCCTGCCAGATGAAGCTCTGCAGCAGATGCGGATGATCGGGAAAATGATAAAGGATCTTGGCCGTGGTCAAGCCGTAGCCCTTGAGCATCAGGTCCATTTCGGAATGGTCGCGCATCGCGGTCCCCTGGTTGATTCTCCTTTCCTCCCAATTTGAAATTGTGCGCGCAATTCGCTTAATCGTCTATTGATATTTCGTAGCTGAGGCCGGGTTTACGACGCAAAAACATGTAGTTAGCAGCGATCCAACCCGAGTGCTGATAACAGTGAAGAAAGCGTCTGCGGCATCCCGCCGCGCAAATCCAACGTCTAATATTGCCGTCACCGCGGAACTGTTAATAATGCGCGCGAATTCGCGGCCGCTTCGCCGTGATGCCGACGGCGGTCAAGCCGGGCGGCTTGGTCTTGGGAGGAAAGTGAAAAAATGTCCGAGGTTCATGTCCATCGCGTCCAGCCGGCGTGGAAGAAGAACGCACTGATCGACAATGACACCTATTTGAAATGGTATGCCGAGAGCGTGAAGAACCCGGACAAGTTCTGGGGCAAGCACGGCAAGCGCATCGACTGGTTCAAGCCCTACAGCAAGGTCAAGAACACCTCCTTCAACGGCAAGGTCTCGATCAAATGGTTCGAGGACGGCGAGACCAACGTTTCCTGGAACTGCATCGACCGGCATCTGAAGAAGCGCGGCGACCAGACCGCCATCGTCTGGGAAGGCGACAATCCCTACGACGACAGGAAGATCACCTATAGCGAGCTTTACGAGCATGTCTGCCGGCTCGCCAATGTGATGAAGAAGCACGGCGTCAAGAAGGGCGACCGCGTTACCATCTACATGCCGATGATCCCTGAAACGGCCTACGCGATGCTTGCCTGCACGCGCATCGGCGCCATCCATTCGGTGGTCTTTGGCGGCTTCTCGCCGGATGCATTGGCCGGCCGCATCGTCGACTGCGAATCGACTTTCGTCATCACCACCGATGAAGGCCTGCGCGGCGGCAAGCCGATTCCGTTGAAAGACAACACCGACAAGGCGATCGACATCGCCGCGAAGAATTTCGTGATGGTCAACAAGGTCGTCGTCGTGCGCCGCACCGGCGGCAAGGTTGGCTGGGCTCCGGGGCGCGACGTCTGGTACCACGACGAGATCGCTTCGGTGAAGGCGGAGTGCAAGCCGGAGAAGATGAAGGCCGAGGACCCTTTGTTCATCCTCTACACATCAGGCTCGACCGGCAAGCCGAAGGGCGTGCTGCACACCACGGCCGGCTATCTCGTCTATGTCTCGATGACCCACCAATATGTCTTCGACTACCATGATGGCGACATCTACTGGTGCACCGCCGATGTCGGCTGGGTCACCGGCCACAGCTATATCGTCTACGGGCCGCTCGCCAACGGCGCCACCACGCTGATGTTCGAAGGCGTGCCTAACTATCCGTCGCAGTCCCGCTTCTGGGAGGTCATCGACAAGCACAAGGTCAACATCTTCTACACCGCCCCGACGGCGTTGCGCGCCTTGATGGGCGCGGGCGACGCCCATGTCACCAGGACGTCGCGCAAATCGCTGCGCGTGCTGGGCACCGTCGGCGAGCCGATCAACCCGGAAGCCTGGGAGTGGTATTTCAACCTCGTCGGCAACGGCAAGGTGCCGATCGTCGACACCTGGTGGCAGACCGAGACTGGCGGCATCCTGATCACGCCGCTGCCCGGTGCCACTGACCTGAAGGCAGGGTCCGCGACGCGGCCCTTCTTCGGCGTCAAGCCGCAACTGGTCGACGGTGACGGCAAGGTGCTGGAAGGCGTTGCAAGCGGCAACCTCTGCATCACCGATTCGTGGCCGGGCCAGATGCGCACTGTCTATGGCGACCACGAGCGCTTCGTGCAGACTTATTTTTCCACCTACAAGGGCAAGTACTTTACCGGTGACGGCTGCCGCCGCGACGCCGATGGCTACTACTGGATTACCGGTCGCGTCGACGACGTCATCAACGTCTCCGGCCACCGCATGGGCACGGCCGAGGTCGAATCAGCACTGGTTTCACACGAGAAAGTCTCGGAAGCCGCCGTCGTCGGCTATCCGCACGACATCAAGGGCCAGGGCATCTACTGCTACGTCACATTGATGGCCGGTGAGAAGCCGGGCGAAGAGTTGCGCAAGGAACTCGTCGCCCATGTCCGCAAGGACATCGGCGCCATCGCCACGCCCGACAAGATCCAGTTCGCTCCCGGCCTGCCGAAAACCCGTTCCGGCAAGATCATGCGGCGCATCCTGCGCAAGATCGCCGAGGACGATTTTGCCGCGCTCGGCGATACCTCGACGCTGGCCGACCCGGCGGTCGTCGACGACCTCGTCGCCAACCGGCAGAACAAGAGGGCCTGATGCATTGGGTGCCGTCACCGGGCTTTGGCGCTATCCGGCGAGTTCGCTCGCTGGCGAATGCCTGGAGGTGATCTCGGTCGGTCTGGAAACCATCGATGGCGACCGCCTGTTCGGCCTTGTCGATGCCTCGAATAATGAAATCGCACGGCCCGACCGCGAGGCGAAATGGCACAAGGTGCCACGCATCCGGACCCGGTTGTCGCAAGCCCGCGAACTGGAGATCGCGACGCCACAGAGCGATTGGCTGCCAGCGCCTGGAGCCGAAAGCGACCGCGCTGTTTCCGCCTTTCTCGGCTTCGAAGCCTCGATCCGGCCGTTTCGCCGGGAAGATGCTGCGCCGGATTACGCCGGTCCCCTGACCGTGGAGCGTTACCGCAAGGCCCCCATCCACCTCCTGACCACCGCTTCGCTGGCGCGCCTGAAGGCGCTGCATCCCGACGGCACCGCCGACCCGCGCCGGTTCCGCCCCAACATCGTCGTCGACATGCCGGCGGTCGAGGGATCATTCCCGGAGACGGAATGGATCGGTCGCAAGTTGGCGATCGGCGACCTGCTGTTGACGATCTCGGAGCCGTGCCGCCGATGCGGCTTCACCATCATCGCACAGGATGGTTTCGACCACGATCCGGCAATCCTGCGCAATCTGGTCCGTCACAACGCGCATAATCTCGGCGTCTACTGCACGGTCGACCGGCCAGCCCGCGTCGAAATCGGCGAGACGATGCGGTTGGTCTAATGCATGTTGCCCAAAAGTGCGCAGCGGTTTTGGGATAACGACATGTATAAAAACAAGGACTTAAAGCGCGTCGCGCGTCGCGTGAATCCTTTCAGACGCGACGCGCTTATTAGTCCGGTTGGGCCATGCCGAACGCGCCGCGACGAGCCGGACGATTGCCTTCTCGCGCGACCTCACCTTCGCGCCCGTACAGCCGGGCAACTGTCAGCGGCACGCCCTGCCCTCACGTTCGTATCCAGAAGCTTGCGCCAATACCAACCGAACGGCACCATAATGAGCGCAGCAAGGATCAAGATCGTTGGCAACCATTGGCCTATGTCAGCGACCTCGCAGCCGCTAATCACCGCGCCGACCTATCCACCGTGGACGAGGCAATTCGTCGGCGTATCCATATGCTGCATTCACACTGACCATCCCGAAGGAACGCGTCGATAACCCCCGGATCTTAATGAGGGGCAGCTAGTGTGCCGCGGCCGAGATGTTTTGGTTGAGGCTGAAAAAATTCATGGGATCATATTTCCGCTTCACCTCGGCAAGCCGACTGTAATTATCACCGAAGGAGGCACGGATCACCTGGTCCGCGGGTTCGCTCTGAAAGTTGAGAAGGTGCATGCCACTCGAATGCGGCTCGAACGCATTGTACATGGCCTGCACCCAGGCTATATGCCTTTCGCTTTCGGCCGGATCCGTCCACTGCGCGGTCATCCCAATGTTGTATTCCGCGTTCCGCTGGGCGAAGGCAGAGTCCGTGCGACTGACCCGGCCCGGCGCGCCGCCGTAGAACTCCACGAGACAGGCCGAGAGAGGCGACTCCATGCGGTTTCCATGCTCAACAAGCAGGTCGATGACCGTATCGGTAAGTTGCGGAACGAAGCTCGCCTTCCAGTAATTGTGGGTGCCGTCCGGGAACGCCCCGTCCAGCAGCTTCTGCATCGACGGGTAGGGCATTGGCTGTATGGCGTCGACCAGCGGCGGACCGAAAGCTCGCAGCGGCGCCAGCACGCGTGCACCTTCTTCCATGTCACCGCACCAGCATGCGACTATGCCGACCGCCGGCATGCCGTCCGGCGTCGTCAACATGGCCGCGTAGGCAGTCAGTTCCTCCGGTGCCGTGGCCATGAAGTCGCGATAGAAGCGCAGCACCTCGCGGGCCTTGTCGCGGCCGTGAACAATCAGGCCGCCGAACACCGACGATATTTGCTGCGCGCGGAAGGTGAAGCAGGTGACGATGCCGAAATTGCCGCCTCCGCCGCGTAGGGCCCAGAAAAGGTCGGGGTGTTCTTCTGCGCTGGCCGTCAGCAGGCGTCCCTCAGCCGTCACCAGCTCAAACGAGATCACGTTGTCGCAACTCAGCCCGTGCTTGCGGACCAGCCAGCCCACGCCGCCGCCGAGTGTCAGCCCGGCAACGCCGGTCTTCGACACGACGCCGACCGGCACCGCCAGCCCATGCAGATGTGTCTCGCGGTCGAGGTCGCCAAGCGTCGCACCGCCTTGCACCCGCACGGTGCGCGTCTTGGGTTCAACCAGCACGCCACGCATGGCGGAGAGATCGACAACAATGCCGTTGTCGCATAGTGCCCGCCCGGCGACATTGTGACCGCCCCCACGGACCGCGACGAGAAGGTCGTTTCTGGCGGCGAATTTCACCGTGTGGATTACATCGGCGACGCCGAGGCAACGTGAAACCAATCCCGGATGCCGGTCGATTGCGGCGTTCCAAATCCGGCGCGCCTCGTCGTAGTCGGCATCAGCGGGCCGGATTAAGCGTCCAGCCAACCCGACGGCGAACTCATCGATAAGATCAGTGCCAATCCGCACGCCACTGCGGTTTTGAAGCTCCGTCACTGCCATGTCCCCCTCCTCAGCCTCGTCGCACGTCAGCATTGACCAAGCCTCGGAGGCGAAAGGCAGCATAACACCAGCGGGCGGGGTTGTGATGTGCCAAAACACCCTCGATCAGATCAGCAGACGCGCCACCGCGTCTGGTGCGCGGCCTTGCGCAGTCTGCGCTTTGGTGCGGCACACTTTTGGCCTATGGCTGCACTGTTGCGTTTGGTGATGCTAGGCCTGTTTGCCGCCGGGATAGGGCGGGCGGAGGCACCGCAAATAGCATCGTCTCCGCCGATGAAGTGCGAAACTGGTCCAGCGAACAGAACGTTCGGCGGAGCGAGTTGGATCGTCTGCAGCTGTGATGACCAGCCTTCGACGGCAGTCGTCTCTGCGCAGGGCAATCCGGTTTCACCCGACGCCGCTGGCGACGCTCTCTTCAAAATGACCCCAGCAGACTTTCGCAGCGCTTCTTGCAGCAACCAAGGCGTCAAAGACTAACCGCTGAGCCGTTACGTTTATGAGTTCACAACCTAAACCAACTACCGGTACAAATCCGCCCGCGTCGGCGGCAGGCCGCTCGGGCCCCGCGCGCGCTTGGTGACGACGGTCTGGAAAATCTGCGCCGAGCCGCGTTCGAAAGTGATCGAACAGCCGGTGAGATAAAGCAGCCAGAGGCGCGCCTTGGCTTCGCCGACCTCGGCGATCGCTTCGTCGAAGCGTGCGTGGAGGCGCTCGGCCCACAGGCGGCAGGTGCTGGCGTAGTGCTCGCGCAAATTCTCGACATCGTAGACAAGAAAGCCGTGCGCTTCGAGATTGCCAAGCGTCATGCCGATCGTGTCGAGCTCACCGCCGGGAAAGATGTATTTGATCAGCGCCTTGAATTCCGGGCCCTTGCGCAAGGTCTTCTTGACGCTGCCCTTGTCGCGCCGGGTGATGGCGTGATGCAGATAGATGCCGCCCGGTTTGAGCAAGCGATGAATGGTCGAGAAATAGGCGGCGTGGTTGGCCAGCCCGAGATGCTCGAACATGCCGATCGACGAGATCTTGTCGAAGTGGCCGGACAGCTCGGCATAGGACTTTATCTCGATGGTGATGCGATCCTCCAGTCCCTCGGCACGGATGCGCTCGCGGGCGAGCTCAGTCTGGGCTTCCGACAGCGAGACGCCATGGCCGACGACGCCATAATTTTTCGCGGCATGCATGAGCATGGCTCCCCAGCCGCAGCCGATGTCGAGCAGCCTTTCGCCGGGCTTCAGCCGGAGCTTGCGGCAGATATGGTCGAGCTTGTCTTTCTGCGCCTGGTCGATGCCATTGGCGAAATCGGTGAAATAGCCGCAGCTATAGACCATGCGTTCGTCGAGGAAGAGCCGGTAGAAGGCGTTCGAAATGTCGTAGTGGTGCTGGATTGCTTGCCTGTTCGACCCGCTGACGAAGGGGTTGCGGCCGGAAAGGTCGGTCCGCGCCGTCATCTGCTTTCGCGAAAACAGCACGGCCGGCAGGTCGCGCAGGACCGCGAGCTTAGGCAACGACTTGAGCTTCGTCCTGAGCTTGCCGTGCGCAGGCAGAGCGTAGAAATCGAACAGCGACCCGTCTTCCACGTCGATGGTCTTGGAGATCCACATTTCGATCAGCGTCGAGAGGTTGGGCCGGCGCATCACCTGCCAGACGATGTCCTGGTCGTTGATGGTGACCACCGGGCCGGTGGCGGGGCCGATCCGCTCGCCGTTCCACAGCTTGACCGCGAAACCCGGCTTCAACGTCTCGATAACCGTTCGAACGATCCGTGCGGCTCTGTCGGCTGCCTCCATCCCCGTCCTTCCTACTCATCCCGCTGGTGGTCCGGCAGCGACTTTGCCTGTCCGATCGGATAGCCGCAAGCAGTAGCGGCAAACGTGCACCGCATTTTCGAGATGGCGGCTTGCCATTTGCGGATCGACACCCCATCATGGGGGCGTCTTCAACAAATCGAAAGGAGGTGATCCGATGTCGAGTGATTTCGTTTTCCAGAACGTGGCCTCAGCGGATTGCACTTTCGGGAAGCAGTCTTCCCGTTAAGGCGCGAGATGCGCGGCCGGCGACGCCTGGAGCGCCGCGCGTCCTTTGGACGCGCAAAGGACGCTCCAGCACTTTAACACTTTAAGTGACACGTCGCCGCCATGAGCCGCGCCATGGACGGAAACACGGAAGGCCGCCGACTTCGAAAGAAGCGGCGGCCCTTTTTCTTGTCCGGATCCTCTCTGGTCAATGCCCTCTATTTGGTCAATGCCAGGCTTTCGATGTTGTGCGCTATGTCCTGGAAAGCCTGGTTGAGTTCCGTCCCGTTGGCGGCCTGATAGAAGTGCTTGATCTTGGCGGTATCCGGGCTCGCGCAATTGTGCAGTGTCGCCTGGGCAATCTCTTCGTTGAGATCGAAACCGATGGTGAAGATTTCGATGCCCTTGGCGCGCATGGCGGTACAGAGCGTCTTGGCTGCCGTGCGGGTCGGTTCCTTGCCGGCATCATTGTAGACCTCACCGACAGTGGCGGCATCGAAATAGGACAGGTTGAACTCGCCGTCGGTCATCAGGATCGCGATTTTGGCGACCTTGTTCGGATCCGCCTTGGCCGGCCGCTGCGAAGCATTCATCACGCTGCCCCAGCTTTCCGAAAGCATGTACCAGCTCCACTGCACGCCGATATGGCCCGAGGTGCCGCCCGATGCGACAAAGGTCTTGATGACGTTCTTGAGCGCCGCGGCGTCCGCCGTCAGCGGCTTCAACGCGGCGGCCGGGCAGGCAGCCGTGCCGGTCTGCCAGGCAAAGGACGACAACAGGTGATCGCGATTGACCATGCTGACCTCGGGGCCTGCATCCGAATATTGATAGGTGCCTTTGCGCTCGGTGGCGCAATTATCCGGACGCGTTAAGCCGGAGACGTACTGTATGGCGCCATTGCCTGGCGCTTGCTTGCGCTGGCTGGTCGAGGTTTCGACATAGACGCTGCTGGCGGCAAGCGCGCCGGCATTCACCGAATTGGCGTATGGTACGATGGAGACACGCACCCGGGGGTTGGAGGAGTCCTGGCCGTCCAGGAAGCTGTCGACCGCGTTCGCTGCAGCTGTCCTCAGATCGATGATTTTCTGGCCGGCCATCGACCCTGTGACGTCGAGCATCATCGCCACTTCGATCGTCTTGTCCGAATAGAGCGCTGTCGTCGGTGCGGCAACGCGCTTCATGTCACCCATGCTGAAAAGCGGAAAATAAAGGCCGAGATCGACATGGACGTCCGCCTGAACCGTCTTGGCGGTCCTGTCGATGGTCAATTTGTCGAGGACGATCCGATCAGCCTGCAGGATGCCCGCTCGGCTGTTGGCATCGAGAAACGCCTGCACCGACTTGTTGGCATCGGCTTCCTTGATGACGCCGGTCGTCAGGTCGCGTGCAGTAGACGTCACCGCCGCATCGATCACGCCCTGCAAACTCGACTTGGCGTTGTAGAGTTGGGAAATATTGACGGCAAAGCCGACGCCCAGCGCCAGCACCGACGCAACCATGCCGAACAGAACCGCTAAATTTCCGCTGCGATCCCCGGCAACGCTGCCGATTGCGTGAAAAAGACCCCCAAAATGCCGCATGCTTCCGACTCCATTCGCCACGACCTCAAGGCCGTGTGAAGGCCGCATTGCAGGATTCCGGCCGTATGGCGCCGCGAAGGGACCAACAGCTACCGGCTCATTGTCAAACCGTTGTTTCTGCTTGGTTTCGAAATGCGGCAAGGTGAATAGCCGGTAAACGACAAGCCGCTGCGGCAGTTTCGTTTACGAAGCGCTTACCATGATCCCGATGTCTGCCGTGGAGCACAAGGACTCGATCCCGCTCCGGCACAGGCGGGCTGTGCCGAAGCGGATCAGGCGCATCGGACCTGTACGACGGCCCGGATGATCGTAACAACGGTCGCAGGCCGTTCGCGCTTGCGCTTTTATGCCAGCATCTGCGCGGTGACGGTTCTGTCGACGCCGCGATGGGGCGGGCTGAACAGATTGCTTTCCTGCTCGTAGGTCCAGACCTTGAACAGGCTGAGCCGGTGCGGGCCGAAACTGTGCAGCAGCGGCACGTCGGTCGCGTCGCGACCGCGCGCGATGACGACCCGGCCGATCCTCGGCATGTTATGGCGGGGATCGAACGTGTACCATTTGCCGTCGAGGAACACTTCCAGCCACGCCGAAAAATCCATCGGAGCCGGGTCGACCGGCACGCCGATGTCGCCGAGATAGCCGTTTGCGTAGCGGGCGGGAATGTTCATGCAGCGGCAGAGCGTGATCGCCAGATGAGCGAAGTCGCGACAGACGCCGACGCGCTCCTCATGCGCTTGCGCCGCCGTGCGGGTTGGGCGCGCATAGCCGTAACCGAACGACAGACGGTTGTGGACATAGTCGACGATCGCCTGCACCCGCGCCCAGCCGGATGGAACAGGGCCGAAAACCTGCCAGGCCAGATCACTGAGATGATCGGTCTCGCAATAGCGGCTGCCGAGCAGATAGCAGAGCACATCGTCGGGCAACTCCGTCACCGGCACTTCCCTGGCCAGCGGGTTGACCTCGTCGGCCTCGCCGCTGTCCTCGACAACGGCATCGTAAAGAATGCGAAAGCTGCCGCCGGGCGCCGTGAAGCGGCGGCAGGCGTTGCCATAAAGATCGTGATAGAGCTGGGTTGGGACGGAAGGCGAGGTCAGCACGCGGGTCTGCCGCTTGATGTCGGCCTGGCGGTCCTTATGGATCTCGAGCAGCGAAATCACCGGGGTGGCTTCAGCGCAGTCAATGGCGATTTCGTAGCCGAGCCGAATCAGCATCGCGGTTCCCCTCTTTTTTGAGTGTTGTGGAAGACGATTAGGTTAACGCGAGATGGCCGGCCGTGGTTCCCTGGTCTTGTCGAAAAAGGCGATCTCGCGCCTTCCCATGCCGCCGATGCGACGTTACGGTCGATCGACAGGCTTTTGGTCCCTTCCGAAACAACCCGGGATAGCAGATGTTCGCAGGCAGAAAATTCGCAGCCCTGCTGTTCGACATGGACGGCACGGTGGTCAATTCGATCGCCGCGGCAGAAAGGGTCTGGGCAGATTGGGCACGACGGCAAGATCTCGACGTTGCCGCATTCCTGCCGACGATCCACGGCGTGCGGGCAATCGAGACCATCGCGCGGCTGGCGCTTCCAGGCGTGGACCCGATGCGCGAAGCCGATGCGCTTCTGCAGGCCGAGGCGGCCGATATCGACGGCATCCTTCCGATCGCCGGCGCAGCGGCGTTTCTGGCGTCGCTGCCGCCCGAGCGCTGGGCCATCGTCACTTCGGCGCCGCGCGAGCTGGCTCTCCTGCGCATCGCCGCCGCCGGCATCCCGCGTCCCGCCATCCTTGTCGCGGCCGAGGACGTTTCCCGCGGCAAGCCAGCGCCGGATTGCTTCCGGCTGGCGGCCGAGCGGCTGGGCGTCGATGCGCGCGACTGCCTCGTTTTCGAAGATGCGCCTGCCGGCATATCGGCGGCCGAGGCCGCAGGAGCCACGGTCGTTGTGATCAGCGCCACCCACCAGCATCCATTGCAAACGCCGCATGCTGCGATCGCCTCTTATGCCGGGCTGGGCATCACGGTCGACGACCGCGGCTGGATTGTCCTCGCTGCGGAGCGCGCTGCGGCTTAGGGTATGTTGAGATTCAGGTCAGGCCGGCATCACTTGAATATCAACATACCCTTAGAAATCGCTGGTCAGGCCCTTCACTTCCCAGTCGTCATAGCGGCCGGGCTCCTTGCCGCCACGGCCGCCGATCTCCCGGGGCATCGCGGCTTCCTGCTGGCGATAGTGTTCGCGCCGGGCTTCCGCTTCCGCCAAAGCGCGGCGGGCTGCCGGCGTCAGCGTTTTTTGCGGCGCGCCGTGACCGGAGCCGGCGTTTGTATTGCTGGTTTCGCCTGTTCTACTGGTTTCGTCAATCATGCGATATTCCCGGCGGATTGAAACCGGCCCCAATTGAAACAGGGCCGCATGTTTCCCATCATATAGCGATGAGCCGATAGGGATCGACCCCTTTTACGCAGGGCCGGCAGAAACGGGAGCAGACGATGAACACACTTCGCACCGCCATGCTTTTGGCCGCGATGACCGCGCTGTTCATGGGCGTCGGCTATCTGATCGGCGGAACGGGCGGCATGATGATCGCCTTGCTGATTGCCGCCGGCATGAACCTGTTCAGCTATTGGAACGCCGACAAGATGGTGCTGTCGATGAACCGCGCCGTCGAGGTCGACGAAAGGAACGCCCCGGAATATTACGCCATCGTGCAGAGCCTCGCCAGACAGGCCGGCCTGCCGATGCCGAAAACCTATCTGATCGACAACCCGCAGCCCAACGCCTTCGCCACCGGCCGAAACCCGCAGAATGCCGCGGTCGCCGCCACCACCGGGCTGCTGCAGCAACTGTCGCATGAGGAGGTCGCGGCGGTGATGGCGCACGAGCTCGCCCATGTGCAGCACCGCGATACGCTGACCATGACGATCGTCGCCACGCTTGCCGGCGCGATCTCGATGCTCGGCAATTTCGCCTTCTTTTTCGGCGGCAACCGCGACAACAACAATTCCTTCGGCATTATTGGCGTGCTGGTGGCGATGATCGTGGCACCGTTTGCCGCGATGATTGTGCAGATGGCGATCAGCCGCACCCGCGAATACGAGGCCGACCGGCGCGGCGCCGAGATCTGTGGACAGCCGCTTTGGCTTGCCTCGGCGCTTGACAAAATCGCCCGTGGCGCCGAACGCATCCGCAACCCGGATGCAGAGCGCAATCCGGCGACCGCCCACCTCTTCATCATCAATCCTCTTTCCGGCGAGCGCATGGACAGTCTGTTTTCCACCCACCCGAACACCGACAACCGTATCGCGGCCTTGCAGGCGATGGCGCGGGATATGGTCGGTGGCGGCTCATCCGACGTGACCCCAGTGTCGCGCCCACGACAGGCCGACGAACAATCGCCATCGGGCCCGTGGGAGAAGGCAACACAGCAGCCTGAGCAGCCGCCGGCGCAACCGGCCCCGCCGAAGCCAAATCCTTGGGGCCGCAATCCGACCGGACCCAAGGGTCCGTGGTCGTGAGCGAAGCGAAACGCCGGCACCGAATTTCAGGCGATCACGAAAACAATGCAGTGAGCCCCGGCGAGCCCGTTGCCGGTCTCGCCGCGCGCAAGGCGGCTGCCCGGCTGCTCGCCGCCGTCATCGATGCCAAAACGCCGCTTGATGGGCTGACCGACCACGAGAACGGCCATCCGCAGTACAAGGCGCTCGACCTGCGCGACCGGGCGCTGGTGCGCGCCATACTGGTCACTGCGCTGCGCTTCCGCATGACAATATCAGGGTTGCTGGCCCGCCGCCTGGAAAAGCCGTTGCCGCCCAATGCCACCGTGCTTTCGCATATTCTGCATGTGGCGGCGGCGCAGATCCTGTTCCTCGATATTCCCGACAGCGCCGCCGTCGACCTTGCCGTGACCCACGCCAAGTCCGATCCGCGCACGGTGCGCTTCTCCGGTCTCGTCAACGGCGTGCTGCGCACGCTGGCGCGGTCCAAGCAGGCCGAGTTGGCTGCAGCGCTTGCCGGTACCGACGAGGCGCCGAAGTGGTTTTCCGACCGGCTGAAGGCCGCCTATGGCGTCGACAAGACCAGGCAAATCCTCGCCGCTCATCGGTACGAGGCGCCGGTCGACTTCACCGTCAAGTCAGATCCCGAGCTGTGGGCCGAGCGGCTCGGCGGCATCGTGCTGCCGACCGGCACGGTGCGCGTGGAAAAGCTCAGCGCCTCCGTCACCGAACTGCCCGGCTTCGAAGACGGCGCCTGGTGGGTTCAGGATGCCGCCGCCAGCCTTCCGGCCCGGCTCTTCGGCGACATCAGGGGTTTGCGCGTCGCCGACCTCTGCGCCGCCCCCGGCGGCAAGACCGCTCAGCTCATTCTCGGCGGCGCCACGGTCACCGCGATTGATTCCTCGAAGAACCGGTTGGCGCGGCTGTCGCAGAATCTCGAACGGCTTGGCCTGTCCGCAGAGATCGTCCAGGCCGATCTGCTCAAATACGAGCCGGAACAACTGTTCGACGCCGTCCTCCTCGATGCACCCTGTTCTTCGACCGGCACGGTGCGGCGGCATCCCGACGTGCCCTGGACGAAGACGGCGGCCGACATCGAAAAGCTCGCCGATCTGCAGCGAAGGCTGCTCGCCCGCGCCGTCACCCTGGTCAAGCCCGGCGGGCGCGTCGTCTTTTCCAACTGTTCGCTCGACCCGCTCGAAGGCGAGGCGCTTCACCGCGCCTTCCTCGCCGGAACGACTGATATCGTCGACGATCCGCTCCGCCCAGGCGAGATCGCCGGCATCGATCCCTTCCTGACGCCGCAAGGCACGCTACGCACCACACCCGCCGATCTGGAGCTCGGCTCACCGGAACGGTCCGGCCTGGACGGCTTCTTCGCCGCCCGCATGCGCAGAGCCGGCTAACGCTGAGAATTTGAAGACTGTTTTAGGGAAAATCCTGCGGAAAACAGGCTGAACTTCCAAGGTCTCCATGGAATTCGCCTTCGCATAAGTTCTTGAATCATATAACTTGTCTTCGGGTTGAGAGGTATGAGGAGGGCTTTTGGCGATCGCTGCCGGCAGCACGACGCGTCTATGGACGCTTGTCGCGAAGGAGTTCTGGCGCAAGACGCGCCGGCGCCTGCGTGCCGGGCCACTCTATCGCTGGCGCTATTCCGGCCGCACGCCGGAACGTGTGTTGATCGCTCCGCCGGACCTGCGCCTGGCCGACCCGCAGATTGCGCTCGAGATCTACTATGGCCGCTATCCGCTGTCGGGACATATGGTCGAGACCGGCGGCAAGTCGCCCTTCCAGATCGCCGTGGCCAATCCCGGCTGGCAAAAGGCCCTGCACGGCTTTCGCTGGCTGCGCCATATGCGCGCCGCCGGCACCGAGCTCGCCGCCGCCAATGCCCGAGCGCTGGTCTCCGACTGGATTGCCATGCACGGCAGCAACATTTCCGGTGTCGCCTGGGAGCCTGGCACGACGGCCAAGCGCGTCATTGCCTGGCTGCAGCATTCCTCGGTGGTGCTGCAGGGCGCTGAATTTCCCTTCTACCGGGCCTTCCTGAAATCGCTTGCCATGCAGATCCGCTATCTCAGGGCGATGGCACGCGAGATGCCGGACGGCAAGGACAGGCTGCGCGCCCGCATCGCGCTCGCTTTTGCCGCTCTGTCGCTGCCGGCGCCGGCATCGGCGCTGCGCGGTGCGACCCGCAGCCTCGCCGATGAGCTCGATCGCCAGATTCTGCCGGATGGCGGCCACATTTCCCGCAATCCGATAACCGTTCTTGAAATCCTCGCCGACCTTCTGCCGCTGCGCCAGACCTATGCCAATCAAGCCGAAACGCCGCCGGCGGCGCTGATGGGCGCCATCGACCGTATGCTGCCGGCGCTGCGTTTCTTTCGCCACCAGGACGGCAGCCTCGCCCGCTTTAACGGCATGGGCGCGACCATCCACGACCGCATTGCCACCATTCTGCGCCACGACGACACCGCCGGCGCGCCTTTGCTGCACGCGCCGCATTCAGGCTACGAGCGCCTCTCAATGGGCGGCGTCACTGTGATCGCCGATACCGGCCCGCCGCCCCCAATCGACGTTTCCAACGCGGCGCACGCCGGATGCCTGGCTTTCGAATTGTCCTCCGGCCGCCAGCATTATGTCGTCAATGCCGGCGTCGACACCTATGGCGCCGCCGAATTCCGGCCGCTTGCCCGCGCCACGGCCGCCCACTCGACCGCCACCCTCAACGACACCTCGTCGGCGCGTTTCAGCCATTCGCTGCGAGTCAACGATCTGCTCGGCACACCGTTGATCGGCGGCCCGCAGCATGTATCTTGCAAGCGCACCGACCAGCCAGGCAGCCAGGGTTTCCTGGCTCGCCACGACGGCTATGTCGCGCGCTTCGGCCTGCTGCATGAGCGCGAGCTGAAATTGTCGACGAACGGCAATGTGCTTGCCGGCAGGGATCGCTTTCTGCGGCCGGGCAATGCTGCGATCCGCAACAACGGCCGCGATTTCGTCACGGTGCGCTTCCACATCCATCCCGCCATAGGCCTGCTCCAGGACGAGCACGGCCGCCTGGTGCTGACCGCCGAACAGGCCGACACGTGGGTGTTCACCTGCACCGAGGTAGCGCCCGAGGTCGAGGAATCCATCTACTTCGCCGGTTTGGGCGGCCCGCGCCGCAGCCGGCAGATCGTGCTGGCCTTCAAGGCATCGGAGGTTTCCGAAGTCCATTGGCAGCTGACGCGAACGGTGATCGCCGGTCAGGTCGCAAAAAGCTGAGACTGCGGTTAGCCTCGCAGTTTGATTTCCAGGCCTCATGTGCTACGGCGCGCGGACACTTTCCCAATCAGCCGTGAAAGGCCGCCAGCCCATGGCCGTCGCCGCCAAGAACATTCCCGCGCCCGACCTCGTTCCCGTTCGTCGCGCGCTGCTTTCCGTTTTCGACAAGACCGGGCTCATCGATTTCGCGCAGGCCCTCGTCTCGGTCGGTGTCGAGCTGGTCTCCACCGGCGGCACGGCAAAGGCGATCGCTGAGGCAGGCATGGTCGTGCGCGACGTCTCCGACCTCACCGGCTTTCCCGAGATCATGGACGGCCGCGTCAAGACGCTGCATCCGTCCGTGCATGGCGCGCTGCTCGGCGTGCGCGACGATCCCGAACACGCCGCGGCGATGCGCGATCATGGCATCGAGCCGATTGATCTGGTCGTCTCCAATCTCTACCCTTTCGAGGATGTCCGCCGCTCCGGCGCCGCTTACGCCTCGATCGTCGAGAACATCGACATAGGCGGCCCGGCGATGATCCGCGCCTCGGCCAAGAACCACGCTTATGTCGCCATCCTCACCGATCCCGAGGACTATGCCTCAGTACTCAACGCACTGGAGATGAATTTCGGCTCGCTCTCGCTGGATTTCCGCAAGAAGCTGGCGGCCAAGGCCTTCGCCCGCACCGCCACCTATGATGCGGCGATTTCCGGCTGGTTCGCCGAAGCCCTAGAGATCGAGCATCCCACCTGGCGCGCCTTCGGCGGCAGGCTGGAGCAGGTGATGCGCTACGGCGAGAACCCACACCAGGGCGCCGGCTTCTACGTCGATGGCGACAGGCGGCCGGGCGTCGCGACGGCGCGCCAGCTTCAGGGCAAGCAGCTTTCCTACAACAACATCAACGACACCGACGCCGCCTTCGAACTGGTCGGCGAGTTCGATCCGGCCCGCTCCGCCGCCGTCGCCATCATCAAGCATGCCAACCCGTGCGGCGTCGCCGAGGGCGCGTCGCTGAAGGCGGCCTACGCCAAGGCGCTTGCCTGCGATCCGGTCTCGGCCTTTGGCGGCATTGTCGCGATGAACCGTACCCTCGATGCCGAGGCCGCCGAAGAGATCGTCAAAACCTTCACCGAGGTCATCATCGCGCCGGGCGCCTCGGAAGAAGCAATCCGCATCGTCGCCGCCAAGAAGAATCTGCGCTTGCTTGTCACCGGCGGCCTGCCCAATCCGCGCACGGCCGGCTCCACCGTGAAATCCGTTTCCGGCGGGTTGCTCGTCCAGGGCCGCGACAATGCGGTGGTCGACGACCTGGAACTCAAGGTCGTGACGAAGCGGGCGCCGACGCCGGCTGAAATGGCCGATCTCAAATTCGCCTTCCGCATCGCAAAGCATGTCAAGTCGAACGCCATCGTCTATGTCAGAGATGGTGCCACCGTCGGCATCGGTGCCGGCCAGATGAGCCGGGTCGATTCCTCGCGCATCGCCGCGCGCAAGGCGCTCGACGCGGCTGAAGCTGCCGGACTGGCCGAGCCGCTGACCAAAAATTCTGTCGTCGCGTCGGACGCGTTCTTTCCCTTCGCCGACGGGCTGCTGTCTGCGATCGAAGCCGGTGCCACCGCCGTCATCCAGCCGGGCGGCTCGATGCGCGACGACGATGTCATCGCCGCCGCCGACGCCCACGGCATCGCCATGGTGTTTACCGGCGTGAGGCATTTCAGGCATTGAGCGATTCTTTCCTTCTCCCCTTGTGGGAGAAGGTGGCCGAGCGAAGCTCGGTCGGATGAGGGGTGTTGGCAGGATCGCTACGATGAAGGCGTAAGCGGCTCAAATCCCTTGATGTTTTCACGTCTTGCTTCTTCCAACACCCCCTCATCCGTCTCGGCGCTACGCGCCGATCCACCTCCTCCCACAAGGGGAGAAGGCAAGAGCCCTACTCCGCCGGCCGGTTATCCGCCGGATACGGCGTGCGGACCAGGATCGCCAGGCCGACGCCGAGGAACAGCACGATAACCGCCATGCCAAGCCGTTGCGAGCCGCTGACCCAACCTATGGTCGATACCAAAAACGGCGCGAGGAAGCTGGTTGCCCGTCCGGCCAGTGCGTAGATGCCGAAATAGCGACCCGATTCGGCCGCAGTGACGCTGCGCGCCATATAGGAGCGGGACGAGGCTTGTACTGGCCCGAAGGCAAGGCCGATCAGCAATCCGTAGAAAATATAGGCCTTTTCCGCCGCCGTGCCGAACAGGCCGCCCGAATCGGCGGTGGAGAGCTGTAGCATCCCGAGCAGCGTGAAACCCGGTCCGGTCGAGACAATGCCGATTGTCGCGATAGACAGCATCACCAGCGAAATCATCACCACCGCCTTGGAGCCGAGCGCCGTGTCGAGACGGGCGGCGATCCAGCAGCCGACGATGGCGACGACGTTGAGGATGATGCCGAATAGGCCGATCTCGGTGATCGACCAAGCGAACATCCCTGCCGCGAAAAGCCCTCCAAGCGCAAGCAGCGCGTTGACGCCGTCCTGGTAGATCATGCGGGCGACCAGGAAGCGGAAGATGCCGCTGCGCTGGCGCACTTCGGCCAGTGTCGACTTCAGCTCCGACAGCCCCTCGCGCACCGCTGGCCCGATCGGAATGCCTTTGACGGCATCCGGGGTGAAGAAGAACATTGGCAGGATAAACAGCAAGTACCAGCCAGCCGACAGCGGCCCGGTCGCCCGAGCGTCCTCGCCGAGCATCGGGTCGAGACCGAAGATCGGGTCGAGACCGATGATCGTCTTGCCGGTTTCCGGCGAGCCGGCCATGACGGCAACGACGAAGATCAGCGCGATCATGCCGCCGAGATAGCCGAGACCCCAAGCGATGTTCGAGATCCTTCCAATCTCGCTCTTCGGCACCAGGCGCGGCATCATCGAATCGTTGAACACTGTCGAGAATTCCGCTGCAACCGACGCCAGTGAAAAGAGCATCGCGACCAGGAAAAGACTCGAGCCGGGGGCGGCAAACCAGAGCAAACAAAGACTGGTGATCTTGATCGCAGCAAAGAACGCGATCCACGGCTTTCGCGGGCCAGTCTGATCTGCGATCGAGCCGAGTATGGGCGACAAAACGGCAATGACCAGTCCCGCTGCGGCGATGCTCCAACCCCAGACCGTCTGGCCAAGTAGGTGCTGGGATTCGACGTAAGTTTCAACTGCGGCTGGACCGGCTGTCTGGGCAGCTTGCATGGCAGCCGGATCCAGAACCATGCGCGAAGCGAAGTAAGGCCCGAAGATGAAGGTGGTGATGACCGTGAAGAACGGCTGCGCTGCCCAGTCGAACAGCATCCATCCCCAGATGCCGCGTTCCGGCGCTCGCTGCACTGCTACCTCGGCCATGTGCCCTCCCACGAACGGCGCCCCGAAGTGGGGCACCGCTCCGCTCTATAGCGCAGTTCTTCCCGGCAATCCCGCGCGATGTGGAAGACTTCTCACAGCGCTGTCAGGTCGCTGATCAGCCCCGATGCCACCGACAGCCGCGACACGGTGATGTCGCCGCCCTCGGTCAGCGCCTGCAGCCGCTCGCGGATGCGCCCGACCCTCTCGCCGCCGGCCTCCAGCCACGCCGCCACCGGGTCCGCCGCCTCGGCATGGCCGATGAGCGCCGCCACCGCGATGCCGCGCCTGGCTGCGCCGATTGTATCGGTGGCGCGGGAAAGCGCCAATTGATCATAGTAGTCGGACGGCGCGATCGAGCGCGCCGCGTCCTCGACGCGAGGAATGCGGAAGGCATCGCTGACCGCGAAAAACGCCTTCGCGGCGACGACGATGTCGGCATTCGCGGTTCGGGCCGTCAGCGCGATGTCGGGGACGACGCCTGCCACATCGGTCAGCGCCAGCCGTTCGGCCAGGCTTTCTGGCGCGCCGCCCTTGGCCAGACCATGCCGCCGTTCCTCGATCCGCTCGCGCGAGAAGGCCGGCAGCAGCGAAATCAGCTTCGGCTCCAGAGCCTTGCGCGCGTCCTGCAACTCGGCGATCCGTTGGCCGAGCGGAGCGGTGCTGGTATCGTTTTTGAGATACCAGCCGCTGGCCACATAGGTAAGCCGGCTAATGGCCTGATAAAGATCGAGCTGCACCTGTCCGTCGATCTGGTTGTCCAGCGCGTCGATCTGGCGATAGAGCGCCGGCAAGCCGAAGCCGTCGCGCACCACGGCGAAGGTCCGGACCACGTCGGCCGTGCTGCGGCCGGTCGCTTCCTGCAGCCTGTTGACGAAGGATGGGCCGCCGCGATTGACCAGATCGTTGGCGACGACACGGGCGATGATTTCGCGGCGCAGGCGATGACCATGGATCTCGGCCGCGTATTTCTTCGCCATACGGTCCGGAAAATAGCCCATCAGGTCACGGTCGAAATGCGGATCGTCCGGCACGTCGCTGGCGACGATGTCGGAAAACAGCACGATCTTGGCATAGGCCAACAGCACGCCGAGTTCGGCCCTGGTCAACGGCTCGCCGCGCGCCTCGCGCTCCGCAAGGGCTGCCGGCGACGGCAGAGCTTCGACATTGCGATCGAGCAGACCGCGCGCCTCGAGCGCGGCCATGAAACGGCTCTGATGGGCGATGTCGGCAAGGCCGCGCTTGCGGGCCAGGGACAGCGCCAGCGTCTGCTCGTAATTGTTGGACAGCACCAGCGCGCTCACCTCGTCGGTCATCTCGGCAAGAAGCTTGTTGCGCGCTGGGCGGGTCAGCGCCCCCTTGCGCATGGCGGAAGCCAGCGCGATCTTGATGTTGACCTCGACGTCCGAGCAGTTCACGCCGCCCGAATTGTCGATGGCGTCGGAATTGCAGCGGCCGCCATTCAGCCCGAACTCGATGCGCGCCCGCTGCGTCACGCCGAGATTGGCGCCTTCGCCGATGACCTTGGCGCGCACTTCGAGCGCGGTCACCCGAACAGCATCGTTGGCGCGATCGCCGACATCCTGGTTGGTTTCTGTCGATGCCCTCAGATACGTGCCGATGCCGCCGAACCACAAAAGGTCGACCGGCGCCTTGAGGATGGCGCTCATGATCTCGACCGGCGAGGCGGTCGTCTTGCCGAGGCCAATCGCCGCCGCTGCGGCCGGCGGCAGCGTGATCGACTTCTGGCTGCGCGAGACGATGACGCCGCCTTCGGACAGTTTTGTCTTGTCGTAGTCCTGCCAGCTCGAACGGGCGAGGGCGAACACACGCCGGCGCTCGGCCATCGAAGCGGCCATGTCGGGGGCGGGATCGATGAAGATGTCGCGATGGTCGAAGGCGGCGATCAGCCGGGTCTGCTCGGACAGCAGCATGCCGTTGCCGAACACGTCGCCCGACATGTCGCCGACGCCGACGACGGTGAAGGGCGCGGTCTGGATATCGCGGTTCATCTCGCGGAAATGCCGCTTGACCGCTTCCCAGGCGCCCTTGGCGGTGATGCCCATCTTCTTATGGTCGTAGCCGGCCGAGCCGCCGCTGGCGAAGGCGTCGTCGAGCCAGAAGCCATGTTTCTCGCTGATGGCATTGGCGGTGTCGGAGAAGGTCGCCGTACCTTTGTCGGCGGCGACGACGAAATAGGGATCGTCCTGGTCGCGCCGCACCACGCCGGCTGGCGGGATGACGCCGTCCAGGCCGATATTGTCGGTGATCGACAACAGGCTGGAGACGTAGTTCTTGTAGGCGGACGCGCCGGCTTCGAACATGGCGTCGCGCCCGGCGCCCATCGGCAGCTTCTTCGGATAAAAACCGCCCTTGGCGCCAACCGGCACGATTACCGCATTCTTGACCTGCTGCGCCTTGACCAGGCCGAGCACCTCAGTGCGGTAGTCCTGGGCGCGGTCCGACCAACGCAGGCCGCCGCGGGCGACCGGGCCGAAGCGCAGATGCACGCCCTCGACCTCGGAACCATAGACGAAGATCTCCCGCCACGGCCGCGGCGCCGGCAGGCCGTCGACCGCCTGCGAGTCGAGCTTGATCGCAAGCGACTGGCCCTTCTCCTTCGTATCGGCAACGAAATGATTGGTGCGTAGCGAGGCCTCGATCAGGTTGAGGTAGCGACGGATGATGGTGTCGTCATCGATGTTGGGAACCTCTTCCAACGCATCCCTGATCTTGGCCTTGAGGTGCTTGGCCGCGACTAACCCTTCCGTCTCCGCCATCGGCCCGAGGCGGGCGACGAACAGCTCATGCAGGCCACGCGCGATCTCCGGATAGCGGTTGAGTGCGGCGGCAATGAAATCCTGGCTCTGCGGGATCCCGGCCTGCTGCAGATAGCGGCCATAGGCGCGCAGGATGATGACCTCGCTCGACCACAGGCCGGCGGTCTGGGCAAGGCCGTTATAGCCGTCATTGTCGATGTCGCCGCGCCAGACGCAAAGGAACGCGTCCTCGAACAGCGCGCCGCGGTCGCCAAGGTCGATCGGCTTGCCATAGCTGTTTTCGAGCTCCATGTCGTGGATAAAGACCATGCCGGAAGCCTCGTCCCCAACCTCGAAGGTGCGCTCGCTGATAACCTGGAAACCGATGTTCTCCAGCACCGGAACCCGTCGCGACAGCGCCACCGGGCTGCCGTGGTGGTAGATCTTCAGCGCCGCCTGATGCGGTTCCTGGTTGGCGTGACGGTAGTAGTCGATGGCGATCGGATTGGCTGCGCTGATCCTGGCGATGCGCCCGGCATCGGCCAACGCCTCCGCCGGCGAGAAGCTGTCGCGATAGCTTCCCGAGAAGCGCGAGGCGATCGCCGTGAGCGCCGCATCGGCGCCGGTCTCGGCCGCGGTCTCGCGCAGAATGTCGTCCCAGGTCCGCACGATGGCGCGGATCGCTGCCTCGATCGTCGCCTGGTCGACCTTCGGCGTCCTGCCGCCGGAACGGCCGATGATGAAATGGACGCGCGCCAGCCCGCCTTCCGGAAAGGCGGGGTAGTAGGCCGACAGCCGGCCTTGGAACACCGTCTTCAGATAGGTGCCGACCTTCTCGCGTACGACGCTGTCATAACGGTCGCGCGGCACGAAGACGAGGATCGAGACGAAGCGGTCGAACTGATCGGCGCGCACCAGCGCTCTGACGCGCGGCCGCTCGATCAGCCCCAGAATGGCTTCGGCGTGCTTGCGCAGGATCGGCACCGGAACCTGGAACAGCTCGTCGCGCGGATAGCTCTCCAGCACGTTGATCAGTGCCTTGCCGGAGTGATCTTCAGGGTTGAAACCGGATTTGGCGATGATGGTTTCGGCTTTCGACCTGAGATAAGGGATCTTCATCACCGAGCGCGTGTAGGCGGTCGAGGTGAACAGGCCGACGATGCGCAGTTCGCCGGCAAGCACGCCCTTGGCGGTGTAGGTCTTGACGCCGATGTAATCGAGATAGATGCGGCGGTGCACCGACGATTTGGCATTGGCCTTGGTGACGATCAGCGGTTCCGGCCCGTGCAGGAAGGCGCGGATTTCCGGCGTCGTTGTCACCGCTTCGGTGCCGCGCCGCAACACCAGCACGTCGGGATCGGAGAGGATGCCGAGGCCGGGCTTTTCGGTGCGCTCCAGCGTGCCGCTCTTCTCGCCGCCGGTGTATTTGAACTCGCGCATGCCAAGGAAGGTGAAATTGTCGTCGCGCAGCCATTCGAGGAAGGCGATCGCGTCGGTGACGTGGGCCTTGTCGAGCGGCACCGGGGCGTAGCGGAACTCCGAGATCGCCTGGTCGAGGCGGGCCAGCATCGGCTTCCAATCGGTGACCGCGGCGCGCACCTGGCCCAATATTTTTTTCAGCCGCTCGGCCAATGCCTCGGCCTGATCGGCCGAAAGACGCGCGATATGGACGTGGATGACGCTCAGCCGCTCATGACTGTGATCGCCCTTGGCAAAGCCGCCATCGCCGAGGATTTCGTCGACGCCGCTCTTGCCGTGCCTGACGACGATGACCGGGTGGGTAACCAGCAGCGGTTCGCCGGCGCTCTCGGTGATCTCGCCGAGGATGGAATCGAACAGGAACGGCATGTTGTCGTTGACGACGGTGATCACCGTTATCGGCCTGCCCTGGCGGACGACACCGGAATCGACCTCTATGGCAACGAGGCAATCGCCCTTCCTGTGCCTGGCGACGGCGCGTCCGGCGAGATCGGCGGCGCGTTCGAGGTCGGCGACGTCATAGGCGGCGACATCTTCGGCCGGCGCACGGGCCAGCAGGTAATCGGCAAGCCTGCCGGGTTTCTCGCTGCCCTTGGCCGTGCTTATCTTTTTCAACTGGCTTGCAGATTTCAGGCCGGCCATGTCGCTAATACCTCCCGTCATATGTTTTGCGACTATGGTAGCAGATGACCGATATTTGGCGACAAAGGTTTGACCGCTTGCGACGAAATGTCGGGATTCGCCGGTGGGTCACCGAAAATGAGGAGAAAATCCGCCATGAAAGACAAAATCATCGCACTTGACCTCGCGCCTGCGGAACTGAGCGAAGCGACGAAAGCCTATTTCGCCAAATGCGAGGAGAAGCTCGGCCTCGTCCCAAATGTGCTTTTGGCCTACGCCTTCGACGAGACGAAGCTGCGCGCCTTCACCGACATGTACAACGATCTGATGCTGGGCCAATCCGGCCTGTCGAAGCTGGAGCGCGAGATGATCGCGGTGGCCGTCTCCTCCGTCAACCATTGCTACTATTGCCTCGCCGCCCACGGCGCGGCGGTGCGCCAGCTTTCCGGGAGCCCGGCCTTCGGCGAGATGATGGCGATGAATTTCCGCGCCGCCGATCTTTCCGCGAGACAGAAGGCGATGCTCGAATTCGCGGTGAAGCTGACCGAGCAGCCGGCGAAAATCGTCGAGGCCGACCGTGCAACGCTGCGTGAGGCCGGCTTTTCCGATCGTGACATCTGGGACATCGCCTCGACCGCCGCCTTCTTCAACATGTCGAACCGGGTGGCGGCGGCGGTCGACATGCGGCCGAACGATGAATACCACGCGATGGCGCGGTGAGGTGCGGCCCAACCGAATCTTATATTAGCTATTGCGCATTCTCGTTGCTTGTTTGCCGGTTTGGTCCGATGATCGCCCTGCGGCGTGACCGCATGCAGGTTCGACGCCGCTGATCAACGGAGGAGAACATGGCGAAATTTCTCTATGTGTATCACGGCTCGGGCAAGATGCCGACCGATGAGGCCGAACGGAAGGCAGCGATGGATGCCTGGAACGGCTGGTACGGCAAGCTTGGCTCGGCCGTAGTCGACGGCGGCAATCCGGTCGGCATGTCGAAGACCGTCCTGCCCGGCGGCAAGGTCGAGAACAATGGCGGCAGCAATCCGACCGCCGGTTACACAATCATCGAAGCGAAAGACATCGACGATGCCGTCGCCAAGGCCAAGGATTGTCCTATCCTGACGGACCCGGGTTTCAGCGTCGAGATCGCGCCGATCATCGAGATGATGTGACGCTCAGGACCGCGCCGCGATCGCCGCAGCGGCGCCGGCCATGGTGCCGGCGCTGACGCGGTTGGCGATCTTCATTGCCCGCTTGCTCTTCAGCAGTTTTCGCGCCTGCGCTGCCGCAAGCACCCAGGCGAGATCGATGGCGACCAGAACCACGGCCATGGTCAGCGTCAGCTCGATCCAGCCGACGACCGTCACCGAAGCGAGGTCGATGATGGTCGGCAGCAGCGCCAGGTAGAACATCATGATCTTGGGATTGCCGAGCGTCATCGCCATGCCGGCAAAGAACAGTTTAACGGCCGACTCTTCGCGCGGCATCTCACCCTCGCGCGCCTCGACCGGGGCCGTCCACATCTTCCAGGCGAGGTAGGCGAGATAAGCGACGCCGACCCATTTCAGTACGACGAAGGCGAGATGGAAGGTCTGCGCCACCACCGCCAGCCCGAACACCGCCAGTGACAGCCAGATGCCCTCGCCGATCCACATGGCGAGCAGGAACGGGAACACATCGCGAAAGCCCTTTGCGATGACCCGCGCCACCAGAGCGGCAATCGAGGGGCCGGGCGAGCCGGCGGCGACGAAAAGGGCGGCGGCGAAGATCAGAAGCGAGGTGAAGTGCATGACCGGGATCTTTGCTTGGGACGTTGATCGCTCGATTGTAGCGCAAGCGTCCCACCGGCGGTAGCACCGATCAAGGAAGAGGCTTGCCGGCTCGACACCTCGCGGTTAGAATTTCCGCCCCGACACAATTTCGAGCTTCACTTTGCCTACGTAACCGCCGGTCTCGTCAACTCCCCCGACACAATGCATGGCGCCGCTTTTCGCGACGCCTGTTTCATATCATGTGTTCCTCAGGGTGGCGGTTCGAGACCGGTTTGGCACTGCTGAACCGCTGTCGCGCGCAGTCACCCGCGACACCTGATTTCCGACCACCGCAGCCTCTCGCCACGCCGTGCCCGCATGGGCATCTCGACATCGCCGATCTGACGAACTTCCCGACGGGAAGGCCTTTTCGCATGTCTTCGATACTGCGTATGCGCTGGACGATCGCACCCAAAACCCCACCTCGACCTCACAACAACTGCAATCGCTGCGGCGGCCTGAAGGCGTACCACAGCAGCGGGAAATTCCGCGTCAACGCCAACGGCAAACGCATCGACGCGTGGCTGATCTACCGCTGCATCGGGTGCGACAATTCCTGGAATTTCGGCATTCTGGAGCGGTGCAATCGCCGCGAGATCGAGCCGGCGCTGCTGCAGGCGCTCGAAAACAACGACCCGGCCCTGGCGCGGCGCCATGCCTTCGATGTTGTCGCACTGCGAAGCAGGATCGGACGCGTCGAGGAATTTCCCGAAACCGCCGTCCACAAGGAGATGCTCGGCGACAGGCCGGAAAACATCACCGCTCTCGAGCTCCAGCTCGGGCTCGAGGTGCCGACAGCGTTGCGGCTCGACCGGTTGCTCGCCAGCCAACTCGGCATCTCGCGATCGCGGCTTCAGGCCTGGGAAGAGAAGCGATCACTGGTCGTTGGTCAGGACGGCGCCAAGGTACTGCGCAAGCCGGCTCGAACGGGAACGGTGATCCGCGTCGATCTGGCCGGCGAATCCGACCGGGACGCCATTATCTCGGCTGCCGGCGGGTAAACTAAAAGGGAGGGAGCACGCGCGTGCTCCCTCCCTCATAATCGCTGAGAAAAAGTGGCTTACGCCGCGCCGACCACTTTCGCCGACTTCTCAAAACGCTTGCGCTCGTTCGGGTCGAGGTAGAGCTTGCGCAGGCGTATGGTTTTCGGCGTCACCTCGACCAGCTCGTCGTCCTGGATCCAGGCCAGCGCGCGTTCCAGTGTCATGCGGATCGGCGGCGTCAGCTTTACTGCCTCATCCTTGCCGGCGGCGCGGATGTTGGTCAGCTTCTTGCCCTTCAGCACGTTCACTTCGAGGTCGTTGTCGCGGGAATGGATGCCGATGATCATGCCCTGATAGACCTTGACGCCCGGATCGATGACCATCGGACCGCGGTCTTCCAGGTTCCACATGGCATAGGCCACCGATTCACCCTGTTCGTTGGAGATCAGCACGCCATTGGTGCGGCCCGGCAGCTCGCCCTTGTAGGGTTCGTAGGCATGGAACAGCCGGTTCATGACAGCGGTGCCGCGCGTGTCGGTCAACAGTTCCGACTGGTAGCCGATCAGGCCGCGCGTCGGCGCGTGGAAGACGATGCGCTGGCGGTTGCCGCCTGACGGGCGCAATTCGACCATTTCGGCCTTGCGCTCAGACATCTTCTGCACGACGACGCCGGCATGCTCCTCGTCGACGTCGATAACGACTTCCTCGACCGGCTCCAGCAATTCGCCGTTGTCGCCCTGCTGCATGACGACCCGCGGACGCGACACGGCGATCTCAAAACCTTCGCGTCGCATCGTCTCGATCAGAACGGCAAGCTGCAATTCGCCGCGGCCGGAGACGAAGAACGAGTCCTTGTCCGGCGATTCCTCAATCTTCAGCGCGACATTGCCTTCGGCCTCGCGCAGCAGGCGGTCGCGAATGACGCGGCTGGTCACCTTGTCGCCCTCGGTGCCGGCCAGCGGGCTATCGTTGACGAGGAACGACATCGTCACAGTCGGCGGATCGATCGGCTGCGCATGCAGCGGTTCGGTCACCGACGGGTCGCAGAACGTGTCGGCGACGGTGCCCTTCGACAGGCCGGCAATGGCGACGATGTCGCCCGCCTGCGCTTCGTCGATCGGCTGGCGCTCGAGCCCGCGGAAGGCCAGGATCTTCGAGATGCGGCCGGTTTCGACCTGGGTGCCATCATGATGCAGCACCTTGACCGCCTGGTTGGATTTCAGCGTGCCGGATTCGATGCGGCCGGTGATGATGCGGCCAAGGAACGGATTGGCTTCCAGAATGGTGCCGATCATCCGGAACGGGCCGGGATGGACGGTCGGCGCCGGCACATGCTTGATAACAAGGTCGAACAGCGGCGCCAGACCCTGATCCTTCGGACCTTCGGGGTTTTCCGAGACCCAGCCGTCGCGGCCCGAGCCGTAAAGGATCGGGAAGTCGAGCTGGTCGTCGGTCGCATCGAGCGCTGCAAACAGGTCGAACACTTCGTTGACAACCTCGACGTGGCGGGCGTCCGGCCGGTCGATCTTGTTGATGACGACGATCGGCTTCAATCCGACCTTGAGCGCCTTGCCGACAACGAATTTGGTCTGCGGCATCGGCCCTTCGGCGGCATCGACCAGCACGATGGCCGAATCCACCATCGACAGGATGCGCTCGACTTCACCGCCGAAATCGGCGTGGCCGGGGGTGTCGACGATGTTGATGCGGGTGTCCTTCCAGTCGACCGAGGTCGCCTTGGCCAGGATGGTAATGCCGCGTTCCTTTTCGAGGTCGTTCGAATCCATGGCGCGTTCGGCAACGCGCTGGTTGTCGCGGAACGAGCCGGACTGTTTCAGGAGCTGGTCGACGAGGGTGGTTTTTCCATGGTCGACGTGCGCGATGATCGCGATATTACGAATTTTCATGTTGTGGTCTCGGGAGCGTTGCAGGCAGCAGGCCAAATGGCGCTGCCTCTTTCGGTTGGGCGGCTCATACAGGGTTTTTCGCAATTGCGAAAGAGGAGGCGTGCCACCAAATACATGGTCACCAAATCTTAAGCGTCTTGGTGTGAAATGGAATTATTAACCAAAGCGGAACCTTTCACGGTCGGGACAGTTCAAATTTCATGAGCAATACGGGCATCAGATACCGGCCAATCGCATGGGCCGCCCTCGCCGTCCTCCTTGCGGCAGGCGCGGCACAATCGGCCGCGTCGTTGAAGGACACACGGCCTGCCCTGCCGTCCGACGCCCGAACGGCGGAGCAGTTGTTTGCCGATGCTCCCGATGGCGTCGACCCGGTGGTGACCGGGCCGGTTAGCGCCGCCTTCAAGCAGAGGCAGGAGGCTGCCAACTGCGACATCGCTGTTTGGCCCGAAATTCCGACCGTTTGCTATCCAGATTAGGACTGCTTTCGGCACATTGTGGAAAAGATCGGATCGGCCCTTCCTGAAATCTTGCCCGCGCCGGCGCGGCCCCTCATCCGCCTGCCGGCACCTTCTCCCCGTAAACGGGGAGAAGCCCGCTGCGCGAAATGTCGGCTCTCCTTCTGCAACGTTCGCGATTAGCGAAATCTTCGATGCGGGCCACTTTCTCCCCGTTTACGGCGTTTACGGGGAGAGATGCCCGGCAGGGCAATGAGGGGCAGCACGACGTCACCCAGGCTTGATACAAGGTGACCCAGTCCCCTCACGCCGACTGCACCGGATCGAGCGTGACCTTGTAAAGTTCATTGTCGTCGCGATCCATCAGCCGCACCGTCATCTGTTCAGTGGCGCCGTCGATGTCGACGAGGCCGAAGAACTGCAGGCCGGCCGAGGGTGGCAGGTTCTGCCCCTGCTCGGCGGTTGGCGCCTTGATGAATTTCAGCTCCGGGCCGAAGGTCATGTCGAAATCATTGGGTCCATACGTGCCGGCATGGAGCGGACCCGAGACGAATTCCCAGAACGGATTGAAGTCCTGAAACTGCGCCTTGTCAGGATTGTAGTAGTGCGCCGCCGTGTAGTGCACGTCAGCGGTCAGCCAGACGGTGTTGGTGATACCGGCGTTCTTTATGTAGCGAAGGAGGTCGGCAATTTCCAATTCGCGGCCTTTGGCCGGACCATTGTCGCCATTGCTGATGGCCTCGGCGCCGGCCTTCTTGGTGGCGTCGTTCCAGACGACGAGACCGAGCGGCATGTCGGCGGCGATGATTTTCCAGGTCGCGTTGGAGGTTGCCAGTTCGCGCTTCAGCCACTTCGTCTGCTGTTCGCCGAGAATGCGCGATTGCGGCGTCACCGTATCCTGCATGCCGGGGCCGTTGGCGCCGCGATAGGAACGCATGTCGAGGAAGAACACGTCGAGCAGCGGCCCGTAGGCGATCTTGCGATAGACGCGGCCCGGTTCCGACGGCTCGTAGCGGATCGTCGTCATCTCGTGGAAGGCGCGTGCCGCGCGTGCCGCCAGCACATGGATGTTTTTTTCCGAGTAGCGGTCGTCGGCGCTCAGGTCCTTCGAATCCGACCAGTTGTTCACCACCTCGTGGTCGTCCCACTGGTAGAAGGTCGGGCAGATGGCGTTGAGCCCCAGCACATGCCCATCCATCAAATTGTATTTCCACTGGCCGCGGTACTCGTCCAGCGTCTCGGCAACCTTGCGCTTTTCGTCGATGAGGACGTTGTTCTTCCACTTGCTGCCACCGGGGAGGTCGACCTCGTCCTTCATCGGGCCGTCGGCATAGATGGTGTCGCCGGAATGCAGGAAGAAGTCGGGCGTATGCTTGCCGATCGTGGCATAGGTCTTCATGCCGGTGTCGTCGATGCCCCAGCCCTGGCCGGCGGTATCGCCCGACCAGGCGAACCGGATATCACGCTTCGAGGCCGGCGCCGTGCGGAAGCGGCCGACGATCGGCTCGGAGACGGCGTTGATGTCGGCGAGATCGGCCGCGATCATGCGGTAGAAGATGTCCTGGTCGGAGGCGAGGTCGGTGAGCAGCCGCTTTACCGTGTAATCGCTGGCCGGCGACGTATCGAGCGGCGCAAGGCGCAAGGCGTTGGCGAAATTTTCCGTCGACGACACTTCGAACATGACACGCGAAGGGCGGTCGGTGCGGGTCCACACCACGCCGCTGATTGCATCGACATCGCCCGACTGGATGCCATGGGTGAAGGCGGGCCGCTGATTGGCGCGCGAATAATAGGGAACCGCGAGGCCCGATACGCCGACGAGGCCGGCGGCGCTCACGGACGTGACGAAGGCGCGCCGGGTCATCGAAATCTTGTTCATGGCTGTCTCCTGGATGGCGTTGAACGGCGCCGCCAAGGTCCAGCCTCAATGTTTCAGGCACATCTCGAAACCATGAAGGTTTCGTTACAATCGACAGGAGGGAAGGCTGGGTCGCGCAGACGGCGAAGCTGCCGATCTCCCCCCTCGTGGGGGAGATGGCCGGCAGGCCAGAGGGGGGCGCTGTCCCGCCGACGTACAACAATCAGATAGAAATCAGATAGAGTCGCAAACGCTTTACAGAGTACGACGCAGAATCCAGAGGGTAGCGATCCTTCGCGCCCCCCTCTGCCCTGCCGGGCATCTCCCCCACAAGGGGGGAGATTGGCAGTTTGGCCGACGGCGCCTCTCCTGTGACGAGGGCGCCTACGCCGGTTGACCTTCCGGCGCGAAGGCCGGACGGCTGGTGTTGATCAACAGCGAGATGCAGGCTGCGGCTATTGCGGTCATGCCGGCGATGAGGAAGGCAAGCTCGTAATTGCCCTGCAATTCACGCATGGTGCCGCCGAAGAAAGCGGCCGCCGCCGCACCCACCTGATGGCCGGCGACGATCCAGCCGAAGACGATCGGCCCGCTGCGATCGCCGAACGCCTCGTTCGACAGCCTGAGCGTCGGCGGCACGGTGGCGATCCAGTCCAATCCGTAGAGCACGGCGAAGATGATCAGGCTGGTCGACGAGAAGCCGGAATAAGGCAGGTAGATCAGCGACAGGCCGCGGATGCCATAATAGACGCCGAGCAGCTTGCGCGGATCGAAACGGTCGGTGAGCCAGCCTGACAGCGTGGTGCCGATCAGGTCGAAGATGCCCATCAGCGACAGCAGGCCGGCGGCTTGCACTTGGCCGATGCCCATGTCGCCGCAAAATGCGATCAGGTGCGTGCCGACCAGTCCGTTGGTGGTGAAGCCGCAGATGAAGAAGGTGGCGAACAGGTACCAGAACACGCGCGTGCCGGCGGCACGGCGCAGCGTGCTGAGCGTGTGCGTGAGGAAATTGCCCTGCGAGGCCGGCGGAACCGGCGGCACGTCATCGGCGTCCGCACCATAGCGTACCATGCCGATCGAAGCCGGACGTTCCGGCACCAGCAGCCAGACCAGCGGCACCAGGCAGGCGGTGGCGACCGCAATGGCGATGGCGACAGGCTTCCAGCCGCCCAACTGGGCGAACGCGGCGAGCAGCGGCAGGAACACCAGCAGGCCGGTGGCGGCGGAGGCCGACATCAGTCCCATCACCAGGCCGCGATTGGTCTTGAACCAGCGGTTGACGATGGTGGCGCCGAGCACGGTGGCGACCGCGCCCGAACCGACGCCGGAAAATACGCCCCAGGTGAGAAGCAGGTGCCACGGCTCGGTCATCAACAGGCTGAGCGCCGTCGAACCCGACATCACCACCAGCGATGCCAGCAGCGTGCGGCGCAGCCCGATCCGCTCCATCAGTGCCGCGGCAAACGGTCCGGTCAGGCCGTAGAGGAAGATGCCGATTGCCGCGGCGAGCGAGACGACATCGCGCCGCCAGCCAAAACTCTCCTCCAGCGGCAGCATCATGACGGCCGGCGCCGACCGCAGGCCCGCCGCGATCAGTAGGCAGAGGAAAATGACGGCGACCACGACAAAAGCGTAGCGCTGGCCAAACGGGCGGGATTGGACTATCATGTTACTGACCAGTACGTTGCTATTGCACCGAGGTATACGTACCGATCGGTAACATTGTCAAGCAGGCAACACCGTGTCGAGAATCAAAAGCATTGAACCAGCGATCAAAGCGGATGAAGTAGCCCCGCCCCGCGCCGGCGAAAAAATCCTTCGCGTTGCCCGCGACCTGTTCTACCGGCAAGGCATCAGGGCGATCGGCGTCGACGAGATCGTGCGGCGCGCCGGCGTCACCAAGCCCAGCCTCTATCGCAGCTTTCCCTCCAAGGACGAATTGGCCGCCTCCTATCTGCGGCAGTACGACCTGGAGTTCTGGGATCGCTTCGACGCGGCGGTGGCTGCCCATCCCGGCGATCCGCGCGCGCAGATCGCCGCCTTCCTGACCCGCATCGGCAAGCGCACGCAAAAGCCAGACTATCGCGGCTGCGGCATGACCAATGCGGCCGTCGAATATCCCGAGCACGGCCATCCGGCCCGCCTGGTGAGCGAGGCCAACAAGCAGGAATTGCGACGGCGCCTGCGCGCCATGGCGGCGGCAATGGGTGCCGGCGACGCCGATACGCTGGGCGACGGGCTGCTGCTTCTGATCGAGGGCGCCTATATCAGCGGCCAGCTGTTCGGTGCCGGCGGACCGGCGAAGTCTGTAGCCCGCAACGCCGACCTGCTGATCGAAGCGAGCTTGAAGAAATAGCGTTTGACGATACCGTGCGGCAGCCCCGAAACGGAGTTGCTCGCGATGCGTCGCTTTTTGATGATCCCGCTTGCCCTTGCCGGCCTCTGCCAGGCTGCCCAGGCCGGCGATATTTCCAGCGCCTACACCGATCTCGACTGGAAGAAGGACTGCGTGACCTACGCGCAGGCGGAGGAAGGCGAAGGCGACTGGACCAGTCTCGCCTGTTCGGGCTATCGCGGCTACTCGGTGCTGATCGCCTACGACGATGCCCGGGAATCGCTGTTCTATGGTTTTCCGCCCAGCGACATGACCGCGGTCTGGGAAAGTTTTGTCGGGCTCAATTCGGCTGGATCAAAACTCGAATGGCGCATCGAGACGAACGGCGACGCAGCCATTCCTTTCGCGGTCATCCACCGTCGCTCGATCAGCAATCCTGAGGGAGAGAACAAACCCACCGACGTGCTGGTCGTCGCCAAGGTCGCCCAGCCGGAGACCTATGAGGGCTGCACCGTCGGCCTGGTGCTGGCCACCGGCAACCCCAGCGCCAACGACCAGGCCCGCAAGCTCGCCGACGAGAAGGCGCGGACCTTTGCCTGCGGCAAGGACAAGCGCGTGGTTATCGGCGACGCACCCGATTTCGGCCGCGTCGATAACTGACTTCGTCATCCTGGGGCGGAGCAAGGAGCGCAGCGACGCAGCGCAGACCCCTGGATCCATGCCGTGACGTCAAAGCGCCGCAACGGTGCAGAATTCTGGTCCCTGCATTCTTCGGCTGATGTCACGATCGGGTAGGAGGGAGCCTTGCGGCATCCCCCCTCCCACACCACCGTGCGTACGGTTCCGTACACGGCGGTTCATGAAGCGTGGTTTAGGCGTCGAAGCTCGTTTTGAAGCGAGATCAGCCCTAGCTTGCTGAAGAAGGCATTGCGGAAGGCATCGCTCATATGACTGGCCCCGGCATTCCACCACGGGCCGCGGCCGTTTGAGGCCCCGTCACGCGCACGCTGCTCCGTCAATCCTCGCTGCATCAGCCGCATGAACCGGGTGCGTGGCCGTTTCCATTGCCGCCATAGGATGCAGCGCAACCTGCGCCGTACCCAGCGATCCAGTTCCTCGAGAACCCCTTGCCGTCGGTCAGCCGAAAGTAGGCGATCCAGCCGCGCAGTATCGGGGCGAGGTCCTTGATGGTGGCAGCAAGGGCGCGACCGCGCCCGGCACGGAAGAAAGCCCTCAGCTTGTGCCGCAGCCGCGCCACGCTTTTGTGCTCGATCCAGAGACGCGGCACTTTGTGGGCGGACATGGTATAGCCAAGGAACGTTCGGTTCCACGGTCGGTCCACAGCGCTTTTGTCGCCGTTGACCTTGAGCTTCAGCCGCGCGGCCAGGAACCGGGTGAGCGAGGCCATGATGCGCTCGCCGGCACGCTGCGACCGTACATAGACGTTGCAGTCGTCGGCGTAACGGCAGAAGGCATGACCACGCCGTTCCAGTTCCTTGTCGAGATCGTCGAGCAGGATGTTCGACAGCAGCGGCGAGAGCGGCCCGCCTTGCGGCGTCCCTTCGCTACGCGCCGTCTCGACCCCGCCCGTCATCAACCCTGCCTGCAGGTAGCGGCGGATCAACCGCAGCACCCGCTTGTCTTCGACCTTGCGCGCCACGCGTGCCATCAGCACGTCGTGGTTCACCCGGTCGAAGAACTTCTCCAGATCAAGATCGACCACGAAGCGGCGACCTCCGGCCACGTGCGACCGGGCGGCCAGAACCGCATCATGAGCGCTCCGCCCCGGCCGGAAGCCGTAGGAGGAGTCGGAGAAGTCCGGATCGAAGATCGGCATCAGCACCTGATGCATCGCCTGCTGAATGAGCCGGTCCAGGACGGTCGGGATGCCCAGTTGGCGCATTCCCTTGCCGCCGGGCTTGGGGATTTTCACCCCACGCACCGGCGCCGGTCTGTAACGACCCGCCAGCAGCTCTTCTCTGATGCGCGGCCAGTGCTCCGTGAGGTGGGGCTTCAGCTGTTCCACCGTCATCTCGTCGATGCCCGGTGCGCCCTTTTTCCTCACCACCCGGTGGTACGCCGCCATCATGTTCTCGCGGCTGAGGATCATCTCCATCAGTCGCTCGTCTGCCTCCGGTCGAGAGGGTGACGGTCCTGCCGTGGGGCTCGATGCAACCGATGCCTGCTTTCGCGGCTTCCGGCCGCTGCTCCAGGTTTCGGCATGGGGATTTTCGGCCCCGTTTTCTGCATCTTGTCCAACCATCGAAAGACCGTTCTCCGTCCGGCACTTCATGTTCAGCCCTTCGCCGTTTGGTCCGGCTACTACGGCCTCTGCTGACTCCTGCCGACCCATCCCGGCGCCTCTCGGCGGCGGTAGCACACCTGTTTCCAGGGGCAGGCCGGCAGGCCTCCCAGGGTAAGACGCGTGACCTTCGTGCCATGTGCCTGTCGCATCTACGGCCGCACCCTCCGGGGTGATATCGGGCTTCGGGTCCATTCGCCCCCTCGCCCGGATGCAGACGCCTCATATGCGCTTGCTGTTCGTCAGGCCGGCACTTTGCTTGCAGCTTCCTTCAGACCCCGCCTCGCGACGACGCCCTTGCTGTTCGGCTAGCGGTTCCCATCACCCGGGCCCGCAGAGGACTTGCACCTCCAAGTCACCTCGACCGCCACCACAGCGGCCGAAACAGCGCCATTCACGGCGCTACGCGCCATGCCTGGCGCACGAATGGATCCCAGGGTCTGCGCTCCGCTTCGCGTCGCTCCGCCCAGGGATGACGAAGCTGAGGGGCTTCGGCCAACCTCAATCGTTGCGACAACCCATTCGGTCAACTTCAGGCGTTCGGCTACTTGCTTTTCTTCGCCCGTTCGATCGCCTCGATGATCATCTTCTTGGCGTAGGCGGCATCGTGCCAGCCTTCGATCTTGACCCATTTGCCGGGTTCGAGATCCTTGTAGTGCTCGAAGAAGTGCTGCACCTGCTGGCGGGTGATGTCGGGCAGGTGCGTGTATTCGGTGACATTCTCGTAGCGCAGCGTCAGCTTGGGCGAAGGCACCGCGATGATCTTTTCGTCCAGACCGGAGTTGTCCTCCATCACCAGCACGCCGATCGGCCGCACATTGATGACGCAGCCCGGCACCAGCGCGCGCGTGTTGCAGACCAGCACGTCGATCGGGTCGCCGTCACCCGACAGCGTGTGCGGCACGAAGCCGTAATTGCCGGGATAGCGCATCGAGGTGTGCAGGAAGCGGTCGACGAACAGCGTGCCGGCCTCCTTGTCCATCTCGTACTTGATCGGCTCGCCGCCGATCGGCACTTCGATGATGACGTTGACGTCCTCCGGCGGGTTCTTTCCGATGGCGATGGCTTCGATACGCATGGCTTTTGTCCCTCTTTCGATTGGAGACCGATAGCGGGCAGCGGCGCATGGTGCAATGCGGCGAATGGTACTGAAAGCAGCTGAGGGTGTTAGCGAAAGGCGTGTCGAGCCGTCATTCCCAGACGAAGGCGACCTTCTTCAGAGCCTTCTGCTCGAAGATCTCGACGCCCTCGGCGACGTCGCGGCCGCCGGCGCCGGCATAGAAGGTGAGCGCGCTCTGGTTGTCCTCCAACGCCCACACCACCATGCCTTTCAGGCCGTGGTCTGCCAGTCGCGCCCGTGCGGCCGAGAATAGCCGGCTGCCGAGCCCGATGCCCTGATATTCCGGGCGCACGTAAAGTTCGTAGATCTCGCCCTGCTGCTTGAGCTCGCGGGCGCGGTTCTTGCCGATCGTGGCGTAGCCGGCGACCTTGCCGCCGATCTCGACGACCAGGACGGTGGCGGCACGACGGATGGCGTTCGCCCACCAGTCGGCGCCGCGGCGGTTGATCATCGATGTCAGCGTGCGATGCGGGATGATGCCGGAGTAGGCGCCGCGCCAGGCCAGCAGGTGCACGTCGGCGATGGCGCTTGCGTCGCGCGGCTCGGCTTTCCTGATGTCGATGCTCAGCGTCTTCATGATTGGTTAACCATAAACCCGCATCGCCCGATTGCAAGAGTCCCGTCAGCGGCTCGCAAGCTTTCGCACAGCCGATGAACGTGCTTGCGACACGAAAAGAGCCTGTCTGAAAACGCGCTCTGCCGAGGCGAATGGCGCGGTTTTCGAGAACCGAAGCGCAGCGGACATTTAAGTCCGTGAGCATCGGAGGCGCAGAAAATCGCGTCAGGCGTCCGGCAGAGTAGCGTTTGCAGGCAGGCTCTCAGATTTCGACCAGATGATCGTCCAGCTCGTTGCTGTCGCCGGTAGAAACCGGGAAATGCTCGGCCAGTACCGCACCCGTCGCTTCGATCGCCTTGATGAAGCCGTCGGCGAGACGATCGTCGCGGGCATGCGCGGTAAGGTCGCGGACGACGCCGTCCCAGACATGCTGGCCGACACGGCTGTCGATGCCGCTGTCGGCGACCACCTCGGCATAGTGTTCGGCAATGGAGACGAAGACCAGCACGCCGGTGCGCGCCGTGGTGCGGTGGACGTTATGGGCGAGGAACTGCATTATCGCATTCGCGTGCGCGGCCTGGTAGCGCAGCCGCCTCGGCACCAGGTGGATGCGCAAGCCGGGCAGCGCCCACAACAGGACAAGCACCGAGGCCATCGCCAGAAGCTGCGCAATAACGAAATGCGGCACGCGGATCGAAAGCCACCACGCTTCCAGCCCGTAACTGACGGCGAGGCTGACAACGAGCATGGCCAGCGTCGCCATGAAGGCGGCCGGAAAGAAATAGCCGTCGCTGGCATAGGCGACCACGCAGTAGATTTCGCCATCGGTCTTTGATTCGGCGGCGCGGATCGCCTTGGCGATACGGTCATGGTCCTCGGGGCTGATCGGTCGTGTTGCCATGTTGTGTCTCACCAGCTTCCTGAGGAACCGCCACCACCGGACGAGCCGCCGCCGCCCGAAAAGCCGCCGCCACCACCGCCCGACGACCAGCCGCCGGCGGAACGGCCCGATGACCAGCCGCTGCCGGTGCCGGTTGTCCAGACGCCGCCCGAGGCCGCGGAACCCGACCTTTGGCCATAGCGACCCGATCCTTGGCCATAGCGGAATGTCATGCCCAGCCATTTATACACGCCCGGCGACAGCTTCGTGCCGAAGATCGGCGGCAGGAACGCCATCGCCAGGCCGCCTAAAAACAGCGTCGCCCACACGATGATGAACAGCGCGACGATGGGATCGACGGCATTGCTTTCGGCCGGGTTGCGCTCGCCGCGCGCTTCCAGTTCTTCCGGATTGCCTTGCAGCACCATGATCAGGTCGTCGACGGCCTTGGCCATGCCGCCGGAGAAATCGCCGGCGCGGAAGGCCGGCACCATGTCGTTTTCGATGATCAGCTTGGTGTGCAGGTCGGTCAGCGTGCCTTCCAGTCCGTAGCCGACCTCGATACGCATCTTGCGGTCGTTGTTGGCGACCAGCAAAAGCACGCCATTGTCCTCGCCGGCCTGGCCGAGATTCCAGGCGCGGAACAGACGATTGGCGTAGGGCTCGATCTCCTCGCCGTCGAGGCTATTGATTGTCGCGACGACGATCTGGTCCGAGCTCTTGGCTTCGAAATCGGCGAGCTTCCGGATCAGCGCCGCCTCGGTCGCGGCATCGATGATACCGGCATTGTCGACGACCCGCCCGGTCAGAACAGGCAATTCGGCGGCAAGTGCGGTGAAGCCGACCAGCAGCAGCACCGCCGTGGCCGCCAAGGCAGCGCCGATCGTCGCGGCGAAACGGCCGGAAGCTGGTGAGCGGATGGCGCCTCTTGTCATGCCGTCACCAGCTTCCCGATGAGCCGCCGCCGCCGGACGAGCCACCGCCGCCGGAAAAGCCGCCACCGCCTGAGGACCAGCCTCCCCCGCCGGAACTTCCCGACCAGCCGCTGGAAGATCGCCGGCCTGGCTCGAAAGTCATGCCCAGCCAGCGATAGCGGCCGGGACCGAGTTTCCGGCCGAAGATCGGCGGCAGGATGGAGGCGGCGATGCTGCCGAAGAAGATGATCGCCCAGATGCTTATGAAGATCGCAAAGAACAGATCGTCGGTGTTGAATGGCGCCTGCTGGTTGCGGGTCCCGCGCGCTTCCAGCTCTTCCGGATTGCCTTCCAGCACCATGACCATGTCGTCGACGGCCTTGGCTATGCCGCCGGAGAAATCGCCGGCGCGGAAGGCTGGCACCATGTCGTTTTCGATGATCAGCTTGGTGTGCAGGTCGGTCAGCGTGCCTTCCAGTCCGTAGCCGACCTCGATACGCATCTTGCGGTCGTTGTTGGCGACCAGCAAAAGCACGCCATTGTCCTCGCCGGCCTGGCCGAGATTCCAGGCGCGGAACAGACGATTGGCGTAGGGCTCGATCTCCTCGCCGTCGAGGCTATTGATTGTCGCGACGACGATCTGGTCCGAGCTCTTGGCTTCGAAATCGGCGAGCTTCCGGATCAGCGCCGCCTCGGTCGCGGCATCGATGATACCGGCATTGTCGACGACCCGCCCGGTCAGAACAGGCAATTCGGCGGCAACGGCGGTGATGGGGAGGAAGAGAAGGCTTAAAAGGAAGCCAAAAAATATCAGGCTGGTGTTTCTTCCCACCCCCCTCTGTCCTGCCGGACATCTCCCCCACGAGGGGGGAGATCGGCTGTCGCGTTGGCTTTCGCCAATTTTGAATGCTGCAGGAGCGGACGGAACGCAGAAGCTGCAAATCTCCCCCCTTGCGGGGGAGATGTCCGGCAGGACAGAGGGGGGTGGGACGGAGTACAAGGCCAATGGAAACTGCGCTCGCTAAGCGCCGATCACCCGCCCTGCTGCGTGCCGAAATCGACCTTCGGCGTCTGCATCTTGTCTTCCTCGATGGTGAAATTGGCGAACGGCTGATTGTCGCGGAACCACAGGGTCGCCCAAATCACCGACGGGAAGGTCCTCAGCGTCAGATTGTACTCCTGCACCGCCTGGATATAGTCGCGGCGGGCGACCGCGATGCGGTTTTCGGTGCCTTCGAGCTGCGCCTGCAGTGCCAGGAAATTCTGGTTGGCCTTGAGGTCGGGATAATTCTCCACCACCGCCAGCAACCGCGACAGCGCGCTGGTCAGGCCGGCTTGACTGTCCTGGAATCTCTTGACGGCTTCCGGATCGCTCAGCGTTTCCGGCGTCACCGTCACCTGCGTCGCCTTGGCGCGCGCCTCGACCACGGCATCGAGCGTCTCCTTCTCGTGCGCGGCATAGCCCTTGACCGTCTCGACCAGGTTGGGAATGAGGTCGGCGCGGCGCTGGTACTGGTTCAGCACCTGGCTCCATGCGGCCTTGGCGTTTTCCTCCGCCGTCGGGATGGTGTTGTAGCCGCAGCCGGCCAGCAGCGGCAGCACGATCGCCATCATCAGCAAGGCAGGCAGATTGCGGAAGACGAAAGGGGAGGAAAGGGCAAGCATGGAAAGATCCCTCGATAAGACTGACAGGCGAAGCATTACCACAATCCGTGCGCGAGGACATGACCTCCGGGGGACCTTACTGGTGCTTTATCATTCACTGTCAGGCCCTGTAATTGGCCGGGCGAACAGGTTAAAGTCGCCGCGAAAACAGGGCATCGCCATGGCGGAACGCCAGGACAGCGACGACGAATCGCGCCGCATCATCGAGCGCGTGGCACGCGAAACCGACCCGGCCTCGTTCATTGCGCGGACCGCGAAGGGCGCGCGCGATCACGTCACAGCTGCAGACGCCAACCAGTCGGACCCGATCGAATATTGGGGCACGCGCATTGGCCGGGCGCTGGGGTTCGTTATCGCCATTGGCCTGTTGATCTGGCTCGTGGTTTTCATCAGCCAAAGTTAGGAACCTCGTGAGCACCGAAGAACACGACGCGCCGCGCGCGGTCATCGTCATTTCCAGCCATGTCGCGCGCGGCTCGGTCGGCAACCGCGCCGCGGTCTTTGCGCTGGAGACGCTGGGCTTTCCGGTGTGGGCGGTGCCGACCGTCATCCTGCCCTGGCATCCGGGCCATGGACGGGCGACGCGCATCGTGCCGCCGCTCGATCAATTCAAGGCGCTGATGGCTGATCTCGAGCGCGCGCCATGGCTGGGCGAGGTCGGCGCGGTGCTGTCCGGCTATCTCGGCGAAGGCGGCCAGGCCGACGCCGTCGCCTCGCTGGTCGGCGCGGTCAAGGCGAAGACGCCGGACGCCGTCTATATCTGCGACCCGGTGATGGGCGATTCGGGCGGGCTCTTTGTGCCGGAGACGACCGCCATTGCCATGCGCGACCGGCTGATGCCGATCGCCGACATCGCCACGCCCAACCGCTACGAGCTGGAATGGATGGCGGAAGCGCCGCTGCCCGACCTGAAAGCGGTGATGGCGGCCGCCCTTCATGCCGGGCCGTCGACCATGCTGGTCACTTCCGCGCCGGCGATGATGGCCGGCGGCACCGGCAATCTGCTGCTCAACGGCAATCAGGCGCTGCTCGCCGAACATCGCCTCATCGACAATCCGCCTAATGGCCTCGGCGACCTGACGGCGGCCGTCTATCTGGCGCGCATCCTGTCCGGCCAGCCGCCGATCAAGGCACTGCAGTCGACCACGGCGGCGGTCTACGAGATACTGGCGCGCACTGCCAAGCGCGGCGGCGACGAATTGCAGCTCGAAACCGACGCGCAGAGCCTGTCGCACCCGATGGCGATGGTGCAGCTTCGCCATCTCCTGCATCCGGGGCGGGACAAAAGAGCGTGACTTTCGTCGGTGTCGACGGCTGCAAGGCCGGCTGGATCGCCGTTCGCCGCGATCCGGGCGCAGCCCCCTCGGTAGCCGTTTTTCCCAGCTTCGCGGCACTGCTCGACGGATTGCCGGCCGATGCGACGGTCGCCGTCGACATGCCGATCGGCCTGCCCGACCTTTCGCAAAAGGGCGGCCGCGGGCCCGAAGCGCTGGTGCGGCGGCTGCTTGGCAAAAGGCAATCCAGTGTCTTCGCCATCCCCTCGCGTGCGGCGCTTTACGCGCATACGGATGGCTTCACCACGATCGAGGCCTGGTATGCCGCGCATCGCCAGGCAAGCGAAGTGGCCAAGGCGACCTCCGATCCGCCGCGCGGCGTCTCGATCCAGGCTTTTGGCATCTTTGCCAAGATCCGCGAGGTCGATGCGGTGCTGATCGCGCGTCCCGAACTGCGCAGCCGCGTCTTCGAATCGCATCCGGAAGTCGCCTTCTGCCGCCTGAACGGCGATCAGGCAATGCGCCTGCCGAAGAAGATCAAGGGCGCCGTCAACCCGGCCGGCATGGCGGAACGCAAGGCGCTGCTTTGCCGGCACGGCTATATCAGTGGCTTTCTCGACCGGACGCCGCCGCGAGGCGCTGCTGCCGACGACTTTCTCGACGCCGCAGCGATGATGCTGATCGCCGGCCGCATCGCCAGCGGCGAGGCAAGGCCGTTTCCGGATCCGCCGCTCGCCGACCGATTTGGCATCTCTGTCGCGATCTGGGCATGAATTTCTTGGTCCCGTCTATCGGCGAGACAATCGCATTGGGCGAAGGCCCCTCATCCGGCCCTTTCGGGCCACCTTCTCCCCGCTGGGGAGAAGAGGCTGGCACCGGCGCCTGCGACCTCTTCTTCCCTTGGGGAGAAGGTGGCCGTAGCGAAGCGGAGGCCGGATGAGGGGGCCTTCCAGCATGGCAATTGCAGCCATCTGCGATTCGGCATTGCTCGCGACCGGCTTTTGCCGTTAGAGCCTTCCTGACTTGAAAGAGCTGCCGTCTAACCCCGAAAGGCTCCAGACGCCGCCGATGCCTCACCTCCCTGACCATCTGCTCACCGGCTACCGCAATTTCATGAACGGCCGCTATCTCGCCGAAAGCGGACGCTATCGCTCGCTCGCTCGCGAGGGCCAGGCCCCCGAAACGATGATCATTGCTTGCTGCGACTCGCGCGCGGCTCCCGAGGCGATCTTTGACGCTCGCCCCGGCGAACTCTTCGTGCTGCGCAATGTCGGCAATCTGGTACCGCCCTATGCGCCCGACGACCAGTTCCACTCGACCTCGGCGGCGCTCGAGTTCGCCGTGCAGAGCCTCAAGGTGAAGAACATCGTGGTGATGGGCCATGGCCGCTGTGGCGGCATCCGCGCGGCACTCGACAGTACGGCAGCGCCCCTTTCACCCGGCGACTTCATCGGCAAATGGATGAGCCTGATTGCGCCGGCGGCCGAGACCGTGTCGTCAAGCACCTTCATGACGGCGACCGAGCGGCAGACCGCGCTCGAGCGCATTTCGATCCGCTATTCGATTGCCAATCTCAGGACCTTTCCCTGCGTCTCGATCCTGGAAGGCAAGGGACGGCTGTCGCTGCACGGCGCCTGGTTCGACATCTCGACCGGCGAGCTCTGGGTGATGAACAAGGACACCGGTGACTTCGAGCGGCCGGAGATGACGTAGGAGGCTTGCATGGTATGCCGTTCGATCGCCTTGGCCGCAGCGGCGCTGCTGATTTCACTCATGTCCGCCCACGCCGATGACGGCGCGCTCATCGACCGCTGGTACGCGGCGCTGCTGGTCGCCGATCGCACGGAATTGTCGGATCTGCTTGCCGACGACGTCCGGATAAAACTCGACGATCTCGGCGTCGTCCAGACCAAGCAGGAATTCATCGCCTCGATCGACGACTGGGAAGGCGCTGTCGCCGGGGCTGAAATCCGGCATCGGATCGAGAAGACCGAGGGTGGCGTCACCACGGTCATCGCCTGCTATGATTTCCCCAACAACGACATGCTGATGCAGGAAACCTTCGCGATCAGCGACAACCGCATCACCGCCAGTTCGCAGGCGGCGATCGCGGAAAACTGTGACGGCTACTGACCGGCCGCGATATTGCGTGCGGCAAGCCAGCGCCTTACATCGGTGGTGGTCCCGACCTGCCTCTACAGCCACTCAGCGAAAGCCCCTCACTTACGAAAGCCCCTCACTTAACGGAAGATTGTCCATGCCGTCCACGAATACCGTCGACCTCGCCGCCCATCCGCTGACCGCATGGCAAGGGCCGCTCGGCCTGCCCGATTTCACCCGCATCGGCGACGGCGATTTTTCTCCGGTGTTCGATGCGGCGTTAAAGGCGCATGAGGCCGAGATCGAGGCGATAGCGGGCAATGCCGAGACGCCGACCGTCGAGAATACGCTTGCAGCACTAGAGCTTGGCGGCGAGGCGCTCGACCATGTCTCGTCGATCTTCTGGTGCCGGGCCGGCGCCCACACCAACGAGGCGATCCAGGCGCTGGAGCGCGACATCTCGCCAAAGATGTCGCGGCATTTCTCGGCGATCTCGATGAACGAGAGGCTGTTTGCCCGCATCGACGATCTCTACCAGCGCCGCGAGGCCCTGAAGCTCGATGCAGAAACGCTGCGGGTGCTGGAAAAGACCTGGAAAAATTTCGTCCGCTCCGGCGCCAAGCTCGACGCCGAGGGCAAGAAGCGGCTGGCGACGATCAATGAGGAGCTGTCGTCGCTCGGCACGATTTTCGGCCAGAACCTGCTTGCCGACGAGCGCGACTGGGCGCTGTTTCTTGATCAGGCCGACCTTGCCGGCCTGCCGGAATTCCTGAAAAGCGCGATGGCGGAGGCCGCCGAGATGCGTGGCCAGAAGGGCCGCTATGCCGTCACCCTGTCGCGTTCGATCTACGAGCCGTTCTCGACCTTCTCCGAGCGCCGTAACCTGCGCGAGATTGCCTTCCGCGCCTTCACCATGCGCGGCCAGAACGGCGGCGCCACCGACAACACCGCCGTGGTGCGCGATATGCTGCGTCTCCGCGCCGAAAAGGCGAAGCTGCTCGGCTACGCTTCCTACGCCGCCCTGAAGCTCGACGACACCATGGCAAAGACGCCGGAGGCGGTGCATACGCTGCTCGACCCGGTCTGGGAAAAGGCGTTGGAAAAGGCCGCAAGCGACCAGATCGAATTGCAGCGGCTGGCGGCCGAGGCCGGCAGCAACGAAGAATTCGCCGCCTGGGACTGGCGCTTCTATCAGGAGAAGCTGCGCGCCGAGAAATTCGCCTTCGACGAGGCCGAGCTGAAGCCCTATCTGCAGCTCGACCGCATCATCGACGCCTGTTTCGAAGTGGCGACACGATTGTTCGGCATCACCTTCGAGGAGAAGAAAGGCATCGCCGCCTGGCATCCGGACGCACGCGTTTTCGTCGTCAGAAATGCCGACGGCAGCGAGCGCGGTCTATTCCTGGCTGACTATTTCGCGCGGCCCTCAAAGCGCTCCGGCGCCTGGATGAGCGCGCTGAAGTCCGGCTACAAGCTTGGCGATGGCTCGAAGCCGGTCATCTACAACATCATGAATTTCGCCAAGCCGCCGGAGGGCGAGGCAGCACTTTTGTCGGTCGATGAGGCCAAAACCCTGTTCCACGAATTCGGTCATGCGCTGCATGGCATGCTGACCGAAGTCACCTGGCCATCGGTCGCGGGCACCTCGGTCAGCCGCGATTTCGTCGAACTGCCCTCGCAGCTCTACGAGCACTGGCTAACGGTGCCGGCGGTGCTGGAAAAGCATGCGCTGCACGTGACGACCGGCAAGCCGATGCCGAAGGCGCTGGTCGACAAGATGCTGGCGGCGCGCACCTTCGGCGCCGGCTTCGCCACGGTCGAATTCACCGCCTCAGCACTGGTCGACATGGCCTACCACGCGCGGTCGGATGCGCCGGAGGAGCCGCTTCGTTTCGAAGCCGAAACGCTTGAGAAGCTCAACATGCCCGACACCATCGCCATGCGCCATCGCACCCCGCATTTCGGTCACATCTTTGCCGGCGACGGCTATTCGGCCGGCTACTATTCCTACATGTGGTCGGAGGTGCTCGACGCCGACGCCTTCGCCGCCTTCGAGGAGATGGGCGACCCGTTCAATCCGGCGCTGGCCGAGCGGCTCAGGAAGAACATCTACGCCGCCGGCGGCTCCAAGGACCCGGAAGAGCTCTACACCGCCTTCCGCGGCAAGATGCCGTCGCCCGAAGCGATGATGATCAAGCGCGGGCTGGTGTAAACGCCGAAGCTGCCAATCTCCCCCTTGCGGGCCACAAGGGGGAGGGAACGCTGCCGCGCGCCCTTACTTCCCCTTTGGCGCCGAAAGGCAGGCAATTTGCCGAGGTCAGCGCCAGCGGAAGTCTCCCTCCCCCTTGTGGGGAGGGGTTAGGGGTGGGGGTACATCGTAGAGCGAAAGCCTCGGCTTTCCACCTGCGATAGCCCTGCCCTTGTGGGGGAGATGCCAAGTATTGGCAAAGAGGGCAGGACTGAGACGGTTCAAGCGCTGCTAAGCGCCTCGATGGCTTTCGCCAGCGCAGCCGGATCGCCGAGGATGCGCAGCGTCTTCAGCCGGGCCGTGCCGCCGGCGACGACCGAGACGGCCGATCGCGACACTCCCAGCGCCTTGGCGACCAGCCGTACGAGCGCTTGGTTGGCGGCGCCGTTTTCCGGCACGGCGCGGACGCGCGCCTTCAGGTGGCTTCGCCCGTCTCCCGAGGTCTCGATGCCTTCGAGCCTGTCCATCGCCGCTTTCGGCGTCAGCCGGACGAACAGGTCGACACCGTCATTACGCAAGCGAAACGAGGTGCTCATAAACGCTTGGTCAGACCAGCGGCAACACCGTGGTGAGCAGGAACTGCCTGAGGAAGAACAGGATCAGAAGCAGGATGATCGGCGAAATATCGATGCCGCCGAGATCGGGCAGGAAGCGGCGGATCGGCCGCAACGCCGGCTCGGTCAGCCGGAACAGCATGTTGCTGACGCTATCGACGAACTGGTTGCGCGAGTTGACGACGTTGAAGGCGTAGAGCCATGAGAAAATCGCCGAAGCGATGATGATCCACCAATAAATGTCAAGCGCCAGGACAATGGTCTGAATGAGGGCTATCATGCCGGTCTCCGATTGGTTGCCGACATGTAGCCATTACGGGCGAAAGCGGCAAGAGCTTCCGCGGCCACGCCAGGCCGGTGGCTGGCCGCGCGGCTTTTGGGCAAAACGCAGTCTTGACAGGAAACCGCCGCGCCCGATAAATGCGGCCATCCGCTGGACGGGGCTGTAGCTCAGCTGGGAGAGCGCGTCGTTCGCAATGACGAGGTCAGGAGTTCGATCCTCCTCAGCTCCACCAGCGGAAATTTACCCCAGTAAAATCAAGAAGATAGCTGTACCGGCGCACCCCGAAGGCGCTCTGGCGGAAGGCCGCTTTGAGCTTGGGGCTTAAACCTGCCCATCAAGCCATTCTCGCAGATCGCGGTCCTCGTGATCTTCAGCGATAGATGGTCTCGTCCTAACGTACCAGATCACGGCAAATCCACCGGCCGCCCACGCGCCAGCAAACACGTCTACGATGATGTCCGTCACTTCAAAACCCCTAAGCCCAACCCACATTTAGCTCGACCGAAATCGCTCCACAACAGCAAAATCAGGTCGTTGCCGGAGTGGGCTGGCGCCCCGCCTGGGGGAGTCATGCTGTTGTCAGATGCCCAATCAGCCGCATCTTTGCAGCGGTCCAACGCCAATCTGCATTTTCTCAATGGCATGGTCGGCGCCTCGCAGGCCTCGCTCGGCCGCATCGACAATGGCCTCGACATCGCTTCGAGCGCATGGTTGATCTGCTGGCTTCCATATCTGAAAAAATGAAACGTTGTTCCGGGAGGAGGAATGGAACTTCGGCTAGACAACAAGGTGGTGCTGGTCACCGGTGCGACGCAAGGCATTGGCCGGGCGATCGCCGAGACGCTCGCGCGTTCTGGTGCCGGCGGTCTGCTGGTCACCGGCCGCGAGCCCGTGCGCGGCAACGAAGTGGCGACGTCGCTCTCCCAGGCCGGCACGCCAACCGCGTTCGTCGCCGCCGATCTGGCGGATACCACGGCGCCGGCGCGGCTGGTGGACGAATGCGTCAGTCGTTTCGGCCGTATCGACGCGCTGGTCAACGCCGCCGGCCTGACCAACCGCGCCTCGTTTCTCGATGCCGACCTCGACGATTGGGCGGCGCTGTTCGCCGTCAATGCGCGGGCGCCGTTCTTCCTGATGCAGGCAGCCATCACGCAGATGCGCAAGCAAGGTCAAGGCGGCGCCATCGTCAACATCCTGTCGATCAACGCGCATTGCGGCTCGCCGGAACTCGCCGTCTATTCGGCCACCAAGGGCGCGTTAGCCACACTCACCCGCAATGCCGCCAATGCGCACCGATTCGACCGCATCCGCGTTAACGGCATCAATGTCGGCTGGACCGACACGCCGGCCGAACGCATCATGCAAGCCGAGACGCTGGGGCATGGCCCGGGCTGGATCGACGCCGCCAACGCGTCGCAGCCTTTCGGGCGCCTGCTGGCAGCCGACGAGGTGGCCAACCTCACTGTCTTCCTGCTCGCCGACGCCTCCGGGCCGATGACCGGCGCGCTGATCGACCAGGAGCAATGGGTCGTCGGGGCGAACCGGTGACGGCTTCCGCATCGCCCGAACCGCTGGGCCCGGCACTGCTTAGCCGGCTTCCTCCTTCCGTCCAAAAGCCGTCCTACGACCGGACAGCGCTGGCCCCGGGCATCGCCCATATCGGCGTCGGCGCCTTCCACCGCTGCTTTGCCGGGTGGCGCGGGAATGGCGGACTGGATCGCCGCTAACGATGATTTCCGCACGGCTGTCACGGCCAGTCACGACGGCTTGCTCTGCGACGATCCGATGGCGTTCGTCGGACAGGTTTGCGCATTGCCGGCGGCCACACGGTTGAAGCGGCCCGCACAATCGGCATAGTAGATCGGTCGTGGATCACGACCAGGGGAGGGCAATATGAAGCTCGGACTGCTCACCGCACCGTTTGCCGACACCTCGCTCGGCGAGGTCGCCGACTGGGCAAGTTCTGCCGGCTTCGAGGCGCTGGAGATCGCCTGCTGGCCGAAATCCTCAGGCGCTGCCCGGCGCTATGCCGGCACCAGCCATATCGACGCCGCCTCGACCTCGGCCACGCAGGCGAAGGAAATCGCCGCCGCACTGGCGGAAGAGAACCTGTCGATCTCCGGCCTCGGCTTTTATCCCAATCCGCTGCATCCCGATGCCGCCCGCCGCAAGGCCGTCATCGATCATTTGAAGAAGGTGATCGTGCTGGCGAGCCATATGGGCGTGCCGGTGGTCAACACCTTCTGCGGCGGCGACGCTTCAAAAACCATCGACGCCAACTGGCAAGAGGCACTCAAGGTCTGGCCCGCTATCATCGCCCATGCGCGCGACAACGGCGTCAAGCTGGCCTTTGAGAACTGCCCGATGATCTTCAGCTATGACGAATGGCCGGGCGGCCACAACATCGCCTATTCGCCCCATATCTGGCGCCGCATTCTCGAGGCGTGGGGCGGCGACGTCGGCATGAATTTCGACCCGTCGCATCTGGTCTGGCAGATGATCGACCAGGCCCGCTTCATCAGGGAATTCGGCCCGTACATGCTGCATGTTCATGCCAAGGACCTGATGATCGATCATGATGGACTTTACGAGCGCGGTATTCTCTCGGCCGGCATGGGCTGGCAGGTGCCGCGCATGCCGGGGCTTGGCGATGTCGACTGGAATGTGATCTTCTCCGGCCTCTACCGGGCCGGCTACGACGGGCCCATCATCATCGAGCACGAGGACCGGGGGTTTGAGGGGAGCGATGAAAAGGTCAAGCGCGGCTTTCTGCTGGCCCGCGACGTGCTGCGCCCCTTCGTGAAATGAGCCCCTTTTCGAACTGAACTGAGATCAATGTGGAGGAAGACTGAAATGAAAAAATATCTGGCAATGGTCCCGCTGCTTGCCGGCGCGGCATTTCTGGCTTCGGTGGGCGTCTCGTCCGCTGAAGCCAAATACACGATCGGCGTCTCCAACACGGTGCAGGGCAACGGCTGGCGCGAGGAGATGATCTGCGCCATCAAGGCGCAGGCGCTCGCCTCCGGCGAGGTGACCAAGCTCAACATTGCCCATCGCAACACCGACGCCGCCGGCCAGCTCGAGGACATCCGCAACCTGATCAGCGCCAAGGTCAACGCCATCGTCGTCAACCCGGCCGATCCCGCCGGCATCAAGTCAGCCCTCGAGGAAGCCACCAAGGCCGGCATCGTCGTCGTCGCCGTCGACCAGGCGGTCACCGAGCCCTCGGCCTACATCATCTCCAACAACCAGGAGCAGTACGCCTATCTCGGCGCCAAATGGCTGTTCCAGCAGATCGGCGGCAAGGGCGACGTCGTCTACATGCGCGGCGCGGCCGGCGCCTCGGCCGACAGCGACCGCGACAAGGGTTTCAAGAAGGCGCTTGCCGAATTCCCCGACGTGAAGGTCGTGCACGAGGTTTTCACCGGCTGGCAGCAGGACCAGGGCAAGCAGCAGATCCTCGATTTCATCGCCACCGGATCGCCGTTCAACGGCATCTGGACCTCGGGCATCGACAATGTGATCGTCGACGCGCTGGTCGAGTCGCAGACGCCGCTGGTGCCGGTGGTCGGCGCCGACAATGCCGGCTTCGTCGGCCAGCTGAACTCGGTCGAAGGCCTTGTCGGCGCGGCGGTGACCAATCCCGGTTCGATCGGCGGCGCCGGCGTGACGCTGGCTCTGCAGATCCTGAACGGCAAGAAGCCGGCGGAGCAGACCGTGCTGGTCGAACCGCAGCTCTGGGAGAACGCCACCGAAGAGGGCAAGGCCAAGCTGAAGGGCGCGGCCGATCCGTCGCTGAGCCCGGAATGGCCGGTCTCGATCTCCATCCCGGAGTGGACCACCTACACCAAGGACCAGATCATCGCCTGCAAGGGCCCGGGCGAGTAAAGATCGCTTCAGCCGTAGCGCGAGGGACGGCGAACTGCCGTCCTCGCGCTACAAAGAGTTGATAGACTGGCGCTCTACGGCGCCCGCCTCTGTCCTGCCGGACATCTCCCCCACAAGGGGGGAGATCAGCCGTCACCAAGGCTTTGGCCAATCTTCGGCGTTGCAAGAAGAGGGCCAGCGTCAAAGCTGCTAATCTCCCTCCTTGTGGGGGAGATGTCCGGCAGGACAGAGGGGGGCGCCGTAGAGCGCCAGCAATAGAGTTTCGGGAACGAGAGCAACGCGATTTTGACCACCAACCCCCTCCTGCACGCCACCGGCGTCGTGAAGACTTACGGCGCCGTGGTGGCGCTGCGCAACGCGTCGCTGTCGGTTGTGCCGGGCGAGGTTCACGCCCTGATGGGCGCCAATGGCGCCGGCAAATCGACGCTGGTAAAAATCCTGACCGGCGCCATCCGCGCCGATGCCGGGCATATCCTGATCCGCGGCGAAGCCCGCGACGTGCGCTCGCCCGCCGATGCGCGCCGCGCCGGCCTGCTTCCGGTTTACCAGGAACCATCGCTCATCCCCGATCTCGACGTCGCCTCCAATCTTCGCCTGACCGACACGCCGGTCGAGCCGTTCCGCGCCTGGGTGCGCGAACTCGGCATTCCCGACCTCGACATCCGCGACACCGCGCGCGACATCCCGCTTGCCGTGCTGCGCGTGCTCGATCTGGCGCGGGCGCTGGCGGTCGAGCCCGACGTTCTGCTGCTCGACGAAATGACCGCGGCACTGCCGGCAAACCTTGCCGAAAAGGTGCTCGAGGTCGTTCGCCGCCAGGGCGACAGCGGCCGTTCGGTGATCTTCATTTCCCACCGTTTTGTCGAGATATCGGCACTTTGCGACCGCGCCACCGTGCTTCGCGACGGCGAGACCGTCGGCGTCGTCGACATCGAACCAGGCGTCGAGGAGCGCATCGTCGAGATGATGCTCGGCGTCAAGGTCGAAAAGACGCAAGTGGCGGCGCGCCAGGCGGGCCAGGCCGCTTCGCCTAGGGATAGCCGTCCGCGCCTCGGCGTGGCGAACCTTCGTGTCGGCACCAAGCTCAACGACGTCTCGTTCGACCTGGCCAACGGCGAGGTTGCGGGCGTCGTCGCGCTTGAGGGACAAGGCCAAAACGAGCTCTTCGCCGCCCTCGCCGGCTCCATCCGCCCGTCCGGCGGCACGATCGAGGTGGACGGGAAGCCGATGAGATTCGTGCATCCGGCCGATGCGATCCGCGCCGGCATTGCCTATGTGCCCGGCGACCGCACCGAAGCTTTGACCATGCAGCGCTCCGTGCGCGAAAACATCGCGCTCCCGTTCAGCGCCGCGTTGCGCAACTGGGGGCCGATCAACATGGCGCAGGAACGCTCCAGCGTCGTCAGTGCGATCGAGCGTCTGCAGATCGACACGCGCGCCCAGCGCGAGGTGCAGCGCCTGTCCGGCGGCAACCAGCAGAAGGTGACGATCGCCCGCTGGATCGCCGCCGAAGCACAGACCATCCTCTGCTTCGACCCGACACGCGGCATCGATGTCGGCACCAAGCAGGAGATCTACAAGCTGCTGCGCGAACTCGCCGACCAGGGCAAGTCCGTGCTGTTCTATACATCCGAGCTCGAGGAGGTACAGCGTGTCTGCGATCGCGTCATCGTCATCTTTGGAGGGCGCGTCGTCGATGTCTTCCCCGTCGAACTCGCCGACGAGCCGGCGCTGATGCGCGCCGCCTATGGCTTGCCGCGCGGCGCCAAGGAGGATGTCGGCATTCTCGCCGATATCCACTCGAGCCCGGTGGCGAAACCTTGACCCGCCTCGTCCGCCGTCAGGGCTGGGTCGCAGGCCTGCTTGTCCTCTTCGTGGTCCTCTTCGTGATCACCAGGCTCATCCAGCCGGGCTATGGCAGCGGCGATTTCGGCTCGCTGGTGCGCGCCGTGCTGCCCTACGCCTTTGCCGTGGCCGCCCAGACGATTGTCGTCATCGCCGGCGGCATCGATCTTTCCGTCGGCGCCATGATGGCGCTGACCAGCGTCACCGCCGCCTCGATGATGGACGGCGCCAGCGAGGAATACGCGCTTTTCGTCGTGCCGTTCGTGCTGGCCATGGGACTGGTGCTGGGCGCCGTCAACGGCATGCTGATCGTCGTCACCCGCGTGCCCGACATCGTCGTCACGCTGGCCACCCTCTTCGTTCTGCAGGGCGCGGCGCTGCTGGTCCTCAGTGCGCCCGGCGGCGCGGTCGCCGAATGGCTGAGGGCGACCATCGTCGGGACGGTCGCGATCCCGGGGTTGCCCGGGATCTCCGCCTGGATACCGAAGGCGCTGGTGCTTTTGGTCGTCTGCCTCTGCATCATCTGGATACCGCTCAAGCGCTCAAAACTCGGCCTGTCGATCTACGCCATCGGCAGCAGCGAGCTCGCGGCGTTTCGCAGCGGCGTGCCTGTCGCGCGCACCAAGATCATCGCCTACGCCCTGTCGGGGCTTTTCGCTGCCATGGGCGGGCTGGCGCTGACCATGAGCACAGGCATCGGCGCCCCCATTCCCGGCCCCTATCTTCTTGCCAGCGTGGCGGCGGTCGTGCTCGGCGGCGTCGCACTTGGCGGCGGCAAGGGCGGGTTGCTCGGCCCGATCGTCGCGGTCTTCGTGCTGCGGCTGGTGCGCACCGACCTGACGCTGCTGGCCATCGATCCCAACGTCACCGCAATCATCGAGGGCGCGATCATGGTCGCCGTTGTCATGTTCGGCGCCTTCATCACCATGCGGAGCCGGCCATCATGAGAGGCGAGGTGATGCTGACGATCTCTCCCTTTAAGGCAAAGCAATCGCGTATGAGAGACCCCCTCATCCGGCCGCTTCGCGTCCACCTTCTCCCCGTTGGGGAGAAGAGGCTGGCGTCGACGCTGGCGACCTCCTCTCCCCTCGGGGAGAGGTCGGATTGCCCCGAATTGCCCTTCGCAATTCGGTTGGCAATCCGGGTGAGGGGGCACTTGCTCCTATGCGATCGCCCTGTCCCTCGTGGCGACCGGCAGGACAGAGGGGGGCGCCGTGGAACGCCATCCTCCCCCAACCGGAACAGCACCAACATCGGGCAAAACCAATCGCGAGCAACGTCATGAGCACAACCGCGATCCAACCGGTACCCTTCGGCCGCCGCCTCAAGCGCTTCATGGCCGACCGGCCGCTGATTCCCCTGATCATCCTGCTCGTCATCCTGGTGCTGGTGCTGCAGATCCTGCGCCCCGGCATCGTCAACGAGCGGTGGCTTGCCAACACCGTCAAATTCGCCATCCCGCTGGCAATTCTGGCCGGCTGCCAGACCATGACCATGCTGACCGGCGGCATCGATCTGTCGGTCGGAACCGTAGCGACGATGAGCGCCTTCATCATGGCGACGCAGGTCGTCAATCATGACCCGGCGGTGGCGATCCTCATCGCACTTGTGCCGGCGGTGCTCATTGGCCTGGTCAACGGCATCGGCGTCGGCGTGTTTCGCGTGCACCCGCTGATCATGACGCTCGGCACCAGCCTGATCGGCACCGGCTGCCTGCAGGTCTATCAGCGTACCGTCATCGCTTCGGGCGCCAAGATTCCGCCCTTCCTGGCCTGGCTCGGCACCGGCCTGACCTATGGCGTGCCCAATGCGCTGCTGTTGTTCGTGCCCATCGCCGTCCTCATTGTTTTCACCTTGAACCGCACCGGGTTCGGCCGCCTGCTTTACGCGGTCGGCGACAATGAAGGGGCAGCACGCCTGTCCGGCGTCCGCTACTGGCAGGTCATCACCGCGCTCTACGTCATCTCGAGCGTGCTCGCAGGGATTACCGGGCTGCTCTACATCGGCCTGATCAAGGCGCCGTCGCTGTCGCTGGCAGAGCCGCTGGTGCTGCCCTCGGTAGCAGCCGCCGTGATCGGCGGAACCTCGATCTTCGGCGGCCGCGGCGGCTACACCGGCACCATCATCGGGGCGCTGATCCTCACCGTGCTGACGACGCTGCTCACCATCCTGCAGATGCCAGAAGGCGCGCGGCGGATACTGTTCGGGCTGATCGTGCTGTTTGTGACGGCGGCTTATCTGCGGATTATTGAGGATCGGTAGGGGAGGATTGACGCGAGCAGCTGCTTTGACCCGAAGCAGACTCTCGCAAACGGAGCCGTGCATGACAGCTTTGCGCCCCGATGTCGTGCATCGAGATCAGAATTGCCGCTTCCTGAGAGCCGACATCCCAAGCGACCACGCTGAGGGTCGTGGTTGCCGGGAGCAGTCATTCGGTGGAAGCTGGATAAATGTCCGCTTTGCGCCGCCAATTACGGACTTCCGCTGACGCCGGCCCGCTGTCAGGACGACCTGCTCGTGGGCGGTGGCGTAGAAGGAACCAACACCTTCCGGTTTTCCGCCACGGCCGGAGAGGGCGATTTCCCTACGCTCGCAGATTTGGTGGCGCGCTTCGATGGCGTCGCGCTCGACACGAATAATGATTTTGGGTTCCGGGGCGACGCGGCATGACCGGGAGCGTGGAGATCACGCTGGCGGGATCGCGTTGCTCGGCGCCGATGACCTTTTCTTCATCACGTGACTGACGCCCTCGCCCATCTGTTGCACGTTGCGGCTGGCAGGCGCAAAATGGCGGCGACATGGCGAGCCAAGGGCGCGCAGCCGCTACTCGAGCTTCGGAGACAGACTATGGACTGGACCAAGGGACGCGGCCGGCAGATCCTGATTGCGGGTGCGGTGGGGGCCTTCGCCCTCCTGCTCGGCATGGAGGCGGTGAGGGAGGATGAGGTGGTGACCCTCACCGAGCTGTTGACGGAAGCGGCGGGCATTGCACTTCTCGTAGGCTGCTCGGCCTGCGTTGCGCTCCTGTCCTCGCGCCTGCGGGAGCAGGAAGCGGAAAGCTTCGACATGCGCGATGAGATTGCGCGAATCCGTGAGCGCGACACGCAGTGGCGGGCCGGCCTGGATGACCATTTCCAGGAACTCGGCGCCGCCATCCAGCGCCAGTTTGCGGCTTGGGGTTGCACCCAGACGGAGCAGGAGGTCGGGCTCCTGCTGCTCAAGGGCTTCAGCCACAAGGAGATCGCGCGAATCCGGGGAGCAAGCGAAGCGACCATTCGCCAGCAAGCGACTGCGCTCTACCACAAGGCTGAGCTCTCGGGCCGCGCGGCGCTCTCTGCCTATTTCCTCGAGGAGTTGCTTCTGCCGCCGGTGCCGTCGAACTCCTTGGAGGCTCGCAACGGCCTTGCTCGTCCCGAGATGTCGAGCCGGCCGGCCGCTTCGCGCCGGGCGTAGCGCGGAGCTAGCTCCAGGGTCACGGGCCGTGCGCTTTCTTGCCTCAGTTCTCACCGGCCTGGGGTTGCTTGTATTCTCAACTCCAGTACTGGCCGAAGATCCAGTAGCGGAGCTGGTCGAGGGCTGCGCGGCGCCCTGTGTCAGTTACGAACTATCTACGGAACTTCAAAACGACTGGATTTTTGCGGCCGATCCGTCATTCCTGACGTCCGACGTGCTTCAACCGACATTCACAGCCGATTTGCTTTTCGCGCCGACGGATTATCTGCAACTGGAGACTTCCATCATCACCGAGCCGGTGGTGGACTCGGCGCCCGGCGAGAATACGGTTCTTGAAGGAATTGGCACCTACGTAGCCGAACTGTATACCGTGATCGAGGCAGGTCCCGCTACCACGCGGGCCGGAAAATTCGATACGATCTTCAGTCTCGCCAGCGAAGTCGCGCCAGGGATCAATGCCACGGAACTGGTGTCGGATTTCGACGCGGACGAACGTCTAGGCGGGGAAATTGTTCTCCGCTTCGAAAACCTCGGGTTGAACCATGCTTTGGCAGCGACTGCATTCACAACCGATCGCACGATCCTCAGCGAGTCGCTCTTTACCAACCGGGGCCGGGCCAGCCTGTCGGATGGCGGCGCGGGCAACACAAAGGGCGTGTCGTCGTTCTCGGTAACTCTTGATGGCTGCGAAGGTTCGGAAACAGCCGATTGCTATTTGGACGGCGAATTTGGCTACAGGTTCGGCTTTCGGTATCAGAGGGCCGGGCATCCTACCGAGGAGGACATCGAAGACGACGTTAAGCTTGGTGACGAACTTGCCTACCTCGCCGCCGCGACCAAGAGTTTCGAACTGGACGAAATGACGCTCAGGCTGCTGGGCGAAACGTCGTATCTTCGGCATTTTGACGGCCGCCAGGACGATGCCCTGGTCGTCACGGGCTCCGCCGCGCTCGACGTAGACTCCTTAACCTATATCGCGACCTACACGGAGCAGACGAACCTGGTCGCCGGAGGTCCGGATACCCGCGATTACCTAGCTGATTTCGAGGTCATATATTCGTCCGACGACAATACGCCGTTCGTTGGATCAAAATGGCAACTCGCCGCCGCCTATACGTTCGCGCGGAATGCGGATCACGAAAACGCTCACATTCTCAGCGTGCGTGCGGTGTTCGATTTCAGCGGAGGTGTGGAGTTCGGCAGGTAGACTGCCGCACGTCGGCACGGAGATAAGGGCCCCAATTGCGTTCACGCATGATGGCCAAGGCGTCCCTTGAAGAAGCCCGTGAACGCCAAAATTGCCCTCCCTCGTTTTGGTCCGCCGCTGGCCAGCTTCAAGGCTTCACGCCCTCAGATACTCGACTGCAGTCCGTGACCGGGAAAGCTGTCATGCTAACTGCCGCCGGCAGGGCACTCACATCCGTAGGATGTGCCGTCTAGGGCTTTGAAAGGCTGAGTCTTTTTACCCGTCACGCCTGCCGGATTCCCGTGAGGCGGGAGCCAAGCCATGCTGGGGACTGCGGCGAGCGTCCGGCCGCGAACGCGCCCGCGACGCGATCCACCTCGGAGGACATTCCCATGGCCATTTTACCCGACTTCGCCGCCGCCACGTTCGGCAATTCCACGAATATCGACAACACGTTCTTTCCGCTGCCCGGCGGCACCATCAACAGCTACGGCGCCGCGCTCATCGATCCCGAGACCGGCGAGGAGGAGACGGAGCGCAACGATCACTTCGCCACGTTCGAGACGAAGATCATCGAGGGCGTCGAGACGATCGTCGTCCGCGATACGGCCTATGCTGACGGCGTTCTCGTCGAGGACACGCTCGACTGGTACGCGCAGGCCGATGACGGCAATGTCTGGTATCTGGGCGAGATCGCGACGAACTACAACTACAACGACGAGGGCGAGTTCATCGGGACCGACTTCGGCGGATCGTGGGAGGCAGGCGTCGACGGCGCCGCGCCGGGCTGGATCATGCGCGCAGCACCGATGCCGGGCGACAGCTATTTTCAGGAGTTCTACGCCGGAGTGGCGGAGGATGAAGGCAAGGTGATCGCGACAGGCCTCGACGTCGAGACCGACTTCGGCTCCTTTCACGGTGTCGTCAAGATCCTCGACACTTCGGGCCTGGAGCCCGGCGTGGGCGCCTACAAGTACTTCGCGCCCGGCATCGGCCTGGTGTTGGAGGAGGAGGTCGTGTTCCCGGAGGACGAGCCCGAGCTCGTCATCGAGATCACGAACAGGCGCGAGGTCGACGTTTCCGCCCCCGTCGATCCGACGGAGCTCGCCTTCGCGGGAGACGGCGCTGCCAAGACCATCACCTTCATCAGCGAGGACGCGAGCACCAACGGCGCGATCGGCGCCTACACTTTCGACACCGCGACGGGCGAAATTGGCGAGGCGCGCATCCTCTTCGCCGACACCGAGGACGTGAAGGCGGGCGCCCAGGCGACGATGGCAGTCGCGGCCGGGCAGTCGCTCGGCCTGTTCCTCATCCCGGATGTCGAGGAACTCGGCCTCGAGCTCGAGGACTACGCAGACGGCGGCCTCTTCTTCCGCAACTTCACCTCGGGCGATGTCGCCGACGTTTACGACGGCGACGACGCGACGACCTACACGCCTGGCCCGGCCACCATCTACGACCGGGTGGCGCCGGTCGTCACCGATGCCGACGGCAACCTGCTGCCGATCCGGGCGTTCCATTCGGTCGGCAACCGCGACGGCTTCAACTTCCTGAACCCGGTGGCCGGCGAGAACGCCCTTGCAAGCGATATCGACGACGGCCTCGCCGGGGTCGAGGTGGTGAGCTTCGAGGATGGCCTGGCCAGCACCGAGGACTTCGACGGCGATTTCGACGATGCTTTCGTTGCCGTTAGCGATGCGCCGCTCAGCGGCGAGACAGTCAATGCCCTGGTTGAAGCAACCGGCATCAGCCGGCGGGTCGGCACGGACGGCCCGGATCGGCTCGTCGGAACCGATGAGGACGATCAGCTCATCGCGCTCGACGGCAATGACGTGATCCGTGGTAGCGGCGGCGGCGACCAGATCGAGGCCGGCGACGGCAACGATCGTGCCTATGGCGGCGCCGGCGATGACGAGATCTCCGGCGAGGAGGGGCACGACCGGCTGTTCGGCGACGAGGGCGACGACGAGATCGATGGCGACGAGGGTCGCGACAGAATCCAGGGCGATGCGGGCGATGACGAACTCGCAGGTGGCGAGGGTAACGACCGGCTCTGCGGCGGCGATGGCTTCGACGAGCTCAAGGGCGGTGAAGGCGACGACCGGCTCCAGGCCGGCGGCGACGGTGCGCGGATGTCCGGCGGCGCGGACGACGATACCCTCTTTGGCGAGGCCGGCGCCGAGGATGTCTTTGTCTTCGACCTGATACCTTTCGGCAGTGACCTGATCCGGGGCTTCGAGAACGGCGCCGATCGCATCGAGATCGCGACCTATACGGGCGTCGAGAGCTTCGAGGACGTCGCCGTCACGCAGGACGGACATTCGACCGTGCTGAGCTTCGCGGAGGGAACCGTAGAGATCGCCAATTTCGACTCCGCGCTGATCAATGCCTCCGATTTCTTCTTCGTCTGACGCGCGGGCGGGGCGCGGTCTCCCTGGCCGCGCCCTTGCCCATCGGCTGGAAGGAGTCACCTGCAAGCGCTACAAGCGCAGCACGGCGCGTGAAGTTCTGATTAATAGTAAGGAATAGGGCCGCATGGGCCGGCGCCGCTTGCTCCGCGGTCATTGGCCCTAAACTTGCGGCGCCTCTCCCGAAAATGAACCGGATGCTTGGCGCGAGCGCCAAAAAGGCCTCTGTCAAAGGAACCATGATGTCCGCTTCAATTGCCCCGCAACCTTTCAATCAGCGAAAGAGACTTCTTGTCGTCCAGGGCTTGAGCATCGCGGCGATCGGATCGCTGTTGTTCTCTCGACCAGGCTGGGACGAAGCATCGACCCTTCATGAACTTATCGAGATGACAGGCTTTGTCCTGATCCTCGTCTGCATATTCGGAAGATTGTGGAGCATCCTATATGTCGGGGGCCGGAAGAACACCGAGTTGGCGGTAAACGGGCCATACTCGATCACTCGCAATCCCCTGTATCTGTTTTCGATGATTGGAGCATTCGGCATCGGCCTCATGTTCGGGTCGATCATCGTTGCCGTCGTTCTCGGAGTGTGCACCTACGCGGTTTTCGGGATGACCGCTAGAAAGGAAGAGGCGTTTCTTCTGGGAAAGTTTGGCCCGAAATACGAGGCGTATGCGGCCAGAACACCACGGTTCTGGCCCAAACTATGGCTTTATCACGACGAGCATCAGCACACGTTCTCCACGAAAGCGCTAAGAAGCACATTCTTCGATGCTCTCTATTTTCTCGCGGTCTTTCCAGCCATCGAAGGCATCGAATACCTCCAGGTGATTGGTTATCTGCCAACCTATTTCTGGCTATTCTAATCCCAAGGTCGAGGCAATCCGCCGTCGCCAACTTGCCTACCATTTAGCCTTTGTAACCCACTAGAACCGCGCCTGTTGCGATCAATATAACACCTACCCAATTCGACAACGACGAGTGCTCCTTGAGGAATGTCACTCCGAACATCGCCACGAGCACGACGCTCAGTTTGTCGATAGGGGCAACGCGTGCCGCATCTCCCAATTGAAGCGCACGGAAATAGCAAATCCACGACGCACCTGCAGCAAGCCCCGACAGGCCGAGGACAGGTAGGTCCTGCTCGAAATAGAGCTAAGCGGCTGGAACTGTTGGTGGCCGCAAGGATCGTCCCAAGGACTAACAGAATAACAATGGTACGGATGAAGGTGGCGAAGTCCGAGCTAACGTTCTCCACTCCGACCTTGGCGAAAATAGCGGTCAGAGCGGGGAAGCAGCCGAGAGCACCGCCCAGGACTGCCACGAGAGGAGAAGGTACTTCACACTTCTTACCCACAAATTGTACCGATCAGGAACGGCGGCGTCCAGCGCGACAAGCAAGTAAGCCGCTGTCGCGAGAGGTTGAAGACGCGCCCCATCATTACGGCTGTCACGTTCGCCCGCAAAGATGTTGCCGAGCGCAGCCCCGCTTTTTTTGGTGCAACTTGCTCGTTGGGTGGGACAGAAGGCAGCTTTCCACACTAAGCTGACCATCGTGCAGTCCGGCCGAGAGGTCCGGTTCGGTCAGGTTATGACGATGCTCACGCCGACATGAACGTCCGCTCTTGAAGATCCGCAGCCTGAAGCTGCCAGTCCGCTCGGCCCCAAACGCGACGTCTGAGTAGCACAATGACCGCTCTTGGCGCTTTTCTGATTTTTGAGCGACGTCAGCTTTCGCCCAAACTGCATCAGCCCTCACACAGCCAAGCTCCCCTGCGCCACCTCCTCCGCATTAGGATCCCCCGGCGCCGTCGCCCAGGCCAATTCCACCAGCGTCACTGTCCGCCTCCCGACCCCGTCAAGCTGGCATACGATCAGCCCCTGCTCCTAGATATAGGTCAGCAGGCGCCGGGCGCGGCGCAGCGAGTGCGAACCATAGGCGCGGGGCAATCGCCGCGTCGCTGGGGCAGGACCAGCCTTCCTTGGCCGCGCGGGCGATCATCATGAACACACCTTGCATATCCTCGGGCAGCAGCGAGGCGCAGGTCGTCCTCAGGAGGGATAGCTAAGCGGTCGGCCGGAAATAGCCGATGTCGCGCTTGCCTTGCCGCGAAACATGCCGTCCGTCAGGCCCCTCCACAGCATTAATCATCGCGCACGTTCCCCCGATCAGCGCGGAAATCAGCGTGGAGCGATCTCTGCGACGAGATCGTTCGTCGTCTTGACCCCAGCCATGAAGCCGGCGGCATTGAATTCGTTCATGACGAAGAAAGCGCCGACGCCGCGTGTCGGTGCAATCGCAACATAGAGAAACATCCCTTGCAGGCCGCCGCTCTTCTGGAGGATGAGCGGGCGATGCTCGTTGGGGAGCATGATGACCCATCCGAGACCCATGGCGTCCATCGGGCCGCCGTCATCCAGCCCCACCACCGACGCGAGCCCGTCCCGGTACAAAAAAGCCGCGTGGTTCACGAGGCGGAACTCGGCGTCGGCCGCGGAAGGCTTGTTGTCGACATGCCAGTTCATCCAGCGCAGCAGGTCGGCCGCGGTCGAGTACAATCCACCGGCGCATTCCATGGCTGTGCTCGTCGGCACGATTGGCATGGGGCTGCCGTCGAAGTTATGGCCCTGCATCAGGCGCGGCTCGTCGTCCGGCCTTGGGTTGAAAACCGTGTCTTTCATGCCGAGGGGATCGAGGACACGCTCCCGAAGGACCTCGGCATAAGGCTTTCCAGAGACATTCGCGAGCGCCGCTCCAAGGAGGTCGTATCCGAAGTTCGAATAGAGAACGGCGGTACCCGGCGTGAACAGCAGCGGATTGTCCTTGAGGGCGGCAATCTGCGCCTCTTTGGTGTTCGTAGAGAAGGGGTCGGAGGGGGGCGCCTCGGCCACTGGCACCTCCCGCGGAAGGCCGGAAGCTTGCGCGACGAGATCGATCAGGCGGAGGGCGTGGCCATCTTTCTCAGGGAGCGGGACGTCCCAGCCAAGGCGATCCTGCAGCCGGTCGGTGAGCTGTACCTTGCCGTCGATCGCCAGCGAGGAAAGCACACTGCCGCAGAACACTTTGCTCACGGACGCGATGCAGAACATTGTGTCGCCGTTGGGCACCTTTTCACTCCCGTCGGCAATCTTGCCGAAACCGGCCAAGGCCGTCTCGCCGTTGCGCACCGCGCCGAAGATCAGGCCAGGCACCTCGGTGGAGAGATACAGGATTGTACCGTTGAACTGCACCGCTTCCGTCAGCAGCTTGTCCTCGGCATGTCCATAAGAGGGAAGGGTGACGGCTGCGATTGCCGTCAAAGCGATGGCCATAAGTCGGCGCGATCGAGACAAACGCATTGCCAAATCCTTTGATGAAGCTGCAGAATAAATCTTCGGAAAAGAGCCGCCGCGTAGTATCTTACCATCTCTCCAGAAGCAGGAGATGTCAACAGAACGAACCGAGGGGGTAATCGGCGGCGGTAGCCGTAGTTTCGGCGGCTATTTGCGCTACAGTCCTGCCGTATTTCTTATCCTTCGTCAGTTGATCGGGGCTGATCTCTTCATTGGCAAACCGACGCGCGGGTAATTTAGAAGATATGTAAAGCGCCGTCGGCAGGAGGGAGTGCTGTAGCGTCGAACAACTTACAATAGGCGGATCTGCGTCGCGCCAATCGTCGTCGTATGATGAAGACCGGGCAGAAGAGTTGTGGCGGGCCAGCGAGGCCCTATCTGCGCAAAAAAAGACTCGCCGCTGTACCTGCCGCTTAGCCATACCTCGACTTTATGCGTGGCATTCCCCTTGCGCGCTCGGCCGCCGCCTCACACAGCCAAACTGCCCTGCTCCGCCTCCTCGACGTTGGGGTCGCCGGGTGCCGTTGCCCAGGCCAATTCGACGAGCGTCACGACCCGCCGGCCGAGACCGTCAAGCTGACACACGATCAGGCCCTGCTCCTCGATATAGGTCAGCAGGCGCCGGGCGCGGCGCAGCGAGTGCGAGCCGTAGGCGCGGGCAATCGCCGCGTCGCTCGGGCAGGGCCAGCCTTCCTTGGCCGCGCGGGCGATCATCATGAACACGCCCTGCATATCCTCGGGCAGAAGGGAGGCGCGCACCGAGACATCCTGCCACGCGTCATCGCCTGCCATATCGGAGCCGAGGCCGGCGCGGGCGCGTGTCAGCATGCGGCGGAATTCGGGCAGATCCGGCACGACCGAGGCGAGGCCTTCTATGCGGCAGCGGACCACGAACTCCTGATAGAGCACGCCGATGACACGGAACCCCGCATCGGGCTGCGCCAGCACGGCGCGCAGCACGCGGTCGACGCGCTCACGCCGCTCCGCCAGATCCTCGGCACTGATCGGCGGCTCCACCGGTTCGGGGCGGATTTCCAGCGCCGCCGACTTCGCCGCCATCAGCTGATCGAGCAGGTCCGGCGACGACCGGCGCTGCGGCCGGACAGTTTCCGGCGGCGGGGCTGCCAGGATGATGGCGCGCGCGTCCTCCAGTGCCGCTTCCGGCAGCGGCATCAGCCGCGGCGTGCCATTGCGCGGACTTGTATCCGTCGGGCCGATGCGCAAGCCGAGCGGACGGCGCGACAGCGCCGGGCCCAGCGCCATGAATTGCCCACGCTCCAGGTCGCGAAAAGCCTCCGCCTGCCGCCGCTCCATGCCCAGAAGGTCGGCGGCGCGCGCCATGTCGATGTCGAGAAAAGTCCGGCCCATGAGGAAATTGGAGGCCTCGGCGGCAACGTTCTTGGCGAGCTTGGCCAGTCGCTGGGTGGCGATGATGCCGGCCAGGCCGCGTTTGCGGCCACGGCACATCAAATTGGTCATGGCGCCGAGCGAGAGCTTGCGCGCCTCGTCCGAGACCTCGCCCGCCACTGCCGGCGCGAACAGCTGCGCCTCGTCCACCACCACCAGCATCGGATACCAGTGGTCGCGGGCGACTTCGAAAAGCCCGCCGAGAAAGGCGGCGGCGCGCCGCATCTGGTTCTCGGCGTCGAGCCCCTCGAGATTGAGCACTGTGGAGACGCGATGGATGCGCGCCCGCTCGCCGGCGCTCTGCAGGCCGCGCTCGGTATGCTCCTCGGCATCGATCACCAGATGGCCGAAACGGTCGCCCAGCGACACGAAGTCGCCTTCGGGGTCGATGATGGTCTGCTGCACCCAGGGCGCACTCTGCTCCAGCAGCCGGCGCAGCAGATGGGATTTGCCGGAGCCCGAATTGCCCTGCACCAAAAGGCGGGTCGCCAGCAGCTCCTCAAGATCCAGTGCCGCCGGGGCGCCCGCGGTCGTGTGGCCCATCTCGATCGCAACGGTCATGTCTCGACTCTCCTTGAGCGAGGGCTTATCAACCGCATTACAGCCCGTCGAGCGCCGATGGCCGGCGGCACGGGGTTGCGCACAGGTCGACGCTGCGCGCGGTGTCAGTTCGCTGACGTAAGCATCACGGGCGCAAGAGGCTGTCTTCTGATCAGGACGATTGCCGAGAAAGCCAGTATTCCGAGCATGCCGACCGCAGCAGTCAACCAGAGCGATGGCTGGACGCCGATGCCTGCCATCGCCATGGCTAGGGCAAACGGCGCAAGCGCTGAAGAAAACTGACGCGCGGCCGTCACCCAGCCGAGCCGGGCGCCGTAGCGCTCCCGTCCGAACAGTTCCAGGGGCAGCGTGCCGCCGACGATGCTGGCGAGGCCCGAGCCCAATCCAAACAGGATGACAAAGGCGATGGCGCCAGGCACCGATGGTGTGGTCCCCAGCAGGGCGACAAGGCCGAGCGGTAGCAATGTCGCGCCGATGACCGCGAGCCAGGTCTGTGCCAGCCGGCCGCCGAACAGCATGTTGATCAACCGGCTCGCCACCTGGGACGGGCCAAACAGCGTGGTTACGACAAGCCCGACGGAGCCAAGCCCGAGCGCCGTCGTCAGCGGGACCATGTGAACGAGGATCGAGGAGAGGACAAAACCCTCGACCGCGAAGCCGCCAAGCATGAGCAGAAACACTCTGCTGCGGTCGCGCGCGGTGAACGCAACCGGACCGCCTGCCGACCCGATGGCAGCAGCTGTCGCCGAAGCGTTTTTGTCCACCCGACGCGACAGCCGCGCCAGCCAGGCATGGATGGGCAGGCAGATGGCGACATTGATGCCGGCAAAGACCAAATAGACCTCGCGCCAGGTCAGGTATTCGTGCAGTGCCGCCGTCAGCGGCCAGAACAGGGTGGAGGCGAAGCCGGCGATCAGCGTCAGATGGGTGATGCTGCGCTGCGCCTTGGCGCCGCCGATCTGGACGATCGCGACGAAAGCGGCGCTGTAGAGCACGAAGGTGGACGCCAGCTCCATCACCATCAGCGCCGCCACGAAACTCACCCGGCCTGGTGCTATCGCGCAAGCGACAAGCGCTGCTGCGGCCGCAAGCGAGCCAAAGGTCATCACCCGGCCGGCGCCGAAACGATCGGCCCAGCGCCCGGCTGTCGGAGCAAACAGACCACCGACCAGCAGCGACGCCGACAAGGCGCCGAAAACCCATTGTTCCGGCCAGGCGAACTCTAGCGCGATCGACGGCACCAGGATGCTAAAACTGTAATAGAGCGTGCCGTAGCCGATGATCTGCGTCAGCCCCAACGCCCAGAGTGCGGCAGCCGGGATTTTCCGGTCGCTCATTGGGCGGCAATCTCGAGATCGCCGCTGCGCACTGCTGCGATCGCTTGCGTGCTGCCGCAGCCGCACCCAGACTTGCCGCTCGCCTTTGCCTTTGCATCGTCGGCACAACAGGCATCGACAGCAGCCGGCGCGGGTCCGCCGCAGCAACCCTGAGATGACGTGCCTGAAAGTGACGCCGGCACAGTGCAGACGCCGGTCTCGGGCAACACCAGTTGCACAGCATCGGCGGCAGCCATGTCGCCGGCGAGCGCCGCGGCGACCGAGCGGACCTGTTCATAGCCGGTCAGCAGCAGGAACGTTGGCGCCCGGCCATAGCTTTTGACGCCGACCGTATAGAAATCGGGCTCGGGGTGGCTGAGTTCGCGATGACCATGCGGTGGGACATCGCCGCAGGAGTGTTCATTTGGATCGATGAGCGGTCCGAGCGCCTTAACTCCTTCGAGCCACGGATCGAGGTCCAGCCGCAGCTCCCGGGTCAAGGCGAGATCGGGGCGCTGCCCCGTCGCGGCGATGATCCTGTCGACGGGGCCGAGCGTGCGCAACCCGTCCTTTGTCTGGCCTTCGACAATCAGCCGGCCGTCGACCTCGCGAATGGCAACCGTGGCAAAGCCGGTCACCAGCCGCACACGGCCGCTCTCGGCGAGCTGCCGGACATCGGAACCAAGCTCGCCCCGCGCCGGCAGGGCATCGGCATCGCCGCCGCCGTAGATGCGGACAAGATCGGTGCTGCGCGTCACCCATAGTGCCGAGGTGCCCGGTTCGGTTTGCGCGAGCCTGTCCAGTTCCAGCAAGGCGTTGGCGGCGGAATGGCCGGCGCCCACCACCAATGTCGTGCGGCCTGCATAGAGATGACGGTCGCGTCCCAGGACATCCGGGATGCCGTAGGCGATGCGGTCGCCAAATTCCCTCTCGCCTTCGGCCGGCAAGCCGCCCGCACCGAGCGGGTTCGGCGTCTGCCAAGTGCCGGACGCATCGATGACGGCACGAGCGCTGTCCCGGCGCGTGCCTTTCGCCGTTTCGACCAGAAGCATGAACGGCCGCGTCTGCCGCGCCTTGCTCAACACCTTGTCGGCCCCCCACCGGGAAATGGCGACAACACGGGCACTGGTCCCGATCGACGGCGCCAGTTCGGAAAGCTTTGCGAGCGGCGCGAGATACTGGTGGACGATCTCATTGGCGGTGGGGAATGCCTCCGGCTCCGGCATTTGCCAGCCGTGGCTCTCGAGAAGTTTTCGGGCGACCGCATCAACACAATAGCGCCACGGCGTGAAAACCCGCACATGGCCCCAGTCCAGAAGGTTCGACCCAACCGCGGGACCTGCCTCGTAAACTGTGACCGGAAGGCCGCGGCTGACAAGTTGGGCGGCGGCCGCCAGGCCGACAGGTCCGCCGCCGATGATGGCGACCGGGAGATCGTTTTCAGAAACCATGGCACACCTTCTATGTTTCTAGGATTATAGAAATATAGGCCAAAAAAGAGTTAAGCAGCCGCCTCGCCGACAGCCGGGCCGCATGCGGCATCGGCACAACATTCATCGGCAAGAAAGCCAAGGAGATCGTTCATCACAGGGTAATTGGCACGGCAAATCAGCGTCGTTGCCTGGCGTTCCTGGGTGACCAGGCCGGTCAGGATAAGCCGGTGGAGATGATGCGACAGGGTCGACGCAGCGATGCCGAGGGCTTCCTGCAGATAACCGACCGGTCGCCCGGCCTCACCTGCCCTCACCAGCGTACGATAAAGATTGAGCCGCGTCGGATTGCCGAGCGCCTCGAGCTGTTTTGCTGCTTGTTCGAGTTTCATGGAAATAAGCTAGCGCCCGCTGCCGGGTGTCGTCAAGCGCTATTTCCAAGGTTATCGAAGAACTACATTATACCTTCAGACGCGCCGCCCCGATGCGTCGATGACGACTTCGCCGTCTTCCTTGGTGAACGGCCCGATCTCCGGATTGGGCAGGATGTCGAGAACCGCTTCAGACGGCCGTGCAAGCATGGTGCCGAGCGGTGTGACGACAATCGGCCGGTTGATCAGGATCGGATGCGCCAGCATGAAATCGACGATCTCGTCGTCGGTCCATTTGGGGTCACCGAGATTGAGTTCGGCGTACGGCGTACCCTTCTCGCGCAGCAATTCGCGCGGTGTCATCCCCATCGCCTTGATCAGCTCGACCAGCCGTTCGCGCGACGGCGGGTTTTTCAGATACTCGATCACATCAGGCTCTTCGCCGGACTGCCTGATGATGGCGAGCGTGTTGCGCGAGGTGCCGCAGTCGGGATTGTGATAGATGGTGATGGTCATTTCGCGGCTCTCATCTGTCTGACTGGTTTGGGCTCGCTGAGCAGCCATCCTGCCAAGGCCATGGCAAGCAGCGCCCCCAGGAGCTCGGCGAGGATGAACGCCGGCAGGTCCATCGGCCGGATGCCCGCGAAGGTGTTGGAAAGAGCGCGGGCGACCGCGACCGCTGGATTGGCGAAGGACGTCGAAGCCGTGAACCAATAGGCCGCGGTGATGTAGAGGCCGACCAGCCATGGAATCGCATCCGAACGGAAGCGAAGGCCGGCGAGAATGGTGAAGACCAGGCCGAAGGCCGCCACCAACTCCGCAATCCATTGTCCGTTTCCGGTCCGCACGGTTTGCGAGATCTGGAGAATCGGCAGTTCGAACATGGCGTGCGCCATCAGCGTCCCGGCGACGCCGCCGACAATCTGGGCGATCACATAGGCCAGTGCAGCGTTCGCTTCGATTTCCCGCCTGAGGGCAAAAACCAGCGTCACCGCCGGATTGAAATGCGCCCCGGAAATCGGACCGAGTATGGTGATCAGCACCACCAAAATCGCTCCAGTCGGCAACGTGTTGCCGAGCAGGGAGAGACCCACGTCGTCCGTCAGACGATCTGCCATGATGCCGGACCCGACGACCGTCGCGACGAGCATTGCCGTGCCGAGCGCTTCGGCGACGATGCGACGGGGAATGTCTGCCGCCATGAGGTCAGCCGGCCTTCGGTAGATCGCGGCCGATTTCATCCAGCCGTTTCTGCAGGGCGAGCTTGTCGATCGTGTTCATCGGCAGGCTGACGAAGATCGAGATCCGATTGTTGAGCATGCGGTAGGCTTCGGCAAAGGCCAGGTGCTTTTCGGCGTTCGTGCCGTCCACGGCGGCCGGGTCGGGCACGCCCCAATGCGCCGTCATCGGCTGTCCCGGCCAGACCGGGCAGGATTCATTGGCCGCGTTGTCGCACACGGTGAAAACGAAATTCATCTCCGGGGCGCCGGCAGCCGCGAATTCCTGCCAGTCCTTCGAACGGGCGAAGGACGTGTCGTGGTTGAGGGTTTTCAAAAGCTGGAGTGCGTAGGGATGGACTTCTCCCTTCGGGTGCGATCCGGCCGAATAGGCCCTGAACTTGCCGGCACCGACACGGTTGAGGATCGCTTCGGCAAGGATCGACCGTGCCGAATTGCCGGTGCAGAGAAAAAGCACGTTGTATGGGTCATTCATGGGGTGGTCCTCCCTTCTAACAGTTGCAAGTCACGGCCTGAATGACCGGCTGGCAGAGTTCCGGCGCGCCGTTGCAGCAATCCTCCATGAGATAGGCAAGCAGATCGCGAAAACCGGTCATGTCGGCGACGTAGCGGATCGTCCGGCCGTCGCGCTCGGCGCGGACGAGACCGGCATGATCGAGAACCTTCAGATGCGCCGACATGGTGTTCTGCACCGTACCGAGGCGCGCGGCGATCTCGCCGGCAGGCACACCGTCTGCGCCCGCCCGCACCAGCAGGCGAAACACCTCGAGCCTGGTGTCCTGGCCAAGCGCTGCCAATGCGAGAAGAGCGGTGTTCTTATCCATGCATCCTAGAATCCGGAATTATGGATGTATATGGCCGGCATATGACAGACAGATGACGACGGATAGTCGAGATTATCGCTGGATGCTGGCTGCAATGGTCCGCGCCCTGCAAAGGCGACTACGAAATCGGAAGGACCTGGTCCTCGGTCGCGTCGCCTAATTACGCAGGGCGAACGTGAACGGCGCGGTGCGGGTTATGCGGGAGCCGAGTTCCGGCGGCGGCTTGGGCACTGAGGCACCCTGCAATGTGCTAAGCGCCGCGCTATCGAGGTCTGGATCGCCGGAGGAACGAGCCAGCCGGGCGGATAGGACCCGGGCGGACGCGTCGACGGTGAAGGTCACGCTCGGACTACCTTCCACGCGCCGGGCCTTCGCGGCCCTCGGATAGTCGGTGTGCCGCCTTATCCACGCACGCAATTGAGAGTCCCATCTGGGCGAGTTGCCGCGTTTTGCAGCCGCCGCTTTGGCCGATTTCGGCGCGGCCGCCCTGGCTGCGGGATTCGCAGCGACACTGGCGGTGACTGTCTTCTTCGGCGGAGGTGCGGCTTTCTCCTTTTTCGGACGCTTTTTGGCCTCTTCGACCGGCTCCTTGGCTTTGACCTCAGCCGGCTCCTTCACCTTGGCCTTTGCCTGCTTCTTTGGCTTGGCCTCGACGGGTATCTCGACCGGTTTCGGCTGCGGCAGCAGGATGACCACTTCCGGCGTGACGGCCTCGGCAACATCGGGCACGACCTCCTCGAGCGGCGGCTGGTCGACCCGTTCCGCCACGGTCGGCGGGGTGGGCTCGACTGTGTCGGCCGGAGCGGCTTCCGACGGCTCGGTGACCGGCTCTGCCCGCTCGACGGACGGTTCGGGCGGAGGCTCCGTTTCGACTGTCTCGGGCTCGTCGACCGGATCCGGCTGATCGGGCGCTATCTCCTCCGTCAGCGGGGCCGGCATGGCCGGCGTGAACGCCATTGGCGCCAACTCGATCACCTGCGCCTGCGGCGGCCCGCCATCGGGCTCGGCCGGGCGCCAGCTCTGCATCGCATAGCCGATCGCGGCATGCGCCACGAGAACCAGTGCAGCCGGGCCCGCCCACCAGGCAATCTCGCGCACGCCGAAACGCCGCTGATCGGCCATCGGCAGGGCGGCCGACGGCGACATTATTGGCCCGTTCCGACTTGCGGTGCCGCGGCATCGCCGGGCGCGGTCTCGAGGCCGACCAGCGCGATCTTCAGATAGCCGGCGCCCCGCAAAAGGTTCATCACCTCCATCAGCTCGCCATAGCCGACCGCCTTGTCGGCGCGCAGGAAGATGCGCGTCTGCCTGTCGCCTTTTGTCCTGCCGACCAGCGCGGCGGCGAAGGCTTCGCGCCGCACGGTGTCGTTGCCGATTGCCAGGCCGAGATCATCTTTCAGCGTCAGGAACACGGCGTCTCCGGCCGGGGAGCCGGCGTTGCGGTCGAGCCCGGCAGGTCGACATTGACGTCCACCGTCGCCAGCGGCGCCGCGACCATGAAGATGATCAGCAGGACCAAGATCACATCAATGAACGGCGCGACGTTGATCTCGTGGTTTTCCTCGAGATCGCCGTCGATGTTCTCTCGAATTCTAGCCGCCATGGCGTCGCTCCGTGTTCATTCCGCGGCCATCTGCTTTGCCGGCGCGACCGTGCGGAAATCCAGATCCCGGCTGACCAGCCGTTCGACCCCTGCCGACGCGTCGGCGAGGATCTGCCTGTAGCCGGCTATCGATCGCGCGAAGACATTGTAGATGACCACCGCCGGGATCGCCGCGACAAGGCCCATCGCGGTGGCCAGCAAGGCTTCCGCAATGCCCGGGGCAACGACGGCGAGATTGGTGGTCTGCGCCTGCGAGATGCCGATGAAGGCGTTCATGATGCCCCAGACGGTGCCGAAAAGGCCGACGAAGGGCGCGGTCGAACCGATCGTCGCCAAGACGCCAGTGCCGCGCGACATGCGCCGCACCGCCGCCGCCTCGATGCGCGACAGGCGCGAGGTGACCCGTTCCTTCAGCCCGTCGCCGGACACGTGGTCGAGCGAGCCGGCCGAAAGCGCGGTCTCTTCTTCGGCTGCCCGCACCAGCAGGGCGCCAGGACCGTTATTATGGCCAAGCGCGCGGCCGGCCTGGTTCAGCGTCGCGGCATGGCCGATCGCTTGTGCCGCGCGGCGGGCGCGCAGCTTGCCGCCAAGGATCTCCAGCGATTTGGCCAGCCATATCGTCCAGGTGACGAAGGACGCAAAGGCCAGCCCGATCATCACCGCTTTCACGACGATGTCGGCCGCCATGAACATGCCCCATGGCGACAGGTCACGCGGCAGGGTCAGGGAGGTTGCCGTCGAAGGCCCCGTCTCGACAGGCGTGGTCACGGTAGGCGTGGCCTCTGGGGGCGCGGGCACGCCGGGCTGGGTCGCCGGTGGCACGGCGGCGTCTGGCGCAGCCTGCCCAGGCGCCGGAGCCGGCGCCTCGATCGCCGGGGCCGCGGCCGATTGCTCCTGGGCGGCAGTGCCGCCGGCCGACAGGATGACGGATGCGAGCAACGCCGCGAACAAACCATGTCTGGACAAGGGCTTCTTCCTTATTCTCACAGTGGCCTCATTGCACATAGCCGATGGGCTGGCCGGTGACGGGGTGCGCAAACACGCCCATCTCGACACCGAAAATTCCTCTAAGCACCTCGCCCTGCATGATCTGGTCCGGCGTGCCGCGCGTCAGCAGCCTGCCGTCCTTCAGTGCGATCAATTCGTCGCAGTAGCGCGCCGCCATGTTGGGATCGTGCAGCACGACGACGACGCACAGGTCGCGTTTGCGGCTAAGATCCCTCACCAGTCCCAGCACCTCGACCTGATGGGCGATGTCGAGCGCCGAGATCGGCTCGTCGAGCAGCATGACGCCGGCATTCTGCGCCACCAGCATGGCCAGCCATGCGCGCTGGCGCTCGCCGCCGGACAATTCGTCGACCAGCCGGTCGGTGAAGTCAGCCATATCGGTCAGGACAAGCGCCTCGTCGACATGGCGCCTGTCCTCGTGCCCGAAACGGCCGAGCGCGCGGGCGAGTTCGCGTGCGCCCCACTGCGCCTGCGGCCGCCGCGCGAAGGTGATGCCTCCCGAGCTTGCCGGCTGCTCGCGCGCCAGGAGCTTGATCAGCGTCGACTTGCCCGAGCCGTTGTGCACGATCAGCCCGTAGATGCGCGAGCGTTGCAGCTTGAGCGTAACAGGACCGAGCAGGTTCCGCTCGCCGACGGCGAACCGCACCGCTTCGACCTGGAAGGCAGTCTGGGCATGAGTTCCTGCCACGGTCTCGGCCTCTTTCCAGCTTCGCGCGCGCATTTCGAAATCCGGATTTCGGCAATACGATTTGCGGCTCCGACGCCCGGTTGACTATGAAACATGAGTTTACGAGTCAACAATGAAGATGGCTGTTTGAGTCAACAAAATGTCGTGACGCCGGATTTACCTCGAAATTCGAAAGGGGAGCGCGCCGAGATGGTGACTGGTTTTGGTCGCGGAAGAATTCGAGACGAAACGACTGCGCGCCGAAACCTGCTGATCGCGGCACTGTCGCTGCCGGTGCTGCTTGGCGGCCACGCGTCGTGCAGGAGGCGACCACCACTCTCGACCCGACCAACATTCAGGAACGGGTCGAAAGCGTCCTTTGGGACGGTCGACGGCGATGTCGCCACCCAGGGCTCTACCGCCCGACCGAGGAGACCCTCCGCGAGATCGAGCTCGGCGCCGGAAGTTTCGACCGCTATGAAGGAAAGTTCGACTTCAGCGGGGCTGTCAACGCTGACAAGTCGCTGCCGTTCCGCCGGCGCGTGCTTCCCGGATCGCGCGGGACGCAAACGCCCCGGGCTGGGGGACATCGGCCTCGCGGCGCGTCAGCGAATTGCGCAGCAGCGCGATCGTTTCGCGGCCCGCCGCCGCGATCTCGCGCGGCCTGTCGACACCGACGATCATGAATTCCTCGATTCCCAGCGCCGCATAAGGGAGCAGCGACAACGCGACCTGTGCCGGCGGTCCGGCAATTTCGACCGCCTTCTGGCAGGGGTCGTTGTGCTCCGAACGGATCCGGACGGGAAGCGCAAAACGCAGCTTGCCGGCCCGGCCGTGCTCGGCGGCGGCACTGCGCACCCGCCCTATCAGCTGCCGGATCTCGTCGGGCGAACCCGGCGCCAGTTCGAAGACATCGGCATGCCGCCCGGCGACCCTGAGGGCCGTTCCGGACTGTCCGCCCATGCGGATGGTCATGTCGGCGCCATGCGGGCCCTTGCGCGGCACGTAGCCGCCCTTGACGCTGTAGAAGGCACCTTCATGATCGAACGGCCTATCGTTCGACCACAGCCGCTTCAGCAGCACCAGATATTCGTCGATCCGCTGCCAGACGATCGTATGGCCGACCGGCCGTGCCTCGGCATCGTCGTCGTTCAGCGGCTCGCTGAGCATCCTGAGCGACAGCCGCCCGCCGCTTTCTGCGTCGAGCGCCGCCAATTGCCGTGCCGCCACCGTCGGCTCGATCACACCGGCCCAATGCGTGAGAACGACCTCGAGTGAGGACGTGCGGTCCAGCGCCCGGGCGGCAATATCCATATTGGTCAGCAGCCCGGCCGGATCGTCGACGACGATCTTCTGAAAACCGATGTCCTCGATCAGCAACAGCTTTGTCGCGGTTTCCGCGAAATCGTAGAAAAACGGCACGGTTGAATCGGCAGGGTGAGTTTTGCCGGGAACATGCGTGAACTCGATCGGCATTGCCATCTCCTCCATCACGTTGGGTCAGGGGCACGCGCGAAAGCGCACCGGCACTGGGTTCATTCAACTCCGATATTGCGCAACGGCAGATCGCTATCCCTGTAAGTCAGGACCCGATGACTCGGGCGCTCCATGATCAGGGGATAAGGCCCAGGACGACTGCCCCGGTGAACACGAACGCAAGGGCAAAGACGAGATAGGCAAAGGCGCCCTCATAGGCCGGCCGCCAAGTCTGGTCAGAACCGAGTCTTTGGTCTTTGCGGGCGGTCCGGGCGTTCTGGAAATAGGACATATCGATCTCCGTCTCGGCAGTTACTCTATAAAATCAGTAGACTTTGTCGAGTGCTATTTTTCAGCGATCCTTGGAATGTTTTTCTCAAATCAGAAGGCAATTTGGTTTGTTTGCTGCTTAGCGCGGCGCTCCCGAGCCCGATCGGCCCGATGGCAAAAACGCCGGGCCCATGCAGGCGCAGGGACACGGGCCGGGGCGGCGTGCTATTTGCTGGGCGGCCTGTAAGCTTCCAGACCGAACAGCATCAGCACCAGCGACACCAGGAAGAATCCAACCGCTACGCCGAGCGCGATCCGGGCGTAGAGTTTGTAAACATCGCAGATGATGGTGCCAAACACCCGTCGCGCCGGGCCATCGGCTGGGCGCGATTTCTCATCGAGGTAGAGCCAGACTTCGGTGTGTTTGGGATTCTTGCTGCCTGCGGTCGTGGCTTTCCACATCAGTGCCAAAACCATAGTCAGCGTGAGGAACGCGCCGGAACGGAATGCTGACACCGGGTTGAAGGAGAAGCCGACCATGACACAGCCGATGGCAAGCGATCCGAACATTACGGCGCGCCCGATGCATCCCACAGCAACCCGTCTGATCTCATCCATCGGCCGCCTCGGCAACAAACTCGCCGACAATGTGCGAGCGCTTCGACCGTATCAAATCACTTTAAGGCGAATGTGCCGCCTGGACGGGTGTGCCATCGCCTGAATTCGGCCATCGACGCGGCCCGGCGGCGCGCTCTATGCTGCAGGGCAAGCAGGATCGAACCTTTCCGGCATCGACAGAGCGCTGTTTCGGCAAGCCGGGACATCCGGCAGAGGAAGCCTATCAGCTATGTCAAAAGGGACGAAATTGAAGCCGGCGACCGGCGCGACACCGCTGATAGCGATTGCGGCTGCCGCCGTCGACACCGAAACAACCGGGCCAGACGCCACAAGGGCACGCGTGGTCCAGATTGGTGCGATCGGCATCGCGCATGGCAAGGTCGTCCGGAAACCTCAGCTCGATCTCCTCATCGATCCTGGCGAAGCAATCTCGTCCGAGGCCTCGCTTGTCCACGGCATCACCGATACCGATGTTGACGGAGCCGGGAGCTTCCCTGATGCATGGGGGCAATTCCAGGAGTTCGTCGGCGACCGCATCCTCGTCGGACACTCGATCGGCTTCGACCTGGCGGTCTTGGAGCGCGAATGCCGACGCGCCCGCTTGCCCTGGAAAAAGCCTCGGGCGCTGTGCGTCCGGCTTCTTGCAACCATAGCAAATCCCAATCTGGCAGATCATTCGCTGGAAACGATCGCCGCCTGGCTTCGCCTGGAGATAGCTGGCCGCCATTCGGCCCTGGGCGATGCGATCGCGGCGGGAGACATCTTTGCCGCGTTGATTCCGGAATTGCGCAAGCGCAACATCCGAACACTCGGAGAGGCCGAGGTCGCCTGCCTTGCTCTTTCGGACGCTCTCGAAGCCGGCCATCGCGCCGGCTGGGCCGAGCCGGTGTCGCGACCCCAGGCTCCCGCGTTTCAGCCGGTTGATCCCTATGCCTATCGCCATCGCGTCGGCAGCCTCATGAGCGGCCCGCCAGTCGTGGTCAAGTCGACCAAACCGACCAGGCAGGTCATCGACCTCATGGTGAAGCGCAAGATCAGCTCGGTCCTGGTGTCCGACCGTGGAACGCCGGATCAACCGATCGAGGAGTATGGCATCGTTACCGAGCGTGACCTGATGCGCCGCATATCGTCCGACGCCGAGCGGGCTTTTGACATGCCGGTCGGAAGCATCGCAACGCGACCGCTGATAAGCATCCGCGCCGCCGCCTTCGCCTATCGGGCGATCGGCCGCATGGATCGACTGAAAGTCCGCCACCTCGCTGTCCGCGACGATGGGGGCATGCTGGTCGGCGTGCTTTCGGCGCGTGACCTGCTCAGGCTCCGAGCTGCCGCGGCCATCGATCTCGACGACAACATCGAACATGCCAGGGACGCCGCCGAACTGGCGGCCACCTGGTCGATGCTGCCGGGCGTGGTACGTTCGCTCATCGGCGAGGAAATCGACCCGCGTGTGGTGGCGGAAATCATCAGCGACGAACTTTGCTCGCTTACCCGTCGCGCCGCCGTGCTTGCCGAACAACAAATGCAGATCGAAGGCCACGGCCCGCCGCCCTGCGCCTATGCCGTGCTCGTGCTCGGCTCGGGCGGCCGTGGCGAAAGCCTGATGGCCCCGGACCAGGACAACGCAATCGTCTTCGCAGACGGCGAGCCGGATGGGCCCGAGGACAGCTGGTTCAAAATACTCGGCGCCAAGCTCGCCGACATGCTCGACATCTCAGGCGTACCGTATTGCAAAGGCGGGGTAATGGCCGCGAACGCCGCATTCCGCGGAAGCCTCGACACCTGGAAGGGGCGCGTCGAAGATTGGGTTCGCCGCCTACGGCCGGAGGATCTGCTCAACGTCGATATCGTCTACGATCTGCGGCCGGTGCACGGCGACACGACGCTGGCCGCGCAGTTTATCGAATATGCGTATGAGCGTGGCCACGCCGAGCCGGTGTTCGCGAAGCTTCTCGGCGAGCAGATGACAACCGGCAATCCCTTCACTGTTTTTGGTGGCTTTCAGCTCGAAAATGGCCGGCTGGACATCAAAGCGCATGGCCTTTTTCCGATCGTCGCGACCGCACGCACGCTTGCAATTCGCCACGGCATCCGCGAGCGGAGCACACATGCCCGGCTCGAGAAACTGATCGCGCTGGAGATTGGCGGCGAGCGCGACATGAAGGCGATGCTGGCCGGCCATGCCATGCTGATCGGCTTGCTGCTCGGTCAGCAGACGCATGACATCTACGTCGGTATACCGGTATCCAACCGCATCGAGATCAATGCCCTGACGCGCGAGCAGCAGGCAGAGCTCAAGAGCCTCATCAAGCGCCTCCAGTCGGCACCCGACCTGGTGCGGGACCTGATGTTCGCATAGCCGGCGACGCTCGGAAGGCGCAGGGCCGAAGGGGGAGCCTTCGACATCGGCGCGCCGGAACAAAGCTCAGATGCGTACGGCACCAAGCAGCTCGTCGACGAGCGCGCTGCGGTCAGCCTGCGCAAGGAAATCCTCATGCGCGCGCAGCAGATTCATCCTCAGGAAGTTGAAGATATAGTCGTAGTCGTTGGTCAGGAGGTTGGGATGGATCGGGACCATCTCGAAAACCATTCGCGCCAGCGGCTCGGGGATCTCGCGCACCGGCCGCGGCGGGCCGATCTGGGTGGCGGCGAGGTGCTGACGTGTGAGCTGGGCGGCGTCCTCCCAGAAAGTGGGGGGCGAGCCCTCCGGAACGGCATATTTGGAGAAGCTTGCCAGGGCCACTTTTTCCAGCGCCGCTGGCAGGCCTCGCTGGCGCAAGCCGGCGGGTTCGCGCAGCGCACCCTCCACCATTTCCGCCACGATGGCGTAGCACGCAGGGTAGGCGCGCCAGCGTGAATGGTTGAGCGCCGCCTGGAATTCCTTCTCGCTGAACAGCTTCTGCCAGTAGACCCCTGCCCTGACCCGGCAGAACTCGACGATGCTCTTCTGTGCCAGGAAGGCGGCGCGCGAATCCATGAAGTCACCCAGGTCGTCGACGCTGACGATCGGCTGCGGCTTGCGCAGGAACTCGGGCAACAGGTCGTTCAGCAGGCCCATGACGCTCTCCCTTCGGTTTTGTTTCCAACCGATATTGACCGTTTAGCCTCCGCCACGCCGCACCGCCAGTCCTCTCACCGATTCTAAAGTCGTATGAACAGACGCGACAAGAAGTGATACTCATACAAAGTTACGGTCGGCTGATTCTATACCTGGCCGCGACCTATGCCGGAGGGCTTCCGCGTTAGCGGAAGAGGCAAGCTTTAAACGGCGCCTTGCGGTCGAGACGGTTCGCAAGCTGCCAACCAAGGGAGGGTTCAAGCTATGGCGACGCCAGACCGCGTAAGTTATTGGAACAAGACCAAGGGCCTCATGTTCACCATGCTGGGCCTGTGGGTATTCTTCGGTTACGTCATCCACATGTTCGTGGAGCAACTCAACACCATCGTCATTTTTGGTTTTCCGCTCGGCTTCTACATGGCCGCTCAGGGTTCGCTCATCGCCTTCGTCGTCATGCTGTTCTGGTTCGCACGGCGCCAGAACGCGATCGACGAAGAGCATGGCGTCCATGAAGATTGATCGGGGGAACGTCAATGGCTAACACGACATCTACCACCGCAGGCGGAGGCGACTTCACCTCCAATCTCGGCCGCATCTACGGCATCTACACCGGCGGCTTCATAGCCTTCATCATCTTGATGGCTATCTTGAGCGCCATGGGCGTCGAAAATGTCGTAATCGGCTACCTGTTCATGGGCTTTACCATCGTCATCTACGCGGTAATCGGCATCCTGAGCCGCACCATGCACGTCGGCGAATATTACGTCGCCGGGCGCCGCGTACCGGCGCTCTACAACGGCATGGCGACCGGCGCCGACTGGATGTCAGCGGCCTCCTTCATCGGCATGGCCGGTTCGCTCTACCTGCTTGGCTATGACGGCCTCGGTTTCGTGCTCGGCTGGACCGGCGGCTACGTGCTCGTGGCCATCCTCGTTGCGCCCTATCTGCGCAAGTTCGGCGCCTACACAGTTCCCGACTTCCTGTCGGCGCGCTACGGCGGCAATCTTGCCCGCTTCATCGGCGTGATCGTTCTGTTCTCCTGCTCGTTCACCTATGTGGTCGCGCAGATTTTTGGCACCGGGCTGATCTCGGCTCGCTTCCTTGGCATCGACTTCAACGTCGCGGTCTATGTCGGTCTTGCCGGCATCCTGGTGTGCTCGATGCTGGGCGGCATGCGCGCCGTCACCTGGACGCAGGTCGCCCAGTACATCGTGCTGATCATCGCCTATCTCATCCCTGTCATCTGGATGTCGACGGTGAAAACCGGCGTGCCGATCCCACAATTGATGCAAGGCCAGGCGCTGGCGAACATCACCGCGCTTGAGACGGCGCAGGGCATCACCGTGCATCACATCACGCCGTTCGTGCATGGCGGCTATGATGCCAAGAACTACTTCCTGCTGATCCTCTGCCTGATGGTCGGAACGGCGTCATTGCCGCACGTCCTGATGCGCTACTTCACCACCCCGTCGGTGCGTGAAGCGCGTGTTTCGGTCGCCTGGTCGCTGCTGTTCATCTTCATCCTCTACTTCACCGCGCCCGCCTATGCGGCGTTCGCCAAGTGGACGATGCTCGACCTGGTGGCGTCGGGTCTGACGCCCGAAAGCATCGCCGAGAAAGCCGGATGGATGATGCGCTGGGCCGCTGCCGACAATACGCTCGTGCAGATCTGCGGCAAGGCGGCGACAGACACCGCGGCGATCGTCGCGGCATGCGCCGAAAAGGGCGTGACGGCACTTTCGTTTGCCGACATCAACCTCAACGCCGACATGATCGTGCTGGCGACGCCGGAAATGGCCGGCATGCCTTATGTCATCTCGGGCCTCGTCGCCGCCGGCGGTCTTGCCGCCGCGCTGTCGACGGCGGACGGCCTGTTGCTGGCCATCGCCAACGCGCTCAGCCACGACATCTACTACAGGATGATCGACCAGAATGCGCCTACGTCGCGGCGCCTGATCGTGTCCCGCATCTTGCTGGTTATGGTCGCCGTGCTGGCCGCCTACGTCGCGTCGACCAAGCCGTCGGACATCCTGTCGATGGTGTCGTGGGCGTTTTCGCTTGCCGCCGGCGGGCTGTTCCCGGCGCTGGTGCTCGGCGTCTGGTGGAAGCGGGCCAACTCGGCCGGTGCGGTCGCCGGCATGATCGCGGGCTTCGGCATCACCATCTTCTACCTTGTCATGACTCAGTATGGCGCCGACTTCGACAAGGCGACGCCGAATATGGAACTGTGGTGGGGCGTGAAGAACATTTCGTCGGCGGCCTTCGGTCTGCCGGTGGGCTTCGCCGTGATGATCATCGTCAGCCTTCTCACCAGGGCACCGTCCCGGGCTATGCAGGATTTCATCGAGGAAATCCGCGTACCGCGCGGCAAGCAGATGATGGAAGAAAAGACTGCCTGATCGCGCATAGCGATCGGCGCTCGAAGCGGGGTCCGGCGACGGACCCCGCTTTCATTTCGGAGGCGTCGCTGGCATAACGCGGCGCCGCCGCTGCCTGGAAAATCCTACATGAACGATTTCTGGTCCTATTGGTATTTCCACATTCCGAATTTCATCCTCGCCGCGGTGATGTACACGCTGATGGGGCGTCTCGTGCTCGGCCTCTTCGTGCCCGAAAGCTGGGACAACTACATCTGGCGCTTCTTCAAAACCGTCACGGACCCGTTCCTGCGGATCGTGCGGACCATTACACCGTCGATCCTGACCCAGCCGGTGCTGATCGTCTTCAGCGTGCTCTGGCTTATGGCCTTGCGCGTGGGCTACCTCGTCTTGCTGATCAATTTCGGTATTGCACCGATGGCTTCACAGGGGGGTTGAGGCAATGGACAGAAACGCTCTTGTGCCTGTCATGGCGGTCGCCATCGTCAACGGTATCTTTTCGCCGTGGGTGCTGATGGTGTTCCTGTTCTATCCGGTCTGGTATCCGGGCTGGGCGCCTCCCTTAAGCCAGATCGTTTACATGGCAAGTGCGCTGATCCTGTCGACGGTGACCATCATGCTCGCCGGCGTGCCGGCAGCGCTTTATGAGCGCTGGTCGGCGCAGCCCAGGAGCATCGTCGTCTCGTCTATCTGGCTTGCCGGCACGGTTTTGTTGACGCTGCCGGCGCTGCCGAATGTGATGCGGGCGCTAAGCGGCGGCTGATAATTTCGCCCCAGCCTGTCAACGTTCCTCCCGGCGGAACGGCTTGAGCAGCGCCGAAGGCGCGACGGCATTGCGCGACATTACCGCCATCGCAACGATGGTGAAGATGAAGGGCAGCATAAGGAACGCCTCATAGGGAATGTGGCCGAGCCCGCTCGCCTGCATGCGCAGTTGCAAGGCATCGACGAAGGCGAACAGCAGGGCGGCCCCTGCCGAACGCCAGGGATCCCAGCGGCCGAAGACAACCAGCGCGATCGCCACCCAGCCACGCCCTGAAACGAGGCCGAAGGTGAATGCGTTGAACTGCACCATCGACAGGAAAGCCCCGGCCAGCCCCATCAAGGCACCGCCGAGGATCACCGCTTGGAAGCGCGTGGCGATGACGCTGACGCCGGCCGAGTCGGCGGCGCGTGGATTTTCGCCGACCATGCGCACCGACAGGCCCCACGGCGTCCGATAGAGCACGAAGGCGGCCAGGGGAACGGCTGCCATCGCCATGTAGACCAGCGAAAACTGGTTGAATACCGCCGGTCCGAGCACCGGGATGTCGGAGAGAACAGGGATCGGCAGCGTTTCGAAACTCTTGATGCTGGGCGGCACCGATTGCTGGCCGAAGATCAGCCGGTAGAGGAAATAGGCCAGGCCCGACGAGAACAGCGTGACGCCGATGCCGCAGACATGCTGACTGAGGCCGAGCGCCACCGTAAACAGCGCATGCACGGCACCCATCAGCGCACCGGTCAGCATCGCCGCAAGCACGCCGAGCCACAGGCTGCCGCTGAGGCTGGTCGCGGTGAAGCCGGTCATCGCCGACAACAGCATGATGCCTTCGATGCCGAGATTGAGCACGCCGGCCCGCTCGGAGAACATCTCGCCCAGCGTTGCGAAAGCCAAAGGCGTGGCAATGCGGATGATCGCGGCGAGGAAGCCGACCTGAAAAATCTGTTCGAGCACCACGCTCATCTGGCTGTCCCCACGCGGCGGACGCGGTAGACGGTGAACAGCAGCGCCACCAGCATGGCGAGCAGCGCGGTTCCCTGGATGACATCACTGAGGAAGGCGGGAACGCCGGTCGCCCGCGACATCGCCTCGGCGCCGGTCATGACGGCGGCGAGGAAGAGCGCCGCCGGCACCACGCCGAGCGGATTGAGCCTCGCCAGCATGGCGACGACGATGCCGGAATAGCCATAGCCCGGCGAGATGTCGCTCATCACCTGGAAATGCACGCCGCCGACCTCGCCGACCCCGGCAAGGCCAGCCAGCGCGCCGGACAGCAGCGCCGTCGAGATCAGCACCCGCTCGACATGGATACCGCCATAGCGCGCGGCCTCGGGATTCTCGCCGATGACCCTGATCCTGAAGCCGAGCGTCGTGCGCGCAATCAGGAACCAGATCACCGGCGCAGCAAGGAAAGCCGCCACGACGCCGAGATGCAGCCGCGTGCCTTCAAGCAGCACCGGGAAATTCGCGGAATCCTCGATCGGCGGCGAGATCGGGTAGCCGCTGAAACTGTCTTTCCACGGGCCTTCGATCAGCGCCATCAGGGCATAGAAGATGACCGAGTTGAGCAGCAGCGAGCTGACCACGTCATCAACCCTGAAGTTTACGCGCAGCGTCGCCGGCACCAAAGCGACTGCCGCACCGGCGGCAGCGCCCGCCACCGCCATCAGAAGCATGGCGAGCGGCCCCGGCATCGGGATGGCGCCGACGGCGCAGCTCGCCACCGCACCGGCAAGCAACTGCCCCTCGGCGCCGATGTTCCAGAATTTGGCGCGGAAGGCGACGGCGACGGCAAGCCCGGTAAAGATCATCGGGGTCGCGCGCACCAGCGTTTCGGTGATGGCGTAGCTGTCGCCCAGCGACGCCGAGAACATCACGCCATAGGCCTCGATCACCCCGGCGCCGGCCAGCGCGATGAGGCCGCTGCACAGCACCAATGTCGCGCCGATCGCCAGCAGCGGCAGGGCGAGATTGAACCAGCCGGGCGTGCTGGTGCGGGCTTCGAGACGGAACATCAACTATGGCCCTCCGCCCCGGTCATCATCAGGCCGAGCCGCGCGATGGTGGCATCGGCGCTGTCGAGCGTACCGACGATACGTCCCTCATACATCACCGCAATGCGGTCGCAGAGCATGAGCAGCTCTTCGAGATCCTCGCCGATGACGATGATGCCGCAGCCCTTGGCACGCATGTCGAGGAACTTCTCGTGGATGAAGCGCGCCGCACCAATGTCGAGACCGCGCGTCGGCTGCGACACGACCAGCACCTTTGGGTCGAAGGCGAGCTCGCGCGCCAGCAGCGCCTTCTGCAGATTGCCGCCGGAAAGCGCCCCGGCCCGCGTCATCGGTCCCGGGCAGCGTATGTCATAGGCCTTGATCTGTGCTTCGGCGAAGGCGCGGATCGCGTCGGACCTGAGCAGGCCGTTGTGGCTGAACGCCCCCGTGCCGATGCGCGGCAGCACCATCGAATCCGCCAGCGGCAGATTGGTGACCAGCCCGGTCGTCATGCGGTCTTCCGGTATACGCCCGAGGCCGAGCGCCTGCACCTCGCGCGGCGAGAATCGCGAGACCATTTTGCCGGCTATCGTCATCCGGCCGGCATCGGGCGCACGAATGCCGGAGACCACCTCCGCCAGCGCCCGCTGGCCATTGCCGGAAACGCCGGCAATGCCGAGGATCTCGCCCGCGCGGACAAAGAGCGAGACATCGGCGAGCGCCATGCCGGAATGGCGCGAGGTCGAGATGCCGTCAAGGGTCAGCACAGCCTCACCCGGCGTGGACGGTCCCCTGGCCGGCGGAACGATCTCGTGGCCGCACATCAGCCGCGCCATTTCCGACGACGTCGTGCTGGCAGGGGCATCGACGCGCCCAGTCACGCGGCCATGCCGCAGCACCACGCAGCGATGGGTCAGCGCGCGCACCTCGTTGAGCTTATGCGAGATGAAGATGATGCCGAGACCCTGGGCCGCCATCGACCGCAACGCCGAAAACAGCCCGTCGACCTCTGTCGGCGCCAGCACCGCCGTCGGCTCGTCGAGGATCAGCAGCCTTGCACCGCGAAACAGCGCCTTGACGATTTCGAGCCGCTGCTGCTCGCCGATCGACAGCGCCGAGACGGGAAGGTCCGGATCGAGCGTAAGCCCATGCTGCCGGCCGATCTCGTTGAGCCGCGCCCGCCCACCGGCGCGATCGATCCGGCCCGATTTGCCGGGAATGCCGATCAGCAGGTTTTCCAGCACCGAAAGCCGCGGCGCCAGATGAAAATGCTGGTGCACCATGCCGATGCCGGCGACGAGCGCATCGGCCGAGCTGTTGATCGTCACCGGCCGGCCCTGAACCAGGATCTCACCGGCGTCCGGCGCATAGGCGCCGAACAGCACGTTCATCAGCGTCGTCTTGCCGGCGCCGTTTTCACCCAGCAGCCCGAGAATTTCGCCCGGCGCGACGCTCAGATCGACGGCTTCGTTCGCCTTGACGGCGCCGAAGCTCTTGGAGATGCCGCGCATTTCGATGAGAGGGGCGGGCGTTGACAAGGGTGCTCCTGGTGAGAGATGGCGCTGACACCCCTCCCCCTTGAGGGGAGGGTGCCGAGCGAAGCGAGGCGGGAGGGGTCACCTCAGCTGCCTCGACCTTTAGACCGATAAAGATGGAGCGCGTCACAGCGGACCCCACCCGGCCCTTCGGGCCACCCTCCCCTCAAAGGGGAGGGCTGCGCCGCTCAATCCGAAACCGGCGTTTCCTCGTCGACGTTGACGCGGAAATTGCCGTCGAGGATTTCTGCCTTTTTCGTTTCGACCAGCTCCTTGACGTCGGCGGGCAGCGTCTTCTCGAATTTGTGATACGGCGCCAGAAAGGAGCCGCCCTTGGCCATGCGCGAGAAATCGCCGTAGTCCTGCGCGGTGAAGACGCCGGCCTTGACCAGCTTGATCGCGTGCTCGACCGTCGGATACATGTCCCAGACCGGGCCGGTGATCACTGAGTCCGGGCCGAGGTTGGACTGGTCGGACATGTTGGAGATGGCGAGGATCTTCCTCTCGACCGCCGCTTCGATGACGCCGAAACGTTCGGCATAGATCACGTCGACACCGGCGTCGATCTGGGCGATCGCCGCTTCCTTCGCCTTTGGCGGGTCGAAGAAGGAGCCGATGAAAGCGACCTTCCTCTTGATTTCAGGATTGACCTCCCGGGCGCCGGCAAAGAAGGCATTGACCAGCCGATTCACTTCCGGAATGCCCATCGCCGCGACGGCGCCGATCGTGCCTGATTTCGACATCTTTCCGGCGATCAGGCCGGAGAGATAGGCCGGCTCGTGAATCCAGTTATCGAAGACTGCGAAATTCGGCTCGGCCGGCCCGGCGCCGGAGCCGAACAGGAAGGCGACCTTCGGAAACTGCTTGGCCGTGCGGCGGGATTCGCGCTCGGCCGCGAAAGCATCGCCCAACACCAGCTCATAGCCGCCCTGCGCATATTCGCGCATGACACGGCTGAAGTCGGCCGTCTGCACTTTCTCCGACCATTTGTATTCGATGCCGAGTTCCTTCTCGGCCCTCTGCAGGGCGACATGGATCTGGTGGACCCATGGCTCCTCGGTCGGCGTGGCGAAGATCGCCGCCACCTTCAGCTTCTTGTCCTGCGCCAAGGCACTGCCCGGCAGCATGGCTGCCGCCAGGCCAAGCGCGCCGAGTTCCAGCACATTGCGTCGCGAAAGTCCTTCGCGTTTCGATTGCATTTTGCTCTTCCCATTTTCCATTGCATGCCCCTCTGATTGGCGCCGCGTCGAGCCGGCTTTGTTCTCTGGAGTATCAGCCAGAGAACTATGGAACGGAGCCCCACCTTTGTCCACATGGTCAAATTTGCCGGCGGAAAAGCTGCAACCTGGCCGCCCTCCATCGCAACCACGGCGGCAGTGGATCGCTTGCGCTCAATGCTTGATGCGGTCGCGCATGGCGTACCAGAGCATGCCGAGCACATAGAGCGGGCCGCGCAGCGCGGTGCCGCCGGGAAACGGCATTGGCCTCAGCGTCGAAATCAGATCGAGCCGCGAAGCATCGCCGGTGATCGCCTCGGCAAGCAGCTTTCCCGACAGCGTCGACAGGATCACGCCCTTGCCGGAATAGCCATGCGCAAAATAGACCTCGCCATAGTGGCCGACATCCGGCAGGCGCGATGTTGTCACCGAGACCAGCCCGCCCCAGGCATGATCGATGCGGCGGCCGCGCAATTGCGGAAAGGTCTTTTCCATATGCGGCCGCACGAAGCCGGCAATGTCGGCGGGCGGCGACGGCGTGTAGCGCTCGCCGCCGCCGAACAGCAGGCGTCCGTCCGCCGACAGCCGGTAGTAGTTGACCACGAAGCGGGTGTCGGAAACGGCGACATTGCTTGGGATGACGTCGCTCGGGTCGTCCAGCGGCTCGGTGGCGACGATGTAGTTGCCGACCGGCATGATGCGGCTGTTGACGCGCGGCTCGAGCCCCTGGAGCAGCGCGTCGCCCGCCAGCACGACATGCTTGGCCCGGACCGAACCCTTGGCCGTCGCAACCCTGATGGCAGGTTCCCGCTCCAGCCGCAGCGCCACCGAATTTTCGTGGATGGTGACACCTGCCGCTGCCGCGGCGCGGGCAAGACCCAGCGTGTAGTTCAGCGGATGCATATGGCCGCCGAGCTTCTCGTACATCGCGCCGTGATAGGGCGTGTTCACCATTGCACGCGCCTGCTCCGCCGACAGTATCTCGACGTCATGAAAGTCCATCACGGCGGCAAGGCACTCGGCCTCTTCTTCGAGGTCGCGCAGGTCGGAGCCGTTGACCGCACCGGCCAGATGCCCGGTGAGCCGAGGGTCGCAATCGATGGCATGGCGCTCGATCAGGTCGAGCACCAGCCCGCGCGCCTCGAAGGCGAGATCGAACAGCGCCCGAGCCCGTTCGGGCCCATAAAGCTTGACCAGACCCTTGGCGCCCTTGCGCAGGCCGGGGATGATCTGGCCGCCATTGCGCCCCGATGCCCCCCAGCCGATCTTGCCGCCTTCCAGAAGTACGACCTTCAGCCCGCGCTCGGCCGCATGAAGGGCTGCGGACAGGCCGGTACAGCCGCCGCCGACCACCACCAGATCGGCGTCGATATCGCCCTGCAGCGCCGGATGATCCGGCGCCGGATTGGCCGTTGCGACATAGTAGGATTTGCCGATATCGAGGCCGGAGTTGAAGCCCATCATCAAACCTTGAGCAGCAGGTGATCGCGTTCCCAGCTCGTCACGACGCTCTGGAACAGGTCGAGCTCGACGCTCTTGACGCGCAGATAGGTCTGGAAGAAATCCTCACCGAGCAGCTCCCGAACCGGGCTGCACGCAGCGAAACGGTCGAGCGCCTCCTCCATGGTTTTCGGCAGCGTGCTCTTGCTGCGATAGGCGTTGCCCGATGCCTCGGGCGAACGCGAGAGCTTTTCCTCGACGCCGAGATAGCCACAGAGCAGCGAGCCGGCCATCGCCAGATAGGGATTGGCGTCGGCGCCGGGCACCCGGTTTTCCACCCGCCGCGCGGCCCGCCCGCCGGCCGGCACGCGCAGGCCGCAGGAGCGATTGTCGTGCGACCACTCGATGTTGGCGGGGGCGCTGTGGTTCGGCCGGATGCGGCGGAACGAATTCACGTTCGGCGCAAACAGCGGCATCACGTCGGGAATGTATTTCTGCAGGCCGCCAATGAAATGCCCGAACATCTCGGTGTCGGCATCGTCACGCCCAGCAAACAGCGTATTCCCGGCCTCGTCGATGACCGACATGTGGAGATGCATGGAGCTGCCGGCTTGCGCGGCGATCGGCTTGGCCATGAAGGTCGCATGCATGCCACCTTCCTGCGCGGCCTGGCGCGTCAACCGCTTGAACAGCAGCACCTTGTCGGCCAGCGGCAGCGCGTCGCCATGCAGGAAATTGATCTCGAGCTGCGCCGTGCCCGATTCGTGGATCAGCGTGTCGAGCGGCAGCCCGGCCGCCGCGGCATAGTCGTAGAGGCGCCGGATCACCGGCTCGAACTCCTCCAGCGCCGCCATGTCGTAGGGGTGCTGTACGGTTTCGGGGCGGCCATTGCGCCCGACCGGTGCGGTCAGCGGCCGATCGGGATCTGGATTGGGCGCGGTCAGGTAGAATTCGAGCTCCGGCGCGACTACTGCCCGCCAGCCGCGCTGGCGATAGAGATCAAGCACGGCCCTCAAGACATGACGTGGCGAGGCCATCCACGGCCGGTCGTCCATGTGAAACGCATCGGCGAAGACATAGGCTTTCCCTGCTCCGGCACCGGGTGCAAGGCAGAGCGTCGCGACATCCGGCACCATCCGCATGTCGGGGTCCTGATAGCCGAAGCCCTCGTCGTTGGAACCGGAATAGCGGCCGTCTATGCAGACCAGGAAGGCGCTGCTCGGCAGGTAGAGCGCACGGTCCTCGAGCGACTTCAGGAACCTGGCCTTCGGCAGGGCCTTGCCACGCAACACGCCATTCACATCCGGCACCAGGCACTCGACTTCCCTGATCCCCTGCTGCTCCAGCCATCCCTTCGGATCCTCCGTTGGGGTCATTTGCGGTGCATCCGTTGTCGTGGTGTTGAGCATCAGGTCACGTCCTTACGAGGGCGAGAATGGCTTCGGCGGTGGCGTCGGTTCCCGGCGCCCGTGCCATGGTGGCTGCATTCTCCTTGAGACGAAAGCGCATCTCGCGATCGGCCATTAGGCCAAGGATGGCGTTTTCCAGTTCGTCGTCGCTCCAGCCATCGCGGCTGATGTGGCGGCCGACTCCGGTTTCCTCGGCGCGTCGCGCATTGTCATGCCCGTCCCAGCAATAGGGCATGATCAGCGACGGCACGCCGAAACGCAGCGCTTCGCAAAAGCTGTTGTTGCCGCCGTGATGGATGAAGAGGTCGGATTTCGCAACGACCGACGGCTGCGGAAACCAGGCGTCGAGATAGACATTGTCCGGAACCGCGCGATAGGTGTCACGCAGGCCACCGACATTGACGATGAAGCGGGCCGGAAGCCGGTCGAACAAGGTGAGCATGCGCTCGATCAGGCCGACATCCATGGCGCCCAGGCTGCCGAAGCTGAGATAGACCAGCGGCCCGTCATTGCGCGGAAAGACCGGCACGTCGAACGGCCCTTCCGAGCGGACGCAGCCTTCAAGATAGACGAAGCGGGCCGGGTCGAGCGGCTCTGCCCGCTCCCTGCGCACGATCGTCGGAGTCAGCAGCAAATTGAGGTCAGGCGAAGCTTCCAGAAAAAGACCCTTCGGCAAGGGCGCAAGTCCAGCGTCGGTCCGAAGCCGGTTAAACCGATCATGCGCCGGAGCGACCGCTGCCAGATAACGGACCTCGAAGGCCGCACGGCTCGGGTCGTCGGCGGCGAGCCCGGACAGATAGGGGGGTACATCGGCGTCGGGTAGCTCGGTCTCGGCGCAGGAGACGACGCGCACCCAGGGGCAGCCGACGGCAGCCAGCGCCGGAAACATGATGACGTTGTCGAGCACCACGGCATCCGGCTTCAGCCTGGCCAGCAATTGGCGCAGCGGCGCCTCGGCATTGACCGCGGTATCGACGATCGCTTCCCAGGTCGGGGCGACGTAGGTTTCGAGCTGATCGATCGGGCTCAGCCTGAAATGCGGCAGATGGCGGCGCACGAACGCCTGCCAGTAGCTCTGGCGCTCGCTGTCGGTCAGCGGATCGTCGGTCGGCAACTGGTATTCCTGAAACCCGTAGTCGGCAAACACGCCGGAAAAGCCGGCGTGACAGATGAACACCGGCCGGGCGCCCCTTGCGCGCAAGGCCTGTGCGATGCCGACGCAATTGAGCGCGGCGCCGAAGCTCGCTTCGGGAAACAGCGCGATGGTCGGGCTGGCTTTGCGCATGTTCCTCGTTATTCCGGCCGGCTGATCATGCCGAACAATGCGGGGGCCCCTCGACTGGCCGCCTGCGGCCGCTGACTGCGGGACAACCGCAGGTGGACGCGAAGCAGATCGGCTGCAACCTCATACTGCCGGCTTTCCAATTGGTCGAGTATGGTCAGGTGCTCGCGCAGCGATTGTTTCAGCCGGAAGACGTTGACGCCGGCATAAGTCCCCGGCAGCCGGCGCAGCCTGAGGTGATCGGACAGCGCGTCGGTGACGAACCGATTGGCGGCGCCGTCGGCGATCATGCCGTGAAAATCGATGTCCAGCCGCTGGAACTCTCTGATATCGAACGCGGCGTCGGGCAGCGCCAGCAGCGTTTCCATGCCCTGGCGCAAGGCTGCCGCGCGGGTCCCGTCCAGCCGAAAGCCAGACGCCAGAATGGCGGCGGGTTCGAGCAGCAGGCGGAACTCGTAGCTTTCCCCTTGTGCCTCTGGATCGTCAGGCGCCCGCCTGAACAGCCAGGCCTGGCCCGGTGCCCGGTCCAGAAGATTTTCATCTGTCAGTTTCTTTAGCGCTTTTAGTACCGTCTTTCGCTCGGCATCATACCGCCGCATCAGCGCGCCGATGGTCACCGTCTGATCCAGTCGGCGCGCCGACCGGTCGCGCAGGATCATTTCCGCGAGTTCGTCTTCTTCGGCGCTCGGCAGGTCGGCGGCAACGGTCGCCTGGTTGGTGAGGTCGACGGCCAGCCGATAGCCGGATTCAGCTTGCCAGCGCACCACGCCTTTTTCGGTGAGCAGGCGCAACGCGGCCCGCACCGGGGTCCGCGAGACGTTGCAGAGAGAAGCGATCTGCTGTTCCGGGAGATGAGCGCCGGCCTCAAAGCCGCGTTGCCGGGCCACATCGAGAATGCGCTGAGCGAGATCGAGATGGTTGGTACGTGGTCGTCTGGCAACGGCTTGCATGGTGATTCTCGTGAGCGGGCTTGACCGCTGCGGTTTGACCGATCGCCCTTGTAGACACAATCGGCGATTTCGCAGCGATCTGGCAAATTATGGATTGACGTACTTTTTTCTGCAATAGTACTGTGACGTCAATCGGCAACAAAAAAAGACCGGGGAACAGGATCGAAGCGGCGGCATGATCGCAAGCGCTGGTCCGACGATTGATTGAATTCGACGATCAACCAGAATGGGAGTCTGTCATGACCGCCACCACCCTGCGGCACCGTTCGTTAAAAACATCCTCGATCGCGCTTGGCCTCGCCATGGCGCTGTCGGCGCCAGCGGCCGCCGCCGACCTCGTCATTTCCAACTGGGACGGCTACATGGCGCCGGATGCCATGGCCGCCTTCAAGGCGGCGACCGGCGTTTCCGGCGAGGTCGTCGTTCACGCCACCAATGAGGAGATCATGGGCAAGCTCGTCGCGTCGGGCGGCAAGGGCTATGACGTGGTTTTCGTCTCCTCGCCCTTCGCCGAAGTCCTGAACAAGCTCGGCCTGATCGAGACGATCGACCACGCCAAGGTCCCCAACCTCGCCAATCTCTATCCCGAGGCGGCGAAGCTGCCGCACGACGACGGCAACAATTTTTCCGTGCCTTACACCTGGGGCACCACCGGCCTCTGCTACCGCTCGGATCTGGTCAAGACTGAGCCGGCCAGCTGGAATGATCTTCTCGCCCCGTCCGATGCGCTCAAGGGCAAGACCACCATGCTGGCAACCGACCGCTGGCTACTTGCCGCCGGCCAGCTCGCCAAAGGCTATTCGGTCAACGAGACCGATCCGGCCAAGCTCGCCGAGGTCAAGGACCTGCTGATCTCGGCCAAGAAGACCTTGCTCGCCTATGACGACACCACCTTCTATTCGAAGCTGGTCTCGGGCGAGGCGCTAATGGTGCAGGCATGGGATGGCTGGTGCAATTACGGCATCGCCGAAAATCCTGAGATTAAATACACCATACCCAAGGAAGGCTCGGACCTGTGGGTCGACACGATGGTGGTGATGAAGGCATCGGCCAACAAGGACGCCGCCTTCCAGTTCATCAACTTCATGCTGGACGCCAAGAACCACGCCTGGGCGGCCCAGAACATCGACTACAAGGTGCCGAACAAGCCGGCTATGGAAAGCCTGCCGGCCGATTTCCTCGCCAAATTCCCCAATATGGCCATGCCGGTGGCCGAGCTGGTCAAGTTCGAGCAGTTGCGCGACGTCGGCGATGCCCAGCGCGACTATTCGAAGATCGTCAGCGAGATCAAGGCCGCGCAATAGTTTCGGCATCTGGAATCAGGCTTGCGTTCCTTCACGCCCCCCTCTGGCCTGCCGGCCATCTCCCCCTCAAGGGGGGAGATCGGCTGGATTGCGGCCTGTCGCCAATCTCCGGCGCAGCACCCCCTCATCCGGCCGCGGAGCCTGTCCTCGGGCTTGCCGGAGGCAAGACCCGTGGGCGGCCACTTTCTCTCCGCTGGGGAGAAGAGGCAGGCGCCAGCGCCGACGATCTCCTCTCCCCTCGGGGAGAGGTCGGATTGCCCCGAATTGCCCTTCGCAATCCGGGTGAGGGGGCGCCTGTCCAAACACAAATTCGATGCCTTTGAGATGGCCGGCAGGCCAGAGGGGGGTACTCCTCAATGAGATCTTTCGTCCCCTCTCGCTCCTCTTTGCTGATGGCGCCGGCGCTGGCCTGGCTCACCGCCTTGATGGTGGTGCCATGCGCGTTGGTGCTGGCGCTCGCCTTCTTCCGGCGCGGCATCTATGGTGGCATCGAATACACCTTCACGCTGGAGAATTTCGGGCTGGTCTTCGACCCGCTCTATGCCGGCATCTTCTTCAATTCGGCGCGCATCGCCGGCACGGCAACCCTGATCGCCGTGGTGATCGGCTATGCCGCCGCCTATGCGATCGCGGCGGCACCGCGCCGGTGGCAACCGGTGTTCCTTTTCTTCGCCGTCTTGCCGTTCTGGTCCAACTACCTGATCCGCACCTACGCCTGGATCGTGCTGCTCAACCGTGAAGGCCTGATCACCCAACTCTTGCGCTGGTTCGGCTACACCGGCGAGCCGCCATCGATGCTCTATACCGAAGGCGCCGTCATCGCCGGTCTGGTCTACAATTACCTGCCCTTCGTGATCCTGGCCTGCTACGCGCCGCTGTCGCGGCTCAATCCGGAGCTCGCCGAGGCATCGCGCGATCTTGGCGCTTCGGCTATGACCACATTTCGCCGGATCATCCTGCCACTGACGGTGCCGGGTATCGCCGCCGGGGCGGTCTTCGTGTTCGTGCTGTCGATCGGCAATTTCGTAACGCCCGCACTGCTCGGCGGCGGCCGTTTCCAGATGATCGGCAATCTCGTCTACGACCAGTTCCTTACCGCCAATGACTGGCCGTTCGGCGCAGCACTGGCGATGGCGCTGATCGCCATCATGCTGCTGGTGCTGACGGCGCAGGCCTTGGCCGCCGATCGCGCCGCCGGCCGTATCGCCGAAGCGAAAGGAGGCGCCGATGGCTGAGCGCTGGCCTCTCTTTCCCTTCTCCCCGTTTACGGGGAGAAGGTGCCCCGAAGGGGCGGATGAGGGGCGGCGCAAACGCCGGCAATGTTGGGCGTTGCCCCTCATCTGTCTGCCGGCATCTCCTCCCCGTAAACGGGGAGAAGGACGCTGGCCGCTCGCTCACCGTTATACCTTCAAGCGGCGGCCATCATGACCCAGTCGTTTGCCCGCATCTTCGGCCTGCGAACGATTCTCGTCCTCGTCTTCGCCTTCCTCTACATTCCGATCGCCGTGCTGGTGGCGCTGTCTTTCAATCAAGGCGGGCTGCCGACCGTCTGGTCGGGCTTTTCGCTGAAATGGTATGCCTCGCTTGCCGGAAACGCCGCGATCCTTTCCGCCGCCCTCAACACGCTGATCGTGGCGCTGGTCTCGACCGCCATCGCCACGCTGCTCGGCACGCTGCTGGCGATCGGCGTCGAAATACGCCGGCAATATGGGAGCGGACTCGAGGCGCTGATCTTTGCGCCGATGATCATTCCCGACATCGTGCTGGCGATCGCGCTGCTCAGCTTCTTCTCTTTGCTCGATTTCACCCTGGGCCTGCACACCATCATCCTCGCCCATGTCGTCTTCAACCTCGCCTTCGTCTGTTCGGTGGTGCGCGCGCGGCTGAAGAGCTTCGACTGGTCGATCGTCGAGGCCTCCGCCGATCTCGGCGCTTCCGCGCTCACCACCTTCAGGCGGGTGACATTGCCGGTCATCCTGCCGGCGGTCGTCGCCGGTGCGCTGCTCGCCTTCACGCTTTCGGTCGACGAGTTCATCATCGCCTTCTTCACATCAGGCGCCGGCCGCGCCTCGACCACGCTGCCGATGCAGATCTATTCGATGATCCGCTTCGGCATCACCCCGGAGATAAACGCATTGGCGACCATCGTCATGGCGGTCAGCATCACCGCGCTGACCCTGTCGCAGCGGCTCAACCGCGGGGTGATCGGCCAATGAGCGCGCCCCGCACGCTGCTGGCAATCGACAAGGTGTCGAAGAATTTCGGCCGGGTCACGGCCGTGGACGGCATCTCGCTTGATATCCGCGAGAACGAGTTCTTCGCCTTGCTTGGTCCTTCGGGCTGTGGCAAGACCACGCTGTTGCGCATGCTGGCCGGCTTCGAGACCCCCAATCACGGGCGCATCCTGCTCGACGGCCGCGACATCGCTAAAACCCCGCCCAACAAGCGGCCGGTCAATCTGATGTTCCAGTCCTATGCGCTGTTTCCGCATATGAGCGTCAGGGCCAATGTCTCCTACGGCCTCGAAATGGACCGTTTGCCGGCAAATGAAATCCGCTCCCGCGTCGACGCCATCCTGGCGACGACCGAGCTCATTCCTTTCGCCGACCGCAAGCCGGAGCAATTGTCGGGCGGCCAGAAACAGCGCGTCGCGCTTGCCCGGGCGTTGGTCAAGCGGCCCCGGCTGCTGCTGCTCGACGAGCCGCTCGGCGCGCTCGACAAGAAATTGCGCGGCGCCATGCAGCTGGAGCTGAAGCGCTTGCAGCACGAGGTCGGCATTACCTTCGTCATCGTCACCCATGACCAGGAAGAATCGCTTGTCATGGCCGACCGCATGGCCGTGCTCAGGGACGGCAAACTGCTGCAATGCGACACGCCGCATGCGGTCTACGAGCATCCGGCCGACCGTTTCGTCGCCGACTTCATCGGCGTCATGAATTTCGTGCCCGGTAAAGCCGCCGCCGACGGGGTCATGGCGGCCAACGGCGCGCGGATCGCCGGAACGGTTCCCGCAACACTTTCGCCCGGAGCAGCGGCGGTCGCTTCGGTGCGGCCCGAACGCATCCGGCTTTTCCCGTCGCCAGAGACAGCCAACCGGATCGCCGGCACCGTCGAGGCGCTCGCCTATCACGGGCTCGACCTGCAGCTGCATGTCCGCACCGCTCTGTCGCCAAAGCTATTCCTGGTGCGCGTCACCGCCGACGCCGCCGACCGGCGCCCGGTCTCGTCAGGCGATGCGGTCGAACTCGGCTGGGATGCCGCCGACGTCAGAATTTTCGCAGATTGATCGAAGGAGAACTTTCATGGCGCAGAAGACGATCGCGTTTTTTCCGGAAGCGGCCTATGGCCCGGCGCTCAATTCCGTCGGCATCGCCCAGGCGGTCGAGGCGCGCGGCCACAGAGCGGTATTCCTGTCGGACCCCGGCTTCGTCGACGTCTACAAGGGCTACGGCTTCGAGGCTCATCCGGTGAACCTGTCCGAGCCGATGCCGCCCGAGCAGATGGCCAAGTTCTGGGAAGACTTCATCAACGGCCATATCCCGAACTTCCGCAAGTCGCCCTACGACCAGATCGACAACTACGTGAAGGACTGCTGGACTGCGATCGTCGACAGCGCCAAATGGGCTGAGAAGGATCTGCCTGGCGTGCTTGCGACAATCAAGCCCGATGTCATCTGCGTCGACAACGTCATCCTGTTTCCGGCGATCAAGCAGTATGGCAAGCCGTGGGTGCGCGTCATCTCCTGCTCGGAAAACGAGATCGAGGACGAGGATATCCCGCCGCATCTGTCCGGCTGCGGCGAGAACGACCACGCCTGTCATGAGCGCTACCGCAACCATTTCAACGCCGTCATCAAGCCGATCCATGACGACTTCAATGCATTTTTGAAAGCGAACAACGAAGCGCCTTATCCGATCGGCCAGTTCTTCGAGGCGTCGCCCTACCTCAACCTGCTGCTCTATCCCGAGGCGGCAAAGTTCAAGCGCCGCCGTCCGCTCGACCCGGCAAAGTTCCAGTATCTGGAAGGCTGCGTGCGGCAGGAGAAGCCCTACACCGTGCCGACCTTCGCGAAAAACAATGACGGGCCGCTGCTCTATGTTTCCTTCGGCAGTCTTGGCGCCGGCGATGTCGACCTGCTGAAGCGCATCATCGCGACGCTGGGCAAGACGCGCTACCGGGCGCTGGTCAATGTAGGCGGCTACAAGGACCAGTACGCGCAAGTGCCCGAAAACATCATCGTCGAGAGCTGGTTCCCGCAACCCTCGGTCATCCCGCAGGTCGACGCTGTAATCCACCATGGCGGCAACAATTCGTTCACCGAGTGTCTCTACTTCGGCAAGCCGGCGATCATCATGCCCTATGTCTGGGATGGCCACGACAACGCGACGCGGGTCGAGGAGACCGGCCACGGCTTCGGCATGCCGCGCTACGACTGGACCGACGCCGAGCTGATCGCCAGGATCGAAATCTGCCTGACCGACCCGGCAATCAAGGCCAAGCTGGCGAAGACGTCGGCGCAGATGCGGGCGCAGAACGGCCCGGAGAAGGCAGCGGGGCTGCTGGAAGAACTTCTATGAGCGCGATGCTTGACGTGCCGAGCCAAGGCACCCACCTCTGGCCTGCCGGCCATCTCCCCCTCAAGGGGGGAGATTGGCAGTTTCGCCGACGGCTTCTCACAGTACCCGTTGGCAATTGGCGAAGGCCTAGCGGCAGTCCGATCTCCCCCCTGGAGGGGGAGATGTCCGGCAGGACAGAGGGGGGCGCCGTAGAGCGAGATCATCGCGAAGTCATGCGCCGCACCAGCGGAGCACCCGCATGACCTCCTCTGTGCCACATCTCCACCAAGCCTCGACCCGCACCGACCTCGTCGACTGGGGCGCACAGCCGGATGCGCTGGAAGGCGCTTCGCACTCCACCGGCAGGCTCGTCCACAAGGGGCCGAACAACCAGCCGGAATCCGGCATCTGGGTCTGCACGCCCGGCCGCTGGCGGCTGGCGATCCCGCGCGACGAATTGTGCCATTTCGTTGCCGGCCGCGCGACCTACCGATCGGACGACGGCGAGGTGATAGACGTCTCCGCCGCCACGGTGGTCATGTTCCCGGCCGGCTGGGCGGGCGAATGCACCGTCCACGAGACCATCCGCAACATTTACATGCTGGCCTGAAGCCAGCCACTGGAGCTCTACGACATGCCGACACCGATCATGAAATCGCCGCTCGCCCTCACCGACCTCGTCGACTGGGGCGTCATCCCTACCATGATCGAGGGAGAATCCCGCACCTCCGGCAAATTGCTGCACAAGGGACCTGAGGGCCGCTCCGAATGTGGGCTGTGGGTCTGCACGCCGGGCAAATGGCACTGCCACGTCACCCGCGACGAGTTCTGCCATTTCCTCGAGGGCCGCTGCACCTATGTCCACGAATCCGGCGAGGTGATCGACATCGAACCGGACACCGCAGCGTTCTTTCCGCAGGACTGGAAGGGCGTCTGCACCGTCCACGAGACCGTCAAGAAGGTCTACATGATCCGCTGAGCCTTCTCGATAATTCTACCTCTGCCGGACACCTGACGTGGTTTTCTCCGCTTCCGATGCTCACGGACTCCAACGTCCGCTCCGCTTCGGTTCTCGAAAACCACGTCATCTGTCTCGGCAGGGCGAATTCTCAAAAAGGCTCCGTGCACACGGGAGGACAGAATGGATTTTTCACCTGACCGGCCGACCTTCTTCGTCAATCCCGATTATCGGCCGATGACCGGCGCAGCAAAACCGGTGATCGATCCGGCGACGCTGGAAACCGTCGGTGCGATCACCGCAGCCAGCGATGGCGAGATCGATGCGGTGCTCACCGCGGCGACGAAGGCGCAGGCGGCGTGGAAAAAACTCGACGCCAAGAGCCGCGCCAGGCATCTGCATGCTGTCGCCAACGCCATCGAGGCGGCCGACTTCACGCGCTGCGCCGAGCTGATGGTGCGCGAGATGGGCAAGCCCTATCCGGAAGCGATCGGCGAGATCGCCAACTGCGCGCCGATCTTCCGCTACTGCGCCGAAATGGCGCGTGACGACGCCGGCAAGATTGCCGGCACGACGCAGACCGGTTCGTTCCAATATGCGCGCTACGAGCCTTACGGCACGTCGGTGCACATCATGCCCTACAACTTTCCGATCCTGTTGATGTGCTGGACCGTCGCCGCCTCGCTCGCCGCCGGCAACGCCTGCGTGATCAAGCCGGCCGAAGCGACGACATTGTCGACGCTGGATTACATGACGGTGTTCCGCTCTCTGCCTGAAGGCCTGGTTTCCTGCCTGCCGGGTGGTGCGGCTACCGCGCAGGCGCTGATCGCTTCGGACCGCACGCATGCGGTCGCCTTCACCGGCTCGGTTGCCGCCGGCAAGGCTGTAGCCGTCGCTTGCGCCGAACGCATGAAGCCTTGCGTTATCGAGGCCGGCGGCAGCGATCCGCTGATAATCAGCCAACACGCCCCGCTGGAGGTGGCGGCGGCCGGCAGCGTCACCGCCGCTTTCCATCTCACCGGCCAGGTCTGCACCTCGGCCGAACGCTTTTTCGTCGTCGATGCCGTCCACGACCGTTTTGTCGAGCTGTTTGCGCAGAAGACACGGGCGCTGCGCATCGGCAACGGGCTGGACAAGACCGAGATCGGACCGCTGGTCAGCGAGGCGGCGCGGGCGAAAGTCATGCGGCTGGTCGATGATGCGATCCGCAGCGGCGCCAAGGCCGTCACCGGCGGGCGCATTCCGCCGGCGCATAATGTCGGCTGGTTCTACGAGCCGACGATCCTGACCGGCGTGACCCCCGACATGGCGATCGTGCGCGAAGAGTGTTTCGGACCGGTCGCCGCGATCTGCCGGGTCAAGGATTTCGACGAGGCAATAGCGCTTGCCAATGACAGCCCGTTCGGACTCGGCGCCTCGGTCTTCACCACCGATCTCGCCGAAGCGCATGAGGCTGCGGAGCGGCTCGAAGCCGGCATAGTCTGGGTCAACAATCCGCTGATCGACAATGACGCGCTGCCGTTCGGTGGCTGGAAGGCGTCGGGCCTTGGCCGCGAACTGGGACGCCAGGGGCTCGATGCCTTCCGCCGCTCGAAGATGGTGATCATCGACCACAAGCCAGCGATCCAAGGCTGGTGGTATCCCTATCCCGACAGCTGGTTCCGCGAAGCCGGCGGCCGCAAGCACGTATGAGATATGAACGGCTGCGTCAGCCGATGCTCTCGCCGCCGTCGATCACCAGCGCTTGGCCGGTCATGAAGGACGAGCGATCGGAGACGAGGAACAGGATCGCCTCGGCTATTTCTTCCGCGCTGGCCCAGCGCTGCATGGGAATCTTGGTGCGAACGTAGCGTTCGATCGCGTCCCGCCCGCCCATCTGGGCGATGAACGGCTCGTTGAAGGGCGTGTCGACCCAGCCCGGGCAGAGCGCGTTGACGCGGACATTGTGTTTGGCATAGTCGAGCGACATCTGCCGGGTCATCGCCACCACGGCATGTTTTGAGGTTGCGTAGGCGATCATCTCGCGGTCGTAGAACACACCCGAATTCGAGGCGGTGTTCAAGATGACACCGCCGCCCTGTTCGATCATCGATGGCATGACGAGCCTGGCCGCGAGGAACTGCGCCCGTACGTTGATCCGCCAGGAGGCATCCATGCCGTCGATGCCGACTTCGGTCAGCGTGCCGCCGACCTGGACCCCGGCATGGTTGTGCAGGATATCGATCCGGCCATGTTTGCCCAGTGTGTCCGCAATGAGTTGCTCGACCGCCGCGTCCTGGCCAACATCGGTCGCGACCGCTTCGGCCCGGCCGCCGGCTGCTCGGATGCCGGAAGCCGTGGCTTCGCCCGCAGGCTGATCCCTGTCGGCGACCACCACCACCGCGCCTTCCCTGGCCATGACCATGGCACCGGCGCGCCCGATGCCCGAGCCGGCGCCCGTCACCACGGCAATGCGATCTTTCAGAATCATGATGCGACTTTCAGTTTGATGGGTTGCGTCGGCGCAATTGCCATTGGGCAAGCACCACAAGCAGAACGGAGGCGACGAGGACGATCGTCGCGATGGCATTGATTTCCGGCGTGACCCCGCGCCGGATCGAGGCAAAGACATAGATCGGCAACGTCGTCTGTGCGCCGGCGACGAAGAAGGCGACGATGAAATCGTCGAAGGAGAAGGTGAAGGCGAGCAGGAAGCCGGCGATCACCGCCGGCATGATCTGCGGCAACACGATGCTGCGGAAGGTCGTCAGCGGGGTGGCGTAAAGATCACTCGAGGCCTCGACCAGATTGCGGTCGAGGCTGCCGAGGCGTGTGCCGACGATCATCGCCACCAGCGCCATCGAAAACAGGCCGTGCGCGGCGATGATCGAGCCGTAGCCGAGCGCCAGGCGTGGCGGCTGGTCGTTCGGCCACAGCGACGCGAGAAACGGATTGACGACCCCAAATAGCTGGACGAGCGCGACCAGCGTCGAGATGCCGATGACGACGCCCGGGACGACGATCGCAGCACCCAAAAGCGCATCGAATACGGCCCGTGTCCGCGCGCCGACACGCGCCAGGCCAAGCGCCGCCGCCGTGCCGCACAGCGCCGCGAGCAAGGCGCTGGTGGTGGCGATGAACAGGCTATTCTTTAGCGCTTCGACCAGGAACGGGTTCGACAGCGCCTTGCCGTACCACTGCACCGAAAAGCCGGTGAATTCGCTGGCGTGGCGACCGGCATTGAAGGAGAACAGCACCACAAGCGCGATCGGCAGGTACAGGAAGGCAAAGACCGCAACGACGAAGGCGCGCATCAGATCAGGTCCACCCGGCGCGCGCCGGAAAGCCGGGTCGAAATGCGGTTGGCGACAATCAGCACCACCACCGAGACCAGAACCAGCGTGATCGCGATTGCCGATCCGAACGGCCAGTTGCGTGATTGCAGGAACAGATCGACCAGCGCGTTGCCGATGAAGAACACCTTGCCGCCGCCGAGCAGTGTCGGGATCAGATATTCGCCGAGCAGTAGGATCATCACCAGTGAGAAGCCGGTCATTACACCCGGCAGCGACAGCCGCAGCGTCACGCCAAGGAATGTCGAGATCGGCATTGCGCCGAGATCGGCGGAGGCTTCCAGCAGTCGGCGATCGAGCCGCTCGAGGCTGACATAGATCGGCAGGATCATCAGCGGCAGATAGCCATAGACGATGCCGAGCAGGACCGCGCCCGGCGTGTTGATCAGCCGCACATCTTCGAACCCGACATAGGTCAGCAACGCCGGGATGCCGCGCCCACCCAGAACGTACATCCAGGCGTAGGTACGCATCAGCAGGCTAGTCCAGAACGGGATGACGACGAGCGCAAGCAGGATCAACCGCCACCGCTCCGGCGCGCGCAAAGCGAGGTAATAGGCGACCGGATAGGCGACGAAAAGACAGGCCAATGCGCCCGCCGGCGCCAACACCATCGTGTTCCAGAAGGCGGTCGCCCGCGCCGGAAGATTGGCATATTGCGCCAAGGTGAAAGCGGCCTGATAGCCGCCTTCCGGCGCCCGCTCGCCGACGCTGAAGACAGCGATTGCGACGAACGGCAAGACCAGAAACACCACCAGCCACGCCGCTGCTGGACCGAGCAACAGCGCAGTCAGGAGATTGTGACGAAGGACATTGCTGCGCATTGAAACCCGCCCGGGTGCCGGCGGACATCTGCCCGCCGGGTGAGTTGCCTGCATCGGACCTATGGCCCGCCCGGTTCAAGCCGACTTGAAGCGTGCCATCAGTTCGGCCCGGCCCGGATCGGTCAGCGTCGCAGCCGCACCGAATTCCAGCGGCTTCAGCAGATCGGCCGCCGGGTAGAGGATCGGATTGTCCAGCACTTCCTTGGGCAGCAGCGCATTGACCCGCGCATCGGTGGAGGGCGCACCGTTGGCCAGATGCTCCTTGACCGCGACTTTCGGGTCCATCAGATAGTTGAGAAGGGCATAGCCGGCGGGCTTGTTGGGCGCATCCTTCGGAATGGCGTAGAAGTCGGTCCAGATCTCGCCGCCCTCCTTGCCAAGCACATAGGCGATCTCGGGAATGTCGCGGTGAAGCTGAGCCCCGTCATTGGTCCAGCACATCGTCATCCAGGCGTCGCCGGCACGCATCGACGGCTGATAGTCGCTGGAGACCGCAAACAGATGCGGCTTGACCTTCAGCAGCAATTCCTCCGCCTTGGCGAGCTCGTCCTGCTTCAGCGAGTTGAACGAGAAGCCGAAATATTTCAGCGCATTGCCGATCGTAGTGAGCTGGTAGTCGTGAACCATGGTCCGGCCGTCGCCCTCCGACATGGCCGTGTCCCAGAATTCCTTCCAGCTCGTCATCGGCTTGGTGAGCTTCTTGGTATTGACGGCAAATCCGGTGGTGCCCCAATTCTTCGGCACCGCGTAGGTTACGCCGTCGATCGTGCCTTCCGAGGTGAAGCGCAGATCCTGTTGCGAGCCGTCGAAATTGGCAAGCTTGGCCATGTCGAGCGCTTCGATGATGTCGAGCTTCTTGTAGGTGGAGATGGTGTAGTTCGTCGGAACGAAGAGGCTCCAGCCCGAGGCGCCAGCCTGCAGCTTGGCCAGCATCTCCTCGTTTGACCCGAACACATTGACCTCGACGGCGACGCCCGTCTCGGCCTTGAAATTCTCGAATGTTGCCGGGTCGTGATAATTGGGCCAGGTGGCGATCGACATGCGGTCGCCAAGACCCTCCTGGGCGAAGGCCGGCGACGGCATGATGCCTAGCTCGCGGGCCATCACCGCCGTTGCGATGCCAAGACCGGTGAGGCCGAGAAACTCGCGGCGGCCGATGGAACCGCGCTTGAGGCGCATCAATTGATCGACGAATTTTTCGGGGCTTATCGGCAGTCCGTCACGATATGATTTCGACATGTCTGTTTTCCCTCTGGTTGGTCCCGTTGTTCTTGGGTTCCGGAAACGCGAGCGGCGTTCCGGCTGTAAAGCCGATGGCGACGGGTTCACCCGGCTTGAAGAGATTTCCACTGCCGATCAGGTGATCGGCCTTGGCGAGCAGCGTTCCGATACCCCCAACCTCGATCGCGTATTCCGCGGTCGAGCCCAGAAAGATCCGGTTGCGGACAATGCCGTTGAGCCGGCCGCTTCCCGGCGCGCCGAGGCTTAAAGATTCAGGACGCAGGCTGACCGAAACGGCTTCGTCCTGCCGCAGCGAAGTCCGCTTGCGCGCGGCAATGACGGTACCGTCGGCGAGCGCCACCTCGACGAGGTTGCCCGAATGCCCGGCGACCTTGCCGCTCAACAGGTTGGTCTTGCCGACGAAGTCGGCGACGAACAGGTCGGCGGGCTCGTCATAGATCTCGTTCGGCTGTCCGAGCTGGACGATGCGCCCGCCATTCATGACGCAGACGAAATCGCTCATCGACAGGGCTTCTTCCTGGTCGTGCGTAACAAGGACGAAGGTGATGCCGATCTCGCGCTGCAGGTTCTGCAATTCTATCTGCATGTCTGTGCGCAGCTTCTTGTCGAGCGCCGCCAGGGGCTCGTCGAGCAGCAGCACCGCCGGCTTGTTGACCAGCGCGCGCGCCAGGGCGACACGCTGCTGCTGGCCGCCGGAAAGCTCGTGGATCTTGCGGCGGCCGTAGCCGGCAAGCCGCACCATGGCGAGCGCCTCGCCTGCTCTCAGGCTGATCTCCCGCGACGCCAGCCGCGGCCGCGCCTGGCGCAGCCCGTAGGCGATGTTGTCCTCGACATCCAGATGCGGAAACAGCGCATATTGCTGGAACACCATGTTGACCGGCCGCCGATAGGGCGGCGTGCCGGCCATATCGCGGCCGCGGATGAAGACTGCGCCTTCGCTCGGCTGTTCGAAGCCCCCGATCATGCGCAGGCAGGTTGTCTTGCCGCAGCCGGACGGCCCGAGCAAGGCGACAAAGGCAGACGGCGGGATGGCAAGATCGATGCCGCTGACCGCGGTCACGCTGCCGTAGCGTTTGGTGACCCCGCGAAACTCGATATCGGGTACTGCGGTCAAAGCTGCGGCTCCAGCAACAAGACAATCTCGAAACGCTATCAGAGCCAATGCCGGCTAGTATATACCTCGCGGGTGGTATATTTGGTCTATTTTATCGTTTAAAGGGGTATGGATTGAGCGTATCGCGCAACGACGAATACAACCAGCTCGCTACGCTCATCGCTGCGACACGGGAGACGAGCGGCGAGCTTTTCGGCAAGGCGATGGTCGCCTGGCTCCGGCAGCATGTCAGCTTCGATCACTGTGTGATCTTCGGCTATCGCGGCGCGTCGCGCCCGCCGCTGCTGTTCGAGACGTTCTCCCCAACCGAAAGCCACGTCTTCGTCGCGCTCTATCAGGAAGGGCCTTATCTGCTCGACCCGTTCCACCACGCGGCGGTCGAGCGCAAGGAAGGTTTTTGGCGCATGCGCGAACTGGCGCCGGATCGCTTCTATGCCAGCGAATATTACCGCTCCTACTATAGCCAGACCAAGCTGGCCGAGGAGGTCGGTTTCTTCGTGCCGCTGTCGGGAAAGGACGCGCTGGTGGTCTCGCTGATGCGACTGCACGCTTCGGGACCCTTCGGAACCGCCGATACCAGGCTACTGCGCGACATGGCGCCGGCGGTGATCAGCTTCGTCAGGCTGCGCTGGCCTGGTCTTCCGGCCGACAAACCGGCAGAGACGAAGCATGACGAGGCGATGGCTACAGTCAACGAATTCGAACGTGCTCATATCTGGAAGAGCCTTTCGCTCACGCCGCGCGAAAAGCATGTTGTCGATCTGGTGCTTCAGGGGCATTCCACGGAATCGATAGCCAGGGCGATGCGCATCGTACCGGGAACCGTAAAGGTTCATCGCCGCAACATCTATCGCAAGCTCAAGATCAAGTCGCAGGCGGGTCTCTTCGCGCGTTTCGTCGAGATCATGGACGCTCGGATTCGGTAATCCACGATTTCGAAAATGGCCTCGCTCAGGCAATTTAGCTGACAACGCCTTCCCAGGAGCCGGATGCTGCCATTTGCCGGAGCAGGGGCGCCGGCTTGAAAACATCCTTGCCGGTCCGTTTGTGCCAGCAGCGCGTTGAGCGGCGGGTTGTCGATGTTCACGACCGCGACGTCGGCCATCCCTGGTAACGCTGACGAAATTGCTACACGCAATTCTCTCGCAATGATATCGGCCGAACGATTTACAGGGCCGATGCCGGATGGGAACCGGATGTTTTCGCGGAAGACCTCGCCGCCGCAGCGATCGTCATCCTGGGCGGAGCAAGGAGCGAAGCGACGCGGCGCAGACCCGAGGATGACGATCAGCGCAGCGCCTTCTGGCCGCCGGCAGCGGTGATGACGCCGACGATGATCAGTCCGGTCAGCAGCAGCCGGACGCCGGCGCTGACGCCGAACGTGTTGAGCATGGTCAAGAGCAGCACCAGGAACAGCGCCGCGCCCCAGACGCCCGGCACATTGGCCTTGCCGCCGGCCACCGACGTGCCGCCGATGACGACCACGGCGATAGAGGCCAGTAGGTACTCATTGCCGATATCGACATTGGCGCCGCGGAAATAGCCGGCGAGCAGCGCCCCGTCGAGGCCGCCGAGCGCGCCCGACAGCGTGTAGGTGAGGAAGCGGATGCGGCTGACATTGACGCCGGCAAGCCACGCGGCGCGAATGTTCTGGCCGATCGCCAGCACCGAACGGCCATAGATCATGCGCTGCAGCGCGATCGCAGCGCCGATAGTGAACAGCACGGTGAGGATCGCCAGCACCGGAACGCCAAGAATCTGCCAGTTGGTGAAATTGGCAAAGCCCGGAGGCGGCTTGATCTGCAAACCGCGGCCATAGCTGATGTCGATCGACTGGATGATGAAGCTCGCCGACAGCGTGGCGATGATCGGCGGAATGCGCAGCGCCCAGATCAAGAGATAGTTGGCGGCGCCGATCGCCATGCCGCAGGCCAGCGCCGCCAGCAGCCCGACGGCGATCATCTGGTCATTGCCGTCCATCACCTTCATGGCGACGGCACTGGCGAGGCCGATATTGGCGGGCAGCGACAGGTCGACATTGCCCGGCCCGAGCGTGATGACGAACATCTGGCCGACACCGACGATGACGGTAAAGACGGCAAGCGAAAGTGCCGCCGTGATCATGCCGCCGCCGCCATATCCGCCGGTGAAGGTGATCGTCGCCAGCCAAACCAGCAGCGCGCCGATGAAGGACCAGATCCAGGGTTTGGCGAGCAGCAACCGCAACGAGGCCATCGCTCACCTCTCCCTGCGGCTGATCAGTACCCGGGCCGCCAGCACGATGATGAGGATGGCGCCATTGGCGGCCACCTGCCAATCGGGCGGAATGTGCATGAAGGTCAGCAGCGGCGAGGCGGCGAGCGCCAGCGTCAGCGCGCCGATCACCGCGCCGATTGGCGATACCCGGCCGCCGACAAATTCGCCGCCGCCGAGGATGACGCCGGCTATCGAAAGCAGCGTATAGCCGTTGCCGATATTGGCATCAGCCGAGGTGGTGATGCCGATCAGGGCCATGCCGGACAAAACGCCGAACAGGCCGGTCAATGCGAACAGCACGATCTTGGTCTTGAGCAACGACCAGCCGGCGCGGCTGAGAGCCGCGGCATTGCCGCCGGAGCCGCGCAGGATCACGCCGTAGGAGGTGCGCATCAGCCCGAAATGGACGATCGCGGCGATCAGCAGCGCCGCTATGATCGGAAAGGGAATGAAAGGCGGCTTGAAGGCCATGAGCGACAGCAGCCAGTCCGGCGCCTTGCCGCCGGGCTTCGGCAGGATGAGGATGGCCAGACCCTGCCAGACAAAACTCATGCCGAGCGTCACGACGATTGAAGGCAGATTGCGCAGATGGATCAGCGCGCCGAGCAGCGCATAGACGCCGATCGACCCGAGCAGGATCAAGACGCCGACCAGCGGCGCGTCCTTCAGCCACGTCGCCGTGACGCAGCCGACGAAACCGACGAAAGTGCCGATCGACAGGTCCAGCTCGTTGCCGGCGATGACGAACATCTGCGCGATCGTCGCCAAGGCGATCGGGATCGCCAGGTTTAGCATCAGGCTGAAGCCGAAATAGCTGATGGCGCGCGGATTGAGCCAGGCGATCGCCAGCAGTACCAGCACTAGCGACAATGCCGGCAGCAGGCCGCGCAACAGGCGCGCCCGCGCCAGCCTGCCGCGCTCGGAGAAACTTTTGATGCCGGTCTCGACGGGTGCTGCCGTCATCTCAGGCCGCATCGCCGAACGAGGACTGGATGATCTTTTCCTCCGTCAGCTCGTCGCGACCAAGGTTGGCGACGATCCGGCCGTTCTTGAAGACATAGACTTGGTGGCAATTGTCGAGCTCTTCGGTTTCCGTGGTGTACCAGAGGAAGGTACGGCCGCGGCCAGCCTCTTCGCGCACAAGGTCGTATACCTCGAGCTTGGTGCCGATATCGACGCCGCGCATCGGGTCGTCCATCAGCACGATCTTCGCGTCGGAGCCGAGCGCCCGGGCAAACAAGGCCTTCTGCTGGTTGCCGCCGGACAGCGAATAGATGTTGTTGTTCATGTCGGGCGTGCGGATGCCGATCTTTTTTTGCCAAAAAGTTGCGAGCTCGGCTTCGCGCTGCGGCGAGATCAGCAGGCCGTTGCGCAATCGCGCCAGCGAACGGATGCCGATATTTTGCGCAATCGACCATTGCGGAAAGATCCCGTCAGACTGGCGGTCGCCGGCCACCAGCGCCACCGGCGCGGTGACCTCGAAGCCGGTTTTGGCGCGGGCAGCGGCGGCGAAGATCGCGAGCAGCAGGTCGGTCTGTCCATGGCCGGCAAGCCCGGCAAGGCCGATGATCTCGCCTGCATGCGCCACAAGTTCGTTGCCGTCCTCTTGCCGCGCCGGCCGGGCCCGGACCCGTAACGGACCGGTCTCCGGCTTTTGGGTCGCGATTTCGGCCGCGATCTTCTCACGCGCTTCCGCTCCCCCCATGGTCGTCACCAGCCTGTCGCGGTCGAAAGCCTTCGCCGCGTCTGACGCAACGACCTTGCCGTCGCGCATCACCACGATGCGGTCGGCATTTCCGAGCACCTCGGCCAGAACATGCGAGATCAGGATACAGCTCTTGCCCCCGGCGACAAAGCGCCTGACGAAGGCCAGCAACTGGCCGGCCGTATGCGCGTCGAGCGAGGATGTCGGCTCGTCGAGGATGACCAGTTCGAGCGGATCCTGCGTCACCGTGAAGGCACGCGCCACCTCGACCATCTGCCGCCTGCCAATGGAAAGGTCGCTGGCGATATCGGAGGCGGAGATGCTGTGGCCCGGGAATATCTCGTCGAGCTTGGCGGCAATAAGATCGGCCGCCTTGCGCCGCCAGCCAAAACCGCGCAGCGCCGGGTGGTTGATACGCGTGTTCTCGGCAACGCTGAGGTTCGGGCACAGCGAGAGTTCCTGGAATACGCAACGAATGCCGAGCTGTTGCGCGCGAGGCACCGAATAATTGTCCTCGATGGCGCCACGCACCGCGATCCGACCGCTGTCGGGCAGGAGCGTGCCCGCCACCATATGCATGAGCGTCGACTTGCCCGCGCCATTGTGGCCGACGAGGCCGACGCATTCGCCGGCACCAACGTGGAAGTCGACGCCGGCGAGCGCCCTGACGGCGCCGAAACGTTTTTCGGTGCCGTCCAGTCTGATGATGTCGATATTGGCGGCGCCGAAATGTTTTTCGGCGCCGTCCAGCCTGACGATGTCTGCGTTACCCCTAGGCATCCCTAGCGATATCCAGTTGGCGATGCAGTTGGCAACGTGCCACGCTCACTTGATGTTGGCTTTGATCGCCGCGATGGCGTCTTCCTGCGTGTATTCGTGGCTGGCGACACCACCCTTGGGGATTTTCGGCAGCGCAGCCTCGAAATCGTCCTGGGTGAAGGCGAGGTAGGGCACCAAGAGATCATGCGGGACGTCAGTGCGGCCGTCGAGCACCTGCTGCGCCACCCAGAAGGCCAGCGACGATACGCCCGGCGCGATGGACGCCGACCAGGTCTGGTAGCCGTCCTTGTCCTTCTGTTCCTTCCACCATTGCAGCTCGTCCTGACGGTTGCCCATGATGATGGTCGGACGCGGCTTGCCGGCTGCGGCGAAGGCTTGCGCCGCGCCATAGCCGTCGCCGCCCTGATCGACGACGCCGACGATTTCCGGCAGCGATGGCAGGATCGTCGCGACCGCCTTCTGTGCTGTGGTCTGATCCCAGTCGCCGGTTACCGAACCGACGATCTTGAACTCGGGATGAGCGGCGACGCCCTCCAGAATTCCGGCATGGATGGCGTCATCGATCGAGGTGCCGGCAAGGCCGCGGATTTCCAGCAGATTGCCGCCCTTAGGCTGGAATTTGGCCATCTGCTCGAGTTCCTGCCTGCCCATGTCCTTGAAGTCGACGACCACGCGGTAGGCGCAGGGCTCGGTGACGATGCCGTCGAAGGAGACGACGACGATGCCGGCGTCGCAGGCCTGCTTGATGGCGCCGTTGAGTGCGTCCGGCGAGGCGGCGTTGATGACGATCGCATCATAGCCTTGCAGGATCAGGTTCTGGACCTGGGCTGCCTGGGTCGGCACTTCCTTGTCGGCCGTCGTGAAAATGTCCGCGGCTGCGACCACCCCGTCGGCGACCGCCTTCTTGGTGACGATGCCATAGCTGTCGAGCATCGCCTGTCGCCACGAATTGCCGGCATAATTGTTGGAAAAGGCGATCTTCTTGTCGCTGGTGTCGGCAAACGCGGTGCCTGACGCGAGCATCGCCGCAAGGGCACTCAAGACGAGTATCTTCTTCATATGTTATCCTCCCATGGATTGCTGGTCGTTGTTGGCTGCTGGTGGCTGTTATGACGACCCTCGTTTCAATATTGTCAGACAAATTTAGAAGGGCGCACTTGTCAACAGCGATCGGTGACGGTTTGACGATCAACTTGCGGTGCAATGATTGAAAAGGCTTCGGCTCCTGGTCTAGGGGTGGGGCAGGAGACCGAAATCGAGATGGCAGCGACGCCGACTGATGCGCTGGGCGCACCCGGAATTCCGGCGCGCTGGACGTCAAGCGCCAAGAGCGGGGTCGGAACCGCGCTGTCTCCGGCCTGCCCTATCTGGTTCACGATCAGCCACGGCATTCTCAACGAGGTCTATTATCCCGGCCTCGACAGCGCCTGCACCCGAGACATGGGGCTGGTCGTCACCGGCCCCGGCGGTTATTTCTCGGAAGAGAAGCGCGATGCCGTGCACAGCGTTGAGCCGTTCGAGGATGGAGTGCCCGCCTACGGACTGGTCAACACCGCCGCCGATGGCACCTACCGGGTCGAAAAGTGCATCGTTACGGATCCGGAACGTCCCGCTTTGCTGCAGGAAATCAGCTTCACGCTGCTGAGAGGTGCGGTGGCCGACCACCGTGTCTACGCACTGCTGGCGCCGCATCTGGTCAACGCCGGCATGGCCAACACCGCCTGGGTCGCCGACTACGAGGGAAAGCCTGTCCTGTTTGCATCGGGACGTGGCGTCTGCCTGGCGCTCGCCTCGTCGCTGCCCTGGGGAGCATGCTCTGCCGGCTATGTCGGTGTCTCCGACGGCTGGCAGCAGCTCCGTCGCGGCGGCCGGCTCGACCCGGCCTGCCGCAGGGCCGAGGACGGCAATGTCGCGCTGACCGGCGAGATCGGCTTTTCGGCTGCGAACCAGAAGGCGTTGCTGGCGCTGGGTTTCGGAACGACGCCGCAGGAGGCGGCGGAAAATGCCTCGGCCAGCCTGAAGTGGAGTTTTGAGCCCGCGGCCAAATCGTATGTCGAGAAATGGCGGGATTGGCAGGCTAGCTTGCTGCCGTTGGACCGGCATATAGCAGGGATAAACACCTATCGCGTCAGCACGGCGGTTCTGGCGACACACCGCTCATCCACCGGAGCGGCCGTCGCCAGCCTGTCGATTCCCTGGGGCTTCAGCATGGGCGACGACGATCTCGGCGGCTATCATCTGGTCTGGCCGCGCGACCTGGTCGAAACCGCGGGCGGCTTCCTCGCCGCCGGCGATCCGGCGCAAGCGCTTGAGATCCTCGCCTATCTCCGCTCGATCCAGCAGCCGGATGGGCATTGGCCGCAGAACGCCTGGCTCGACGGATCAGCCTATTGGCCGGGCATCCAGATGGACGAATGCGCGTTTCCACTGCTGCTCGCAGACGCGCTGCGCCGGGCTGGGCATCTGGCAGACGCCGCGTTGCGCTCCTTCATGCCGATGGTTGAGCGCGCCGCTTCCTACGTCGTGCGCAACGGTCCGGTCACCGGCGAAGACCGCTGGGAAGAGGATGCCGGCTACAGCCCGTTCACGCTGGCCGTCGAGGTCGCCGCTCTGCTGGCCGCGGCCGACATGTTCGAAACTTGCGGCAAAGCAGAGCCGGCAAATTATCTGCGGGAAACCGCCGATGTCTGGAACGACCAGATCGAGCGCTGGACCTATGTCACCGGCACTCCACTCGGCGAAGAGGTCGGTGTCAAAGGCTATTACGTCCGCATCGCTCCGCCCGACACCGCCGGTGCGGCCTCGCCGAAGGATGGTTATGTGCCGATCAAGAACCGGCCGCCCGGCGACGCGGACCGGCCGGCCGAGGCGATCGTCAGCCCGGATGCGCTGGCGCTCGTCCGCTTCGGCCTCAGGGCCGCCGACGATCCGCGCATCGTCGACACGGTCAAGGTCATCGACGCGCGGCTGCGCTGCGACCTGCCGCAGGGGCCTGTCTGGTATCGCTATACCGGCGACGGCTATGGCGAGCACGCCGACGGCGCGCCCTTCGATGGAACCGGCCAGGGCCGGCCCTGGCCGCTGCTGGTCGGCGAGCGCGCCCACTACGAACTGGCGGCTGGGCGCAAGGACAAAGCGGCGAGCCTGCTCGAGACGTTCGAAGCCTCAGCCGGGCCTGGCGGCCTGCTGCCCGAGCAGGTCTGGGATGGTCCCGACATGCCGGAACGCGAACTGCGGCACGGTGGACCGACGGGCAGCGCCATGCCGCTGGTCTGGGCGCATTCGGAGCATATCAAGCTGCTGCGTTCGCTCAGCGACGGCGCGGTCTTCGACATGCCGCCGCAAGGCGTGAAGCGCTACATCGAGGACAGGACCGTGGCGCCGCGCCGGACATGGCGCTTCAACCACAAGCTCCGCACCATGCCCGCTGGCAAGATGCTGCGCCTCGAGCTGCTGGCCCGGGCGGTGGTGCATTGGAGCAGCGACGGTTGGGCAACCGTCCATGATGCCGAGACGACCGAGAATGCCTTCGGCATCCATCTCACGGACCTGCCCGTTGCCGATATTCCACCGGGCAATACGATCGTCTTTACTTTTTTCTGGCCCGATGCCGGCTGTTGGGAGAAGGTCGACTTTTCCATCGGTATCGACAAGCTGGATAACCAATAGATCTTCTATCCCTCAACAACCAGGACGAGAAACATGCAGATCGGAATGATGGGACTGGGCAGGATGGGCGCCAACATGGTGCGGCGCCTGCTGCGCGATGGCCACGAATGCGTGGTCTACGACATCAACCCGGCCAGCGTCGCCGCCCTTGTGACGGCTGGCGCGATCGGAGCGGCTTCGATGGAGGAGTTCGTCGGCAAGCTGACCAAGCCGCGCAGCGCCTGGCTAATGCTGCCGGCGGCGATCACCAGCCGGATCGTCGACCAGGTGGCCGACCTGATGGAGCCGGGCGACATCATCATCGACGGCGGCAATTCCTATTATCACGAGGCTGTCGACCATGCAGCGCGCCTGGCATTGAAAGGCCTGAACTACGTCGATGTCGGCACCAGCGGCGGAGTCTGGGGCCTCGAGCGCGGCTATTGCCTGATGATCGGCGGCCCCGACAGCGCGGTCCAGCATCTCGATCCGGTCTTCGCCACCCTGGCGCCGGGCGCCGACGCCGGGGTGCCCGCCCCTGGGAAGGATGCAGGAACTGCCCCCTTCGGCTATCTCCACTGCGGACCGAGCGGCGCCGGCCATTTCGTCAAGATGGTCCACAACGGCATCGAGTACGGTGTCATGGCCGCCTATGCCGAGGGCATGAACATCCTGAGGTCGGCGAATGCAGGCAAGGGACAGCGGACGGCCGACGCTGAAACCAGTCCATTGGAAAACCCTCAATACTACCAGTTCGACATCGATATCGCCCAGGTTGCCGAGGTCTGGCGGCATGGCAGCGTCATCGGCTCATGGCTGCTCGATCTGACGGCCGGCGCGTTGAAGGCCGACTCGGCCCTGACGCAGTTTGGCGGACGGGTTTCGGATTCCGGCGAAGGCCGCTGGACGCTGAAGGCGGCGATCGACACCGGCGTGCCGGCGCCGGTTCTGTCCTCGGCCCTGTTCGACCGGTTCTCCTCGCAAGGCGAATCCGAATTCGCCGACAAGCTGCTGTCCGCCATGCGCTACGCCTTCGGTGGCCATGTCGAAAAGCCGAAGACCGGCTCGTGACAGGGAAGGCACGCTCATGAACCAGGAACGGTCCGACACGCTGGTGCTTTTCGGGGCGACCGGTGACCTCGCCCACAAAAAGATCTTCCCGGCACTTTACACCATGGTCGCCAAGGGAACGCTGACCGAGCCGGTGGTCGGCGTCGCTTTCGACGCCTGGGACCTGAAGCAGTTGCAGGCGCGCGCCCGCGACGGCATCGTCAAGGCCATCGGCAAGGTCGACGAAAAGATCTTCGCGAAACTAGCCTCGCTGCTTCGCTATGTCAGCGGCGACTACCGTAGCGCCGCGACATTCGAGAAGCTGAAAAGCGCGCTCGGAACCGCGCAGCACCCGCTGCACTATCTCGCGGTGCCGCCGACCATGTTCGAGACGGTCATCCAGGGGCTGGAACAGTCGGGCGCGGCCCAGGGCGCGCGCCTGATGGTGGAAAAGCCTTTCGGCCACAATCTGCAATCGGCGCGCTGGCTGAACCGGGTCCTGCACCTGGTGTTCGACGAACAGTCGATCTTTCGCATCGACCATTATCTCGGCAAGGAGGCGATTCAGAACCTGCTCTATTTCCGCTTCGCCAATTCCTTCCTCGAGCCGATCTGGAATCGCAATTTCGTCGAGAGCGTCCAGATCACCATGGCCGAGAATTTCGGTGTCGAGGGCCGTGGCCGCTTCTACGACGAGGTCGGCTGCATCCGCGACGTCATCGAGAACCACCTGCTCAACATCCTGCTGCTGCTTGCCATGGAGCCGCCCGTTGGTCGCTCGGCCGACGATCTGATCGACGAGAAGGTACAGGTGCTGCGGGCGATCCGGACGCTGACCAAAGACGATGTCGTGCGCGGCCAATTCAAAGGCTATCTCAGCGAGCCGGGCGTCGCGCCAAACTCGCCGGTCGAGACGTTCGCGGCGGTGCGGTTTTTCGTCGACACCTGGCGCTGGCAGGACGTGCCCTTCTTCATCCGCGCCGGCAAATCAATGCCGGTGCACGCCACCGAGGTCATTGTCCGGCTGAAGCGGCCGCCGCTCGACGTCTTCGACCCGATCAAACCGGGCGACGCAAACTATGTGCGCTTCCGCATTGACCCACAGGTAGCGATCTCGATTGGCGCCCAACGCAAAGCCGCCGGTGACGATATGATCGGCGAGCAGGTCGATCTCACCGCGCTCGACGACAGCAAGGGCGACATGCCGCCCTATGAGCGGCTGATCGGCGACGCCATGAACGGCAACGGCCAGTTGTTCACCCGCCAGGACGCCAGCGAACTCGCCTGGCGGATCGTCGGCCCGGTGCTTGGCGACACCACGCCGCCGCAGCTTTATGAGCCGGGGACATGGGGTCCTGCCGATGCGATGGCCGGATTCGGACCACCAAACGGCTGGATCAATCCGGCGAAATGATCTCGAGAGGCGACGCAATGGCCAAAACGGCGAAGAAGTCGGCACCGGATAGCGAAAACATCGTGCTTGCGATCGATATTGGCGGCTCCCACGTCAAGATCCTCACCAGCGCCGGCGGCGAGGAGCGCAGGGCCGATTCCGGACCCGGCCTGACGCCGCAGCAGATGATCGCGGCCGTGCAGACGCTCGCCGATGGCTTGCCTTACGACGTCGTCTCGATGGGTTATCCCGGCCCGGTGCATTACAACAGGCCGCTGACCGACCCCGCCAATCTCGGCAAGGGCTGGGTCGGATGCAACTTTGCAACGCAGTTCGGTAAACCGGTGAAAATCGTCAATGACGCGCTGATGCAGGCAGTCGGCAGCTATGAAGGCGGGCGCATGCTGTTCCTGGGTCTGGGAACAGGCCTGGGTGCTGCGATGATCGTTGACAACGTCGCCCAGCCGATGGAACTCGCGCATCTTCCCTACAAGAAGGGCGGCAGCTTCGAGGACTATGTCGGCGAACGCGGTCTTGAAAAGCGCGGCAAGAAGAAGTGGCGCAAACACGTCTTCGACGTCGTCGAGCGGCTGCGCGCCGCCATGCAGCCTGACTATGTGGTCATCGGCGGCGGCAATGTCGACGAGTTAGACGAATTGCCTGCCGGTTGCAGGCGCGGCGACAACACACGCGCCTTCGAAGGGGGATTTCGACTGTGGCGCGACAAATCCCTGATTATCTGATATTATAATGGTTTGGGATCAGACCTGTTGATCTGGCCCGGGCGTTAGTATTGTTATTCAAAATAATGTGTGGCGTGGTGCGGCGTCATTGCGTTACGCAGATTTGCCGACTAGGAATTCTGCGACCCCACTAACGGAGAAAATAGATTGACCGACGACAGCAACAAGGCCCGCAAGGACATCGACCTTCTCGAGCTGACCGCTCACATCGTGTCCGCTTACGTCGAGAAGAACCGCTTGCCCGCTTCCGGCCTCGGCGATCTCATCGCCAGCGTCAGCGCGTCGATAAGTGGACTCGGACAACCCGCCGCTCCGGTGGCAGCGCCGCTGATCCCCGCCGTCAATCCTAAGAAATCGGTGACGCCGGACTACATCATCTGCCTCGAAGACGGCAAGAAGTTCAAATCCCTGAAGCGCCATATCGGCGTTCATTTCGGGCTGACGCCGGATGCCTACCGCGCCAAATGGGGCTTGCCTGCCGACTATCCGATGGTTGCCCCCAATTATGCGGCCTCGCGCTCGCAACTGGCGAAGGCGATCGGCCTTGGCCGCAAGGCCGCCCCGCCGGCGCCGGTCAAGAAGGCCAGGAAGCCCAAAGCCACGGTCTGACACGTCGTTCGAAGCCCGGCAAACGCAAGCTTCAAAGATTGGCGAGTCAGAGAGGGCGCGAAGGAACTCGACCTGCGCGCCCAATAGCCTCTCCCCCTCCGCCGAGCGCGTTTGCCCCCATGCAATTAGCATGGTAGCCCGGAAATCCTCGATCCAGAGCCGATTTTTGCGCGCGCCCCGCACCGAACTGCGCTAAAAGCGCTGTGGTTGGACCAGCGCCCTTCGTGGAAGAGCCCCGCCGGCCGATACACAATCTCGTCGGGGCCATTCACAATGACAGCCGAACAGACATCGCCCGACCGGCGCTATGCCGCCTTCCGCCACAAACCCTTCCTGAGTTATTGGGCGGCACGCTTCCTCTCCACATTCGCCACCCAGATCGTATCCGTCGCCGTCGGCTGGCAGGTGTACGACCTGACCCGCGATCCATTCGATCTCGGCCTTGTCGGCATTGTCCAATTCTTGCCTTCGCTGCTGCTGGTGTTGGTCACCGGGGTGGTCGCCGACCGTTTCGGCCGCCGCCTGATCATGGCGCTGACCGCACTGCTGGAGGCGATCTGCGCGTTGGCGCTGCTGCTGCTGACGCTGCGCGGCCTTAGCGGGCCGGGGTTGATCTTCGGCGTGCTCGCCATGTTCGGCATCGCGCGCGCCTTCTTCGGACCGGCGGCAGCGTCGCTGTTCGCCAACCTCGTGCCACCTGAGGATTTCGGCAACGCGATCGCCTGGAATTCGTCAGCCTGGCAGACGGCGACCGTCGTCGGACCGGTCGCCGGTGGCTTGCTCTACGGGCTTTCGGCGGAAGCGGCATACGGCACCGCAGCCGTTCTGATGTTTGTCGCCGCGATGCTGGTCTTTACTATCCCGAAGCCTGCCCAGCGCAGCGAAACCGACAGGCCGACGATGCAGACCCTGTTTGCCGGCTTCGGCTATATCTGGAGCGAAAAGATCGTGCTCGGCGCCATTTCGCTCGATTTGTTCGCCGTGCTTTTGTCCGGCGCCACGGCACTGCTACCGGTCTACGCGCGCGACATCCTCGAACTCGGCCCATGGGGTCTGGGACTGTTGCGCTCGGCACCGGGCATCGGCGCCATCTGCGTTGCCATCTGGCTGGCCGGACATCCGATCCGCAACCATGCCGGCGTGGTCATGCTCGGCTTCGTCGCGCTGTTCGGCGCCTCTACCGTGCTGTTCGGCCTCTCCACCATCACCTGGCTGTCGATCGCAGCGCTCGCCTTGCTCGGCGCCACTGATATGTTCAGCGTCTACATCAGAGAGACGCTGATCCAGCTGTGGACGCCGGACCAGGTGCGCGGCCGCGTCAACGCCGTCAATCAGGTTTTCGTCGGCGCCTCCAACGAGCTCGGCGAATTTCGCGCCGGCACCATGGCGGCATTGATCGGCACCGTGCCCGCGGTGGTGATCGGCGGCGTCGGGGCAGTCGTTGTCGCCGGGCTGTGGGCGGTGCTGTTCCCGCAACTGCGCAAGGTGCGCCACCTCAACGGGCGAAACTGATCCAGGGCATACTGATCCAGGCGCGGCCCGCGAACTCCGAATGACCCCGCCACGTCTCAGCACTCATCGATCGGGAAGGATGCTATTCGGGTGTAGCAACGCGAATCGCGCGGGTGCCGATCTTTGCCCCTGTGACGGCATCCACGGCCACCGGCTCGATTTCTGCTCCTGTCTCAGCGTCGATGTATCGCGCCAACCTGCCTTCGCCACGGTACTGGCGTCCCCACGCACCCAGTAAGATCAGCACCGGCAAGAAATCGCGTCCGGCGGCGGTCAGCACGTACTCATCGCGCGGAGGCCGCTCCGAGTAGCGTCGCTTTTCCAGAAGTCCCTCCTCCGTCAGCGTCGCCAGCCGCCGGGTCAGGATGGTTGGGGCGATGCCCAGACTTTTCCGGAATTCGTCGAAGCGGGTGAGGCCCAGGCTCGCGTCGCGAAGGATCAACATGCTCCACGCATCGCCGACGCAGGTCAGGCCGCGGGCGATCGGGCAAGAGGCATCGCAAAGATTTTTCATGTTCATATCATTTTGATAGTGACTTCATATCGAAATGATAGTAACATCCTTTTGAAATGCAATCCAGCACAAAGAAAGGAGTGAATTCCATGAACAGGACCAACCTTGGCGTCCCCCATCCGGAACGCAACCGTCAGCGCGTGCAATCGGCACATCATGTCGCCGCGGGCCAGCCGAAATCGGCATCATCCAAACGGAGCGTCGCAATGATCAACCTCATCGGTGGCGTGGCGGCATTCTTCCTGGCCGCGTCTCCGTTGCATGCCGGCGAGCTGTCGGTCATGGCCGGGGAGAGTATCGATCTCGGCGGTTTTCGCGGCGTGTTGCACTACACCGACGAAAATGACGGCTATCGGGTGATCGCAACGATAGCCGATGGTGAGGCCGGGCTCCCGGTGCGCTTCTCGGCCACGCTCGCCGAAGGACAGTCGGCTACGATATCCGTGCCGCGGAAATTGGGCGAACCTGAGCAAAGCCTCGAGATTTCGCGCGCCGGCGACAAACTTACCGTCACCGAGTTGGGGTCGGTGTCCAACCAGCGAACTGGGGCCCTTGCCGAGTAATGCCGCTCATCGGATCGCCGGGGCGTGCGCCACATCTCCATTTGGCGCGCATGCCTGCAGCCGCCAATCCAACACAAAGAAAGAAGTGATTTCCATGAACAAGACCAATCCTGGCGTCGCCCTGGTGACAGGGGCATCCACCGGCATCGGGCGCGCAACGGCCATTGCTTTGCAAACCGCCGGCTTTCGCGTGTTCGGCACCAGCCGTCGCGCGGTCGCCGAACGATCCGACGGCGTTACCATGCTGACCTGCGACGTCACCGATGACGCGTCGGTGGCGAAACTGGTCGATGACGTGTTGGCCGAGGCCGGGCGTATCGACCTGCTCGTCAACAATGCCGGCATCGGCCTGCTCGGCGGCGCAGAGGAGTCCTCGACCACTCAGGCTCGGGCGCTGTTCGACGTGAACGTCTTCGGCGTACTCCGCGTGACCAACGCGGTCCTGCCGACAATGCGCCGTCAAGGAACCGGCAGGATCGTCAATTTGAGTTCAGTATTGGGGTTAATCCCAGCACCCTATTCCGCGCTCTATGCGTCGACCAAACATGCCATCGAAGGTTATTCCGAATCGCTCGACCACGAACTGCGCCCTTTCGGAATTCGCGTCGTGCTGGTCGAGCCCGCCTATACCCGGACGTCGTTTGAGGAAAATCTCGCCAGGCCGGACCAGTTGCTTGATATCTATGACGCTGCGCGCGCTGGCATGGATGTGATCCTGCGCAAAGCGATCGAAACAGGCGATGCTCCCGAAATCGTAGCCGAGACGGTCTTGAAGGCTGCGACCGATCCCGCTCCGAAGAGGCGCTATGCGGCGGGAAAAATGGCGCGCCAGGTCAGTTTCCTGCGCCGTTTCGTCCCGGCATCCGCATTCGACAAGAGCCTGCGAAAGCAGAACGGGCTGCCGGTCTGACGTCGACATCGACGTCCTGCTTCGGTCGAACCGGCAGGCCACAGCAGACTGCTGTCGCACGACATCAGGACAGTGCGGGCTTGCCGAAAATCGTCTGCAGGAATTCGCCGAGCCAGCGTTTGAGATGCATGTCCCAGATCAGCCGGCCGCCGAGATGGTCGCGGCCGGGCTGCGCGCCGGGCAACTCGAAGCGATGCGCGCCGCGAACGACCCAGCGCTGCATCATCGCCCTGGTCAGTTCGCCATGGAACTGGATGCCCCAGGCATTGTCGCCATAACGAAAGGCCTGGTTGGGATAGGTTTCGGCCGTCGCCAGCAGCGTCGCGTCCCGCGGCAGCGAAAAACCTTCGCGGTGAAACTGGTAAACCATGTCAGGCCAGTGCATCAGCTTCTTGCCATCCTCGGTCGCCTTCAGCGGATACCAGCCGATCTCAACCAGCCCCTCGCCATGACCCTCGACCTTGCCGCCAAGATGGTTGACCAGCATCTGCGCGCCGAGGCAGATGCCAAGCAATGGCCGGTTTTCCCTGAGTGGAACTTTCAGCCAGTCGGTCTCGCGGCGGACGAAATCGTCCTCGTCATTGGCGCTCATCGGTCCGCCGAACACCACGGTTCCGGCGTGACCGTCCAGTGTTTCCGGCAAGGTGTCGCCGAGCGGCGGGCAGCGGAGATCGAGGTCGAAGCCTTCTTCGATAAGCATGTGGCCGACGCGCCCGGGGCTCGAACTCTCCTGATGCAGCACGATCAGGATTTTTGGTCTCGGCCTCGGCATGGATGGCATCGGGATCCCGTCTATTCGTCGCTCGACGTTCCAGTGGCGCCCGGCGCTTCGGCGGCCGCCTTGCGGCGTGCCTCGACGCGGTCATGGCGTTCGACATCCATCAGCTCGGCGACCCGCCAGACGATATTGTCCTCGAGTTCGTGCAATTCGCCATCGGCATAGACGATCTCCCACATCAGGCCGATGAAGGCTTTTCGCGCGTCTGGATCGAGCTGGCGCTTCAACACGCTGGTGAAGGCGTAGAGGTCGATTGCCTCATTGTCGGCCCGCTCGCCGGCAGCGGCAAGCGCGTCGAGTTCGTCGCCGCTGATCGAATAGCTTTCCGCCAGAACTGCCTTGAACCGCTCCCATTCGGCATCCTGACGCACGCCGTCGGCACTCATCACATGGTAGAGAAGGGCGGAAGCGGCAACGCGCGGATCATCGGCGTCGTTGCGGGCGCTGCCAGCTGCCGGCAGGTCCTTCAGAAACGACAGAACGCGTTCGAACATGTGATTCTTACTTCCCATCGGCCAAAACTAGCAAGCTCAGCCAAATCAGAACAATCGAAATTTGCGTGGTGATTTTTGGTCTTCGTCGTCCGGATCGACGCCGGGGTCGTCGGGCAGCCGGGCCAGTTCCTCCGCCGGTTCGACAGCTTCGGCATCCGGCGCGCTGACCGGCGTAACATCGTCTTCGCCGCTTTCCGATCCCGTCGCGGTGGTCGGTTTTTCCGACGAAACAGCGGGGTTCAGCTCGATGACATTTTCCTTTGCCGGCTTGATGGGCGCCGCAATGGTCGGCACCGCGGCGTCCGGCGCGTCCTCGTCACTGTCGATGAGCTGGCCGAGCCGCTCCATCGGCGCCCGCCATTCGAAGGCGTCGAGCTTGCCTGTGATCGGCGACACCGGCGCCCAGCGTTCGGAGAGGACGCCGTCGGCAACCCAGGCCGGATCGCGCGGTGCACGCACTGCCTTGGACAAAAGCTGCCGCACCTTACCCTGATCGCCGGTCTCGGCCTCCTCGATGTCGGCCAGAAGCAGATAGGCGCCTTCGCGGCGATCCATGCGAATGGCCGCCTCGACCTCTTTACGGGCGATTGAAAAGTCCTGCGCGTCGAGCGCGGCGCGCGCCACCGCCAGCGAGGATTCGGCGTGGTTCTTCTTCATCTCCTGCAGCTTCTTCGCCCGGTTCAGGCGGTCGAGCACGGCATCGCCCGGCCGGGCGTGTGTGTAAAGCTCGGCGATCTCCGGATGCGGCTCGGCTTTCCACGCCGCTTCGAGTATCTTCGCGCCCTTGCGCACGTCATTCTGCCTGAACAGCAGTTTGGCTGCGACGACCGCCGCCGGGGCGAAATCCGGCCGCAGCCGGTTGGCCTCGAGAGCAGCGGTTTTGGCGGCATTGGGATCGCTGTCGATCAGCGACTGCGCCTTTGCGGTGAGCAGCACGGCGCGACGCCGGTTGGCGGCGTCGCGCTCGATCTGGCGCGTCGATTTCTGCGCGTCGACCAGTTTCAGCGCGCCGTCCCAGTCGCCGCGCCCGGTCAGGTCTTCCAGCGTCGATTCGGCGGCCCAGGCCAGTTGCGGCGCCATCACCGCGGCACGGCCGGCATAGTGCCGCGCAGCGTTGCGATCACCGAGGCGCTCGGCCTCGAGATAAAGCCCGCGCAGGCCGAGCAGCCGCATTTCCGGATCGTCGAGCATGGTCTCGAACTTTTCGCGCGCACCCTCGTGGTCGCCTTCCAGCAGCGAAGCTTGCGCCTCCAGCAGATGGATCAGCGGCTCCTGGTCGGAGCGGATCAGCTTTGCCGCTTCCTTGGTCTTCTTGCGGGCGAGCGCTCCGTCACCGGCGCCGGCGGCGATCATGCCGGTCGACAGTGCCTGATAGCCACGATCGCGACGGCGCACGCGGAAATAACGCGAGATGGTGTAGGGACTGTTCCACAGCGCCTTGAGCAGCCACCAGACGATCATCACCGCGGCAACCACGGCGACAACCGCCACCGCCGCCACCATCAGGCTGACCTGGTACTGATAGCCGCTGAAGGTGACGACCATCTCGCCCGGCCGGTCGGCCAACCAGGCGAAACCCAGGCCGAGCGCGAAAACGACGGCGAGGAAAAGCAGAATGCGAATCATCGGGTTTTCCTCACGCCTTCATCGCACCTGATATCAGCGCGTCGACCTGCTTCTCGACCTCGGTCCGCGCCTTCAATTTGCCGACAAAATCGGCGCCGGCAGCCTTCACCGCCTCGGGCAGCGTATCGTATTCGCTGAGCGCCTTGGCGTAGTCGCCTTGGTTGACCGCCACCTCCATGCGGGCGACGGTTTCCGGAGCACCAGCGCCTTCGACGGCACCGATCGGCCTGACCTTGACCAGCGATTCGGCGCTCGACAGCAGGCTTTGCAGGAAGCCGGCATTCTGGTCGACGGGCTCGGAGGCAGCGACCATGGCATTGGCGGCGGCAGGCATTTCGGCGGCGATCTCCGCACGGATCGGAACGCCCTTTTCGGCGTAGGCACGTAAGCCTGCGATCTCTGGAGCATCCGGCGAAATCGCCGCAAAGGTTTCGAGTTCGGCGGCGAATGGCGCACCGCGGTCGAGGGCTGCCTTCAGCGCCGATGCGGCGATGGCGAGCGCAACCTTCGGCTGCCCGGCCTGTGCTTCGACCTTGCCGGAAAGCTGCGCCACCGACTGTTCCAGCGCTGCAAGCCGGCGGTCCTGTGCCGTCGCCGTCTCACCGGCGGATTTTACCGCCGCGTCGAGCCCGGCCAGCCTTTCGTTGAACGGCCCGAGATCGACCGGCGCCGTATTGCCGGCCTGGCCAAGCGCAGCGACCGCCGTCTCGATCTGCCTGACCTTGTCGCCAAGCGCTGCAAGCCCGGCAGTGTCGCCTGCTCCGCCCTGCGCGACCGCCGATTTCAGCGCCGCGACATCCGTCTTGACCTGATCCAGCGCCGACGCCAGCCCGTCCACCTTGGCCGACGCATCACTGTTGCCGGCTGTGTCCTTGAGCCCGGCGATCTCGCTCTTCAGCGAAGCGATTTCGCCATTGACGCCATCGAGCGACACGCCGCCCGAGGAGACATCGCCAGCTCCTGGCGCGCCGAGCAGGCCCGCAAACTGCAGCCCTCCGGCGGCAGCGAGCGCGATGACGCCGCCGATAATGCCGGCAGCGATGCCGTTGATGCCGCCACGCTTCGGCTGCGCTGCCATGTCTTCATTCCCTATCTGGGTTTCTTTCGGCGCTTCATCGGTCCCGCTGCCGGTCTTGGCGGATGCGTCGTCGAAACTGTAGTCGAAGGCCCGGTTCGCCGATGCCTCCGAGCCGGCCGGATAAGTCGGTTTGGGTCCTTCGGGACCTTTGGCGCCGCCCTCTGCCGGCTCTTCCGAGCCGGCCGGCGGGGCCGCGTCGGCATGTTCCCACGGCTCGATGTCGGTCTGATCGGCATGCACGGGTTCTTCAGGCGCTTCCGGCTGCGACGCGTTTGCCGCTTCCTCCGCCTTCGCCTCGTCGGTCCGCCCGTTGGCGGCATCCTCGTCGGCAACGCGCGAGACAGCGCCCGGTTCGAGCTCGATGGTCACCGGCTCGCGACGGCTTTTCGAATGCCGCATCTTCGGCGTCTTGACCATGCTTGGGCTCCGCAAAATTCGCTTCGGGATGGTTCAGAAAGGGTCTAGCACATCACCAAGCGGTGAAAAGGGGCGGCGTGATGACACGGGGTCAACGCCACGTCCGCAAAAGCTCCAGCAGTGCCTCCTCGTTGGGCTCCGGCGCAACGCGGAGCTTTTCTGAGGCGACAGTTTCCAAGGCTGCGGCAATACGACCGGACAGCGCGAAAAACCATGTCTCTTCAAAAAGATCGCGCAGCGCCGGCCGTTCGGTCAGGGCCTGCATCGCTGCCCCCGCCTTGGCCGAATAGAGCAGCACCGCTTCAGCCGGCTGGCCGGACAGGCGCGCAAGGATTGCAGCGTCCGAATAGCTTGGCGCAACGGTGTCGTAGGTCTCGATGGCGCGGACGTGGACATCCGCGGCCTTCAGCCGCGCCTCGAACGCCGGAAACCGTACGCGTCCGCACAGATAGATGATCGTCTTTGCCATGAAGCCGCCGGCAAGCGCATCGGCCAGCGCCTCGGCATCGCCGGGGCCTTCGCTGACGGACAGGAATCCCGCCATGCGGGCCGATTCCGCTGTCCGTCTGCCGACTGCATGGCAGGGCAAGGCGGCCAGCGCCGCGATGATTTCCTTCGGCGCATGGCGCACAGCATTGGCGCTGGTGACCGCAACGGCGGCGGCACTGATTGCGATCCCGTCCGCATCGACCGGCAGAGCCACCGTTTCGGTCAATGGCAGCAGGATCGGCTGATAGCCCTGGTCTCGCAGCCGCTGTGCCGTGCGCGAGGCGCCCGGTTCCGGCCTCGTCACCAGGACGCGAACCATGTCAGGCCCAGCCGTCGAAGAATTTTTCGCCGGCCTTTGCCCGCACGGTCCTGGCCGCGTGTTCGCCGATGCGGGCGGCATCCTGCGCCGGGCCTTCCCCCCTGACCTCATGGGATTGCCTGCCGTCCGGCGAGATGATCAGCCCGGCGAAGAAAACCGTTCCGCCCGATATCGTCGCATGGCCGGCGATTGGCGTGCGGCACGACCCGTCGAGCGCCGCAAGGAAGGCGCGTTCGCAGGCCAGCGCCTGCCCGGTCGGCACGTCGTGGATTGCCGTCAGCATCTTTTCCACATCGCGATCGCCGATGCGGCTTTCGATGCAGATCGCGCCTTGCCCAGGCGCCGGCGGAAAGCTGTCGAGCGGCATCAGGTCGGTGACGACATTTTCGAGCCCGAGCCGCCTCAGCCCGGCATAGGCGAGGATGGTACCGTCGGCGACGCCCTCGTCGAGCTTGCGCAGCCGTGTCTGCACATTGCCGCGGAACATCACCACCTCGAGGTCCGGCCGCATCCGCCGGATCAGTGCCTGGCGCCTGAGCGACGACGAGCCGACCTTCGCGCCGTGCGGCAATCCGGCGATCGTTTTCGCCGCCTTGCCGACGAAAGCATCGCGGGCATCCTCGCGCGGCAGGAAGGCGGCCAGTTCCAGCCCGTCGGGCAACACCGTCGGCATGTCCTTCGACGAATGCACTGCGATATCGATGCGGCGCGCCAGCAGCGCGTCCTCGATCTCCTTGGTGAACAGCCCCTTGCCGCCGGCTTCCGCCAGCGGCCGGTCCTGGATGCGGTCGCCGCTGGTCGAGATGACGACCACCTCGAACGCCTCAACCGGCATGCCGTGCGCCGCCATCAGCCGCGCCTGCGTTTCATGCGCCTGCGCCAGCGCCAGCGGGCTGCCGCGTGTTCCGATTTTCAAGGTTGTTTGCATGGCGCGCCGTCCGTGATAACCCCCGGCAGATTGAGGCCGTTTTCCCGGCTTTCTCCTAACGGGGAAAGGCTGGTTGCACAATCTCTAGGGATGGCGACGAATTGATCCGCGTTCTGGGCATTGAGACGAGTTGCGACGAGACCGCCGCCAGCGTGGTAGCGCTGGACGCCGGCGGCGCACCCAAAATCCTGTCAGATATCGTGCTCAGCCAGATCGAGGAGCATGCCGCCTTTGGCGGCGTCGTGCCGGAAATCGCCGCGCGCGCCCATGTCGAGGCGCTGGACGGCATCATCGAGGCAGCGCTCGCCGATTCGGGCGTCGAACTCGCCGACATCGACGCAATCGCCGCGACTGCCGGCCCCGGCCTGGTCGGCGGGCTGATCGTCGGGCTGATGACGGCGAAAGCCATTGCCGCGGCCGCAAACAAGCCGCTGATCGCAATCAACCACCTCGAAGGCCATGCGCTGACCGCGCGGCTGACCGACGGGCTCGACTTTCCCTACCTGTTGCTGCTGGTTTCCGGCGGTCACACGCAGATCGTCGCGGTGCGCGGCGTCGGCGACTACCAGCGCTGGGCGACAACCATCGACGATGCGCTCGGCGAAGCCTTCGACAAGACGGCCAAGATGCTCGGCCTGCCCTATCCCGGTGGACCGAACGTCGAGAAGGCGGCGGCGACCGGCGACGCCACGCGCTTCGCCTTCCCGCGGCCGATGAAAGGCTCGGCGCAGCCCGATTTCTCCTTTTCCGGGCTGAAGACCGCCGTGCGCCAGGCGGCGACAGCCATCGCCCCATTGAGCGACCAGGACGTCGCCGACATCTGCGCCTCGTTCCAGGCGGCGGTGGCGGATGCGCTGGACGATCGTGTTGCGAGGGCGCTGAACCGATTCCGTCAGGAATTTCCAGGCGAACTGAAGCCTGCGCTCGTTGTTGCCGGCGGCGTCGCCGCCAACCGGACGATCAAGACGACGCTCGAAGCCCTGTGCGAGAAAGCCGGCTTTGCTTTTGTCGCGCCGCCGCTCAAACTCTGCACCGACAATGCCGCGATGATCGCCTGGGCCGGCATCGAACGGCTGCGCGCCGGCATCGCGGGTGAAAACGCCGCCGATTTCGTGCCGCGCTCGCGCTGGCCGCTGGATAGCATCTCTGCCCCGATGGTCGGTTCGGGCCGGCGTGGGGCCAAGGCATGACCGGCAGCGAGCACAAGGCGCCAAGCGGCTGGCGCATTGCCGTGCTCGGCGGCGGTGCCTGGGGCACGGCGCTGGCGCTGGCCATGTTGCGAGCCGGTCATTTCGTCCGCCTCTATGCGCGCGACCCGGAGACCGTCGCCGCGATCGACCGTGGCGAAAATCCGCGCTATCTGCCGGGCATCGCGCTCCAGGCCGGCATCGTGGCGACAAACGACATCGAGGCCGCGCTCGACGGCGCCGACTGCGTGCTGGCGGTGGCGCCGGCGCAGTCACTGCGCGCCATGCTGACCACAGCGAAAACCCATATGCCCAAAGACGTCCCGCTGGTCCTCTGCGCCAAGGGCATCGAGCGTGACACCGGCGCTTTGCTGTCGGCGATCGTCGACGAGATCCTGCCTAAAAATCCGGTCGCCGCCCTCTCCGGCCCGAGCTTCGCCACCGACGTCGCCAGGGGTCTGCCGACGGCCGTGGTGGTCGCCGCCCGCAACGAGGGTCTGGCGGCCGATCTTGCCGCCCGCTTCTCGGCGCAGAACCTGCGCTGCTATTCGAGCGACGATCTCATCGGCGTCGAGATCGGCGGTGCGCTGAAGAACGTCTTCGCCATTGCCGCCGGCGCGGTCACCGGCGCTGGGCTCGGCGCCAGCGCCCAGGCCGCCATGGTGACGCGAGGCTTTGTCGAATTGCGCCGCATCGGTGCTGCCTTCGGCGCCAGGCCCGAAACGCTGATGGGGCTTTCCGGCCTCGGCGATCTGCTGCTGACCTGCTCGTCCGCCCAGTCGCGCAATTTCGCCTACGGGCTGGCGCTGGGGCAAGGCAAGCCGCTTGCCGGGCTGCGCTTGGCCGAAGGCGTGCCGACGGCGGCGATCGCCGCCCGCATCGCCACCGAACGCAAGATCGACGCGCCGATCATCGCCGCCGTCGCCGCCATACTGGACGGCACGATCACCATCCGGCAGGCTGTGTCGGCGCTGATGACAAGGCCGCTGAAGACCGAAAGCGACGTGTAACCTCGAACGATCCGGAGATGGAAAGATGCTGTTTGCGTTGATTTGCAAGGACAAGCCGGGAAGCCTGCAGGTGCGGCTCGATACGCGGCCCGAGCATGTTGCCTTCCTGGAAGGATTGAACGGCGAGAAGGAGCTGGCCTTCGCCGGTCCGTTCCTCGACGCCGACGGCAAGCCGAACGGCAGCCTCGTCGTGGTCGAGGCGCCCGATCTGGCCGCGGCAGAGGCGCTATCGGCAGCAGACCCCTACGCCAAGGCCGGGCTGTTCGAAAGCGTCGAAATCCGGCAATGGAATTGGACCTTCAACAAGCCGGCGAGCGCATGACCCCGAAAATCGGAATCGATTTTCGGAAAGGATCATGCGCAAAATCAAAGTGCCACAGCGTCCTTTGCGCGTCTGAAAGACGCGCGGCGCTGTAGCTGATTTCCAGCCGCCGGGAGGAGCAAAAACGATGAACTACTGGCTGTTCAAATCCGAACCCTCGGTCTTCTCCTTCGAGGACCTCAAGGCGAAGGGCAAGGCCGGCACGCAGTGGGACGGCGTGCGCAACTATGCGGCGCGCAACAACATGAACGCGATGCAGATCGGCGATCTCGGCTTCTTCTATCACTCCAACGACGGGCTCGATGTGGTCGGCATCGTCGAGGTCTGCGCGCTGGCCCATCAGGACACCACTACTGACGATCCGCGCTGGGAATGCGTCGATATCCGCGCCGTCAAGGATGTGCCGAAGCCGGTGACGCTGGAGCAGGTCAAGGCCAATCCCAAGCTTGCCGAGATGGCACTGGTCCGGCTCGGACGGCTTTCCGTACAGCCGGTGACGCCGGCCGAATGGAAAGAGGTCTGCCGCATGGGCGGCCTGACTACGGCTCCGTGACGGCGCTGACGCCAAACAGCGCGAAAAGCTTCATCCTCGACAACACGGCGCTGATGGCGCCGCCGCATGTGCCGGAGATCCTGCTGCATCTGGCCGACGAAGCGCATGATCTGTGGCAGCGGACCGAGGACGAACTGGCCGAAATCGGGCTGCCGCCGCCTTTCTGGGCCTTCGCCTGGGCCGGCGGTCAAGGCCTTGCCCGCTACATCCTCGACAATCCGGCTGATGTGCAGGGCAAGCGCGTGCTCGACTTTGCCTCCGGTTCCGGCCTTGTCGCCATTGCGGCGGCGAAGGCCGGCGCGGCAGAGGTGATCGCCGCCGACATCGACCCGTTCTGCGCGACCGCGATCCGCCTCAACGCCGAGGCCAATGATGTCGGGATAAAGTTCCTCGGCTCGGACAGCATCGGAACCGATGCGGGCTGGGATGTGGTTCTGGCCGGCGACGTCTTCTACGACAAATCCTTCGCCGACAGGCTGATGCCATGGTTCGCTACGCTGAAGGCGCGCGGCGCCGACATCCTGGTTGGCGATCCCGGCCGCTCCTATCTGCCGAAGACCGGGCTGGAACCGCTTGCCGTCTACGAAGTGGCGGTAACCCGGGCGCTGGAAGACGCCCTGGTCAAGCGCACGACCGTCTGGCGGTTTGCTTGACGGCACCGCCGAACAGGCGTTCCATCACGCATCGATTTTGAGAATACGCATGTCGTTGTCCCCAAAACCGCTGGGCACCCCCGGTTCGGGCCCGGGGACATGCTTTTGGGCGACATGCTTCCGGGGAGGGAATCATGGATTTTCAGCGGTGAACTGGCTGGCGGTGATCGTCGCCGCCGTGGTAGCGTGGTTGTTCGGCGCTGCATGGTACATGGGCTTGAGCAAGCCATGGCTCAAGGCCGCCAAGCTTGATCCGGCGACCATGAGTAAATCGCCGCTGCCCTTCGTCATCAGCTTCGTCGCGGAAATTGTCATGGCGCTCGTCATGTCCCTGATCGTCGGAGCGATGACCGGTGGCGAACCGAGCCTCGTTGCCGGGCTCGTCTTCGGCTTCGTTCTCTGGCTGGGATTCGTCGCCACGACGCTATCCGTCAATCATCGCTACGAAGGTTTCGGCTGGGATCTGACCATCATCGACTGCGGCCACTGGCTTGGCGTGCTGCTGATCATCGGCGCGGTGATCGGCTGGTTCGGCGCGGCGGACGTCGCCGGCTGACCCTGCCGCCCGGAAATAGGTCGACGACCGCCGGCTGATCACTCAGAGCGACCTAAAGCTCATCCAAGCTTCGGTGCGTCGGGTCCGGCTGCGGGTTGTGAACTTCGTTCAGGAGCCAATCCCTGAACGCCACGATCCTGGGGTCGTTGGCCGAGGCGATGGGATAGACCAGATGATAGGCGAAGTCGGGCGGAACCTTGATGCCAAGTTCGAAGGGCCGGATCAGCCGGCCCTCGGAAAGGTCGTTTGCCACCATGGCAAAATCGGCGAGTGCGACGGCATTGCCGTCGAGCGCGGCCTGTACGGCGTCGGTCGAGGTGTTGAACACGATTGTCCGGCTGTCGTCGAAATCGTCGACGCCGGCCGCCGCCATCCACATCCGCCAATTCGGCCAGGTCACGCCTTGTCGCGCCCACTCGATATGGGCGAGCGTGTGATGGAAGAGATCGCGTGGCTCGCGCAGCGGGGGGCCAGAGGCCAGCAGGCTGGGGCTGCACACAGGTATGATGACATTTTCGAACAGCCGGTGGGTGCAAAGGCCCGGATATTTTCCCGCGCCGAATCGGATGCCGACATCGACGTCGTCCAGGTCGAAATCGCGCAATTCGGAGGCAATGTCGAAGCGGAGCTCGATGCCCGGCCGCTGCTTGCGAAAATCATCGACGCGCCGCATAAGCCATTTTGTCGCGAACTGGGCGTCGAGGGTCACTTTCAGCAGCGCCGTTCCGCGCGCCATCTTGTGCGCCCGTGAGACGGCCCGGCCAAGCAGGTCGAGCGCGTCGGTCGAAGCCTCGAACAGCACCGCGCCCGCCTCCGTCAGCCGAATCGTGCGGCTGGTGCGCGTGAACAGCACGATGCCGAGCTGATCCTCGATTTCCTTGATCTGGTGGCTGACCGCGGCCGGCGTCAGGCCGAGCTCGTCTGCGGCGCGGGTGAAATTGAGGTGCCGGGCCGCCGCCTCCAGCGTCCTCAGTGCACGGGTTCCGGGCAGCAGGCGAGCCATCAGAGTAGGACGAGAAGAGGCCGGTCGAGCATTTCCAATCCTCAAACAAAACTTGAAGATGTAGAGAAAACTACTCGTTTCTCGTTTTAATTTCAATCCGTCATGATGTGACCATCGAACAAACATCAAACCGGATTTGATATCCGGAGAAGCGGATTGCACCATGTCTCACATTGCCTTGAGCTCTGAAACCATCCGCCCGGCCTGGCTGCGCGCGGTGTTTGATTGGTTCCGCCATGCAAAAATCGCGATCAACCTCCCGCATGAGAACGTCGAGGATCTTGCGGACCGCCAATTGCGCGACATCGGCGCCGAACGCAAGGATGTCGCGCACGTGATGGACCGGGAACTCGGCCGGTTGGGTCTGCTCGACATCGGCTGGCAGAGGCCGCGGACGTAGGGGAGTAGGGGAGTAGGGGAGTAGGGGAGTAGGGGAGCTAAGCGGCGCGTCTGCGCAATCCTGCTGACACTTTCTTACTGCCCTATTCCCCTACTGCCCTACTGCCCTACTTCCCTACCTCACCACCCTCATCACCGTGCGGTCCGACAGCAGCGGCAGCAGCCGGGCCATCGTGCGCGCCGTCACCGCGACGCAGCCTTGCGTCGGCGTGAAGCCGGGGCGCGCCAGATGAAAGAAGATGGCGCTGCCGCGCCCGCGGCGGCGCGGCGAAATGTTCCAGTCGAGCACCAGGCAGGCGTCATAAAGCCGGTCGGCGCGCAGCATCCGCTCGTGGCTGGCGCCATACGGAATCTTGACCGGACGGTTGTAGTTGCGGTCCTCAGGCACTTCGCACCAGCCGAGATCGGGACCGATCGGCGTCAGCGCCAGTCGGGTATTGCGGCCGCCGGAGAAATGATCGTTACGGAAATATCCCGACAGGATCCGCATCGAACCAAGCGGCGTGGCGCCATCGCCTTCGCGTTTGCCGGCTGATATGCCGCCGCGCCCCAGCGCACATGAAAACACCAGTTTGCCGGCCTGCAGGAGCCCCTGGCTGGCGTGGCCGGGCCTGGCACGCACCGTGAGAACACGAAGCCCTTTTCGCAAAAATGCGCTCGCCTCATTGCACGCGCGTTTTTTCTTGTATGATCGTGCCACGGAACAAATCATTGTGATCGGCTGTTGTGCCGGTCAGCTTCCGCATAAATAGGCAGCGGTCAACTGAATTTTCTTTTCAAAACAACGGATTGATCCATGACTTCACGCACCATTCTGATCGTCGATGACGATGACGACCTGCGCGGCACGCTCGTTGAGCAATTGTCTCTCTATGAGGAATTCGATGTCCTGCAGGAATCAACCGCCGCCAAAGGCGTCGCCACGGCCCGCGGCGGCCTCATCGATCTGCTCATCATGGATGTCGGCCTGCCCGACATGGATGGCCGGGAGGCGGTGAAGATACTACGCAAGGGCGGCTACAAGTCGCCCATCATTATGCTGACGGGACACGACACCGATTCCGACACGATTCTCGGCCTCGAAGCCGGCGCCAACGACTATGTGACCAAGCCGTTCCGCTTCGCGGTTCTCTTGGCCCGCATCCGTGCCCAGCTTCGCCAGCATGAGCAGAGCGAAGACGCCACCTTTTCGGTCGGCCCCTACACTTTCAAGCCCAGCCAGAAGCTTCTGATCGACCAGCGCGGCGCCAAGGTGCGGTTGACCGAAAAGGAAGCCTCGATCATCAAGTATCTCTATCGCGCCGACCAGAAGGTGGTGACGCGCGACGTGCTGCTCGAGGAGGTCTGGGGCTACAATTCCGGCGTCACCACGCACACGCTGGAAACCCATGTCTATCGGCTGCGCCAGAAGATCGAGCGCGATCCTTCCAATGCAGAAATTCTTGTGACAGAAAGCGGCGGCTACAAGCTGGTTCCTTAAACATTTAATCATTCAATCAGCGGTCGGGGCAGGGGCCGCTTTCGGGGTACGATCCTGAGACTGGAGGTGGTTCTGGATCGAACTCGCTGACGCATCGGCCCAAAAATCGGGTTCGATTTTTGGAAAGCACGGTGGGTCAAGTTCAAAGCGTTCGAGCGTCCTTTGCGCGTCGAAAGGAGGCTCGGCGCTCTAAGGGAGGGATTGGACTGGCCGTTCGGGGACATAGCTAGATGGCGTTGGATGACGACATCCGCATCCTGTCCGCCGTGAGGCTCTTCGAGGGCTTCACGCAGGAACAGTTGCGTCTGCTCGCCTTTGGCGCGGAAACCACCAGCCTGCAGGCCGACCACAAGCTTTACCGCGAGGACGACGAGGCCGATTGTGCCTATATCGTGGTCAGTGGGCGCATCGTCCTCTATCGCGAGCAGGATGGCGCCCGCGTGCCGATAGGAACGGCCGGCCCCGGTACCATGCTGAGCGAACTGGCGCTGATCGCCGACACCAACCGGCTGACCAGCGCATCCGCCGAAATCGATTCGGAAGTGCTGCGGCTCAGCCGCAAGATGTTTCGCCGCATTCTGGAGGAGTATCCAGAGGTCGCGGTCCATCTGCACCAGCGTATCTCGGAGGATTTTCAGGCATTGATCCGCCGCATCGAGAAACTGGCGCCGCGTTTCGACAACTGAACCGGATGCTTTTCAACTCGCACTCGCAACCAACAGACCGTGAAAGCCAATCGGATCAGGGCGGCAAGGGTTGAGGTGTGTCGAGATTCAGATCAGGCCGAGCCGGAGTCGAAGACGGGCGCGAAGCGACCAGAATGGGTGGGGTCCGAGAACCGGAGCGGAGCGTACTTTTGGGTACGTGAGCACCGGAAGCGCAGGAGACCACCATTCGCAGGCCGGCCTGATCTGAATATCGATACACCTAATCCAGGTCGAACCGCGCGATCACCGGCACATGGTCCGAAGGCCGTTCCCAGCCGCGCGCCGGCCGCAGGATTTCGTAGCCGGCAAAGCTCGGCACCAGGTTTGGCGACGACCAGACATGGTCGAGCCGCCGGCCGCGATCCGACGCTTCCCAATCCTGCGCGCGATAGCTCCACCAGGTGTAGAGCTTCTGCTCATAAGGCACGTTGAGCCGCATCAGGTCGACCCAGTTGCCGGCGAGCCGCATCGCCTCGAAACTTTCCGTCTCGACCGGCGTATGGCTGACCACTTTCAGGAGCTGCTTGTGCGACCAGACATCGTGCTCGAGCGGCGCGATGTTGAGGTCGCCGACCAGGATCGAGCCGGACATTTCGTCGTGCTCGGCACGGATGGCGTTCATTTCGGCGACGAAATCCAGCTTGTGCCTGAACTTGCGGTTGATCTCCGGATCGGGCTCGTCGCCGCCGGCCGGCACATAGAAATTGTGCAGCAGGATCGCCTTGCCGCCGGCCCGCACGGTGACCGACAGATGCCGGCAGTCCTCGATCTCGCAGAAGCGGCGCTTTTCGACCACTTCGAGCGGCCGGCGCGCCACCGTCGCCACGCCGTGATAGCCCTTCTGGCCGTGGAACACGATGTGCTCGTAGCCGAGCTTGCGAAAGGCCGCCTCGGGAAACAGCTCGTCGGGAACTTTGGTTTCCTGCAGGCAGAGCACGTCCGGTGCCTGTTCGACAAGCAGGCGTTCGACGAGCGGCATGCGCAGGCGGACGGAATTGATGTTCCAGGTAGCGATGGAAAAGGGCATGTTTGGGATTCCGGGACAGCGCAAGGTCCGCCAGATGGCTCCGACGGAAAGTCAATCCCGGAAACTACTGCCAGCCGCGCACCGCAAAAACAAGCCGGGCGCGCGCGCAGCGCGGCCCCGGGGGGGGCCACGGTTGGGGGAGATTAATGTAAGGGCGCGGAGCGGAAGGTGGGTTGGGGGCAACCGCGCGGGGCGGGATTAAATTTAGTGAGGACCCGAAGCG
>NZ_JBVVQD010000001.1:467490-698973 GCF_055811755.1 Mesorhizobium sp. WSM4840
CCTTTGGCCCCCCATAAACCAAAACCCCCTAAACAACCCCCCCCCCCCCCCCCAAAAAACCCCCCCGCCGGCGCCCCCCGGGGGCCCCGGGCTGGCACCAGGGTTCGCTGAGATTCAGGTCAGGCCGAGTCGAGAATGGTGGGTTCCGAGAACCGGAGCGGAGCGTACTTAAAGTACGTGAGCACCGGAAGCGCAGGAACCCGCCATTCGCAGGCCGGCCTCACCTGAATAACAGCGGATCCTACCGCGACTTGGTGTTCAGCTCGCGGTTCGCCGTATAGTCGATGGCAAAAGTGTCGGGGGCGAAGCTTACGCCTTCCCTGACGTTGAAGATCATCACCGTCGTGTCCTTGCCTTGCGCATCGGTGATCGTCCACTGGCGCAATTCGTAGGTTTTCGGATCGAACATCATGGTGATCTTCGAACTGCCGAACACCGATTTGTCGGCGAGTTGAATGGTGGTGACGTCGTTCTCTTCCTTGACGCTTTTGACGCGGCCGCCGGAGAGGTCGATCTTGGTGTCGAGCAGCAGCTTGAGCGGCGTCTTCGATAGCGGGTAGAGATCGGACGTTTTCAGCCGCTTGTTGAGGATGACCACCGACTTGCCGTCGGAGATCACCCGGAAATTCGACGTCCCGTCATAGTTGAAGCGGATCTTGCCCGGCCGTTCCAGAAAGAACTTGCCGCCGGTCTGTTCGCCCTTGGGTCCGAACTGCACGAATTCGCCGGCCATCGATTTGACCGAGGAAAAATGGTCGGCGATCTTCTGCGCGGTGGGTGGCACCGCCGCTTGCGCCGACGCCAGCAACTGGACCCCGGGCACGACGTTGATGGCCGCAGCACCTGCCAGGACCAGGCCGAGGCCAAGCAGCTGGCGGCGGGTCGGGGCAAAGTCGCTGATCGTGGCAAAAGAAGAGTTTTTCATGCCGGTCACTCTCGTCTGGTTTATCTGTTGTCGCAGTGTTTGGCCCCCCAGTTGGGCTTAAGTTTGACGGCCGAACAGCGCTTGGTCGTTGCAAACGCGCCAGAAGGTTCAAAGTTGCCGCCGTCAGGTTGCAGCCGCGAAAATCCTATCGGTTGGTGCCGGGGCGGATCAGAACTTGTCGTCCTCCGTCGGCACCAGAATCTCGCGTTTTCCGGCATGGTTGGCCGGGCCGACAATACCTTCCTTCTCCATCTTCTCGATGATCGAGGCGGCGCGGTTGTAGCCGATGCCGAGCCGGCGCTGGATGTAGCTGGTCGAGGCCTTGCCGTCGCGCAGCACCACGGCAACCGCCTGGTCGTAGGGATCGTCGGAATCCTCGAAATTGCCGCCGCCACCGCCCGAACCACCCTTGCCCGACGGCTCGTCGTCGTCCTCATCGTCATCCTCGGTAATGGCGTCGAGATATTCCGGCACGCCCTGCAGCTTCAGATGAGCGACGATCTTCTCGACCTCGTCATCGGAAACAAAGGGGCCGTGTACGCGCTGGATGCGGCCGCCGCCGGCCATGTAGAGCATGTCGCCCATGCCAAGCAGCTGTTCGGCGCCCTGCTCGCCCAGGATGGTGCGGCTGTCGATCTTCGACGTCACCTGGAAGGAGATGCGGGTCGGGAAGTTGGCCTTGATCGTGCCGGTGATGACGTCGACCGACGGCCGCTGCGTCGCCATGATGACGTGGATGCCGGCGGCGCGCGCCATCTGCGCCAGGCGCTGCACCGCGCCTTCGATGTCCTTGCCGGCGACCATCATCAAATCGGCCATCTCGTCGATAATGACGACGATGTAGGGCATCGGCTCGAGATCGAGGTTTTCGGTCTCGTAGACCGCTTCGCCGGTCTGGCGGTCGAAGCCGGTCTGCACGGTGCGCGAGATTTTCTCGCCTTTCTTCTCCGCCTGCTGCACCCGCGCGTTGAAACCGTCGATGTTGCGTACGCCGACCTTGGACATCTTGCGGTAGCGGTCCTCCATCTCGCGCACGGTCCATTTCAGCGCCACTACCGCCTTCTTCGGGTCGGTGACGACAGGCGTCAGAAGATGCGGGATGCCGTCATAGACCGAGAGCTCCAGCATTTTCGGGTCGATCATGATCAGTCGGCAGTCCTGCGGCGTCAGCCGGTAAAGCAGCGACAGGATCATGGTGTTGATGGCGACAGACTTGCCCGAACCGGTGGTGCCGGCGACCAGCACGTGCGGCATCTTGGCGATGTCGACGATGACCGCCTCGCCATTGATGGTTTTGCCGAGCGCCAGCGCCAGCTTGGCCTTGGTGGTCTCGAAATCGCGGCTGGCCATGATTTCCCTGAGATAGACGGTCTCGCGCTTGGCGTTCGGCAGCTCGATGCCGATGGCGTTGCGGCCGGGCACCACCGCGACGCGGCAGGCGATCGCGCTCATCGAGCGGGCGATGTCGTCGGACAGGCCGATGACCCGCGACGATTTGATGCCGGGCGCCGGCTCCAGCTCGTAAAGCGTGACGACCGGGCCGGGGCGGACATGGATGATCTCGCCCTTGACGCCGAAATCCTCCAGCACGCCCTCGAGCAGACGGGCATTCTGCTCGAGCGCGTCCTTGGACAGGCTGGCGTCGCGCACGACGTTCTTCGGTTCGGACAGGAAATGCAGCGACGGCATTTCGAATTGTTCGGAGCCGATCAGCGAGGTCTGGGCTTCGCGCTGGACACGAGCGCCCGGAACGGGTCGGGGCGCCGGCGCCGCGACGCGTGTGGCCGCATCGGAGCGGAACGGCTGCACCTTCGCATTGGGCGCAGTGCTGCGCTGGCCCACGGGCTCCGGCGCAAAATCCATGTCGTCGTCATCGTCAAAAACATCGGCGTCGTCGGGATCGAGCGAGGCGCTGCGGTCGTTGACCATGGCGGCGAAGAATTCCGGCTCGACGCGGGCGCGGCCATCGGGGCTCATCCGCGCTTCGGCGAACTCGGCCGATTCGACCCTCTCGGCAGCGCGGCGCCAGGCGCTGGCGCGCGGTTCCATCTCCGGTTCGAAATCGTCGCGTTCCCGGCGGCGCGCGGCGCGGCGGCGGAGATAGGCACGCAACGACAGCCACCAATGCGTGATCGCGCCAAGCGCCAGAATGCCCTCGTCGCCTTCGTCCTCGTCATTGTCGAAAAGCAGGTCGTCCTGGTCCCTCGGATCGGGTGCAGCCGGTTGCTCCAGGACGGCGAAACCGTTCTGGCGCGCAATCAGCGCCGAGCCATAGGCAAACAGCCACAGTGCCGGGGCGGCGAGAAGCACGGCGAGCACGCTGGCGATGAGACCTGTCGGGTAGCCGCCGACGACGAGACCGGGAATCTGGAGCACCATGTCGCCGAACACGCCGCCGAGACCGGTCGGCAGCGGCCAGGTCTTCGGCGGCACCACGCAGCCGGCGATGGCCGCGGCAAGCACCGCGTAGCCGAACCAGGCGAGCCCGCGCTTCGGCAGCCTGTCGACGCCGCGCGCCGAAAACAGCAGAAATCCCCAGACCACCGCCGGCACCAGCGCCGCGACGGCTGCAAGGCCGAAGAACTGCATGGCAAGGTCGGAGAAGACAGCGCCCACATAGCCCATGGCGTTGGTGACGATATTATCGGTGGCGTGGGAGAAGCTTGGGTCGGCGACGTTCCAGGTGGCGAGGCTGGCGATACCGAAGGCGACCAGCGCAAACAGGCCGGCGCCGACCAGCCGACCGACCTGACGCCGCGCGAACGCCCGGATGCCGTACCCCGTATCGGCCAGCGCGAGCGGTGCTGAAGCCCCTGAACGCATTCGTCGTTCCCCGTCTGTCATGGACTGGCCGGACGCATGACGCACTCCGGCAGATTCGGATGCCAGACTAGCGGCGGGAAGGTTAAGGCCGCATTAACCATGGGCGTGCCGGCAACTCCCGGGTGGAAAAGCGGTCACAGAAATGGCGGGCACGCCGGCCCGCCATCATTTTGGATCGGCAGGTCGATCAGGCTCAGCCTGATCGCCAGACCTTAGGGCGCCGCGCGTCCCATTAGACGGCCGCGCTAACACTAATTTGATTGGAGCATGATCCTTTCCGAACCCAAGTTCGGGTCATGCGTTCGGGGTCATGCGCTAGTTGGCGCCGCCGAGCGCCTGCACGTTCGCGCAGAACTCGGCATACGGCTTGCTCATCGCCGCGTCATTGCATTCTTTCTTCATGGCTTCCTGCTTTTCCTTCGGCATCGACATGAAGGTGGTCTTGAATTCCGCCATCGGCTTCATGGTCTTCATGCTGGAGTCTGTGTAGAACGGCGCCATGTTGTCGGGTGAGTCGAGAGCGCCGGCAAATGCCGCTCCGCTGATCATGGAAAGAGCAAGCGCTCCGAGGTAGATGTTCTTGATGTTCATGACTGGTTTCCTTCCCTGTTGTTTTCACGAGCGCCCGAACGACGACCGCCACCACAGTTCGGAACCAGCACGGCCGATGTTTCATCGACTAAGGACATCAAGCGCCCGATCAAACGATTGTGATCGAGCCTGAACCGCCACCGGCACGGCGTCCCACAACAAAAGGAGGCCCGGAACGGATCCGGGCCTCAATGCGTGAGCCCTTGCAGGAGCGTCACGACGGGATGGGAGAATGCGGGGCGGCCAAGGCCGCCCCAGACATGACTTACGGGTGATAGGCCGCTTCGCCATGCGCGGTGAGGTCGAGCCCTTCACGCTCTGCATCGGCTGTCGGGCGCAAGCCTACGATCATATCGACGATCTTGTAGAGGATGGCGCTGCCGATACCCGACCACAGCACGGTTACCAGGACACCCTTGAACTGCGACCACAGCTGGGTCGCCGTGCCGGCATAGCCGGCGGCGAAGTCGGCTGTCGAATAATCGACGATGCCAGCGCCGCCGAGGGCGGGATTGACCAGGATGCCGGTGCCGAGTGCGCCGATGATGCCTCCGATGCAGTGAATGCCGAAGACATCGAGGCTGTCGTCGTAGCCGAACTTGTTCTTCACTACCGAGACGAAGAAGTAGCAGACACAGGTGGCGACGATGCCGAGCACGATGGCGCCCATCGGTCCGGCAAAACCGGCGGCGGGCGTGACGGCGACAAGGCCGGTAACAGCGCCCGAAACCGCACCAAGCATGGACGCCTTGCCGCGCAGCAGCGTTTCAAGCACGATCCAGGTCACCGCCGCCGCCGCCGTGGCGACGAAGGTGTTGACCATGGCCAGCACCGCATAGGCGTTGGCTTCGAGGTTCGAACCGGCGTTGAAGCCGAACCAGCCGACCCACAGCAGCGAAGCGCCGACCATGGTCAGCGTCATGGAGTGCGGCGCCATGACGTCCTTGTTGTAGCCAATGCGCTTGCCGATCATGAGCGCCCCGACAAGGCCGGCGATGCCCGCATTGATGTGAACGACGGTGCCGCCGGCGAAGTCGATGGCGCCGAAGCCGAAGATGAGCCCCGACGGGTCGCTATAAGCGCTCGGGCCACCCCAGAACCAGACCATATGCGCGATCGGGAAGTAGACGAATGTGACCCACAGGATGGTGAAAAGGATCACGGCAGAAAACTTGACGCGTTCGGCGAAGGCGCCGACGATCAGGGCGGGCGTGATGCAGGCGAAAGTCATCTGGAAGAGGACGAACACCAGTTCAGGAATGGCGACGCCCTTGGTGAAGGTTTCCGACACCGTCGTCACGTCGACCCCGGCAAGAAACATCTTGGAAAGGCCGCCGACGAAGGCGTTGCCTGGGGTGAAGGCAAGGCTGTAGCCGTAGAAAACCCAGACGATCATGACCACGCTGGTGATGGTGAAGACCTGCATCAGCACAGACAGCATATTTTTGGCGCGAACCAGGCCGCCGTAGAAAAGGGCAAGGCCGGGAATGGTCATCAACAGCACCAGGATGGTGGAAATCATCATCCACGTCGTGTCGCCCTTGTCGACGGTAAAGGCCGGCGCGGCTGGCGCTGCCGGTGCCGCTTCCTGCGCGAATGCGGCGACCGTGCCCAGTGCTGCGATAGCGAGCGAGCCCAGCAGCGCGGTGCGCGCCGCCGACTTCAAAGTAGAAGGAATATTCATTGAACTCTCCATTGGAATACGTGTCCGCAGCTCAAAGCGCGTCGGTGTCTGTTTCGCCGGTGCGAATGCGCACCGCCTGGTCGATGCCGAAGACGAAGATCTTGCCGTCGCCGATCTGACCGGTCTTGGCCGCCGCGGTGATGGCTTCGACGGCCTTGTCGACCATGTCCAGGCCGACCGCGACTTCGATCTTGATCTTCGGCAGGAAGCTGACCGCGTATTCCGCCCCGCGATAGATTTCCGTGTGTCCCTTCTGCCGCCCGTAGCCTTTGACTTCGGTGACGGTCAGGCCCTGGATGCCGACTGCGGTGAGCGCTTCGCGCACCTCGTCGAGCTTGAACGGCTTGATGATTGCCATCACGATTTTCATAAGGTTTCACCCTTTGCTGTTGCGGGTCCCCGCGTTTGTACGACTTCGCCGATCCCCATGAGAGCCGGAGAGTGCCCGCTAGGATTCAAGCTCCGTGCCAATTGCCGAAGCAGGGTGTTAACCTGTTGTTAAATAAGGAATTGGGGAAGGTTTGTCGGCTGACTGTTCATAGTCGCAGCAGCACAGCTGATTAAAAAATAGGCAATTTTTCAAAATTGCCTATTCGGCAGGCGGCCGCTTCAGCCTGATCAGGCCTTCCTGGGCAACCGAGGCGATCAACGTGCCGTCGCGGGCAAACAGCGACCCGCGAGTGAACCCCCGCGACCCTTGCCGACGGGCTGTCCTGCGTGTACAGCATCCAGTCGTCGAGCGGATGGCTGCGGTGGAACCACATGGCATGATCGAGGCTCGCCGCCTGGATGTCGCTATCGAAAATGGCGCGGCCATGCGCAAAGGTCGAGGTATCGAGCAGCGTCATGTCGGAAAGATAGGCAAGCACTGCCGCCTGCGTGGCGCGATCGGCCGGAACCGGGCCGGTCGTGCGGATCCAGATGTTCTGCTTCGGCTCCAGCTTTTCCCGGCTGGTGTAATGCTCCAGCATCACCGGCTTCATCTCGATCGGCCGGTCACGCTCCCAGTAGCGCCTGATGCCGTCGGGCACGGCCTCGCCGAACTTGCCAATCAGTTCGCGCTGCGACAGCAATGTGTCGGGCGCCGGCACGTCCTGCGGCATCGGCACCTGATGCTCGAGCCCGACCTCTTCCTGCTGGAACGAGGCTTCCAGCGAAAAGATCGCCTGGCCGTGCTGGACAGCCACGACACGGCGCGTGGTGAAGGAGCCGCCGTCGCGGATGCGGTCGACCTGGTAGATGATCGGCACCTTGGTGTCGCCGGGCCGCATGAAATAGCCGTGCAGCGAATGCACGTGGCGTTCGGGCTCCACCGTTCGCTGGGCGGCGACCAGCGCCTGGGCGATGGTCTGGCCACCGAAGACACGCTGCCAGTCGAGTTTGGGGCTGCGACCTCGGTACAGGTTGTGTTCCAGCTGCTCGAGGTCGAGAATGCCGAGAAGCTCGTCCATGGCCGCCGTCATGTTTCGCGCCCTCGCCGTAGAAGTGTTATTGCTTTCCGACAGGAATGACGGGCAGTCAAGGCCGGAAGGGAATTTTGGCCGGAAAGGAATTGGAATGGTGGACCGCAAGGCGGATGCAAAAAACCGAACCTCGCTCGATATCTTGGTCGCCGGCGCCGGCTATGTCGGCCTTGCCGCCGCGGTATCGCTGAAACAGGCACGACCAAGCCTGGCGGTCGCTGTCGTCGACGCCGCGCCCGCCGGTGTCTGGCAAAAGGACGGCCGCGCCTCGGCCATCGCCGCTGCCGCTTGCCGCATGCTCGACCAGCTCGGCGTCTGGGCCGAAATCGCGCCCGAGGCGCAGGCGATCAACGAGATGATCGTCACCGATTCGCGCACTTCCGATCCGGTGCGCCCGGTGTTTCTCACTTTCGATGGCGAGGTCGCGCCCGGCGAAGCTTTTGCGCATATGGTCGCCAACAGGGATTTGAATGGCGCCTTGCGCCGGCGCGCTGAAAAACTCGGCATCGACATCATCGAAGGCGTCGCAGTCAGTGCCTTCGACGTGAACGGCGCCGGCATCACCGTGCATCTTGCCGACGGCGCGACGCTGAAGGCGCGGCTGCTGGTCGCCGCCGACGGCGTCAACTCGAAGCTGCGCGACATGGCCGGCATCAAGACGGTGAAATGGGAGTACGGCCAGTCCGGCATCGTCTGCACTGTCGCCCATGAACGGCCGCACAACGGCCGCGCCGAAGAGCATTTTCTGCCAGCCGGCCCCTTCGCCACGCTGCCGCTCAAGCCGGACAAGGACGGGACCAACCGCTCGTCGATCGTCTGGGTCGAGCGGTCGGAAGATGCCGAAAAACTGGTCGACAGCGACGACCTCGTCTTCGAGCACGAGCTGGAACAGCGGTTTGGCCTGAAGCTCGGCGAAATTCACGTCGCCGACAGGCCACGCGCCTGGCCGCTCGGCCTGACGCTTGCCCGCGCCTTCGTCGCGCCGCGCATTGCCCTCGCCGGCGACGCCGCCCACGGCATCCACCCGATCGCCGGCCAGGGCCTGAATCTCGGCTTCAAGGATGTGGCGGCTCTCGCCGAGGTGGTGGTCGAGGCCGACCGGCTCGGCCAGGATATCGGCGCGCTCGACGTGCTCGAGCGCTACCAGCAGTGGCGGCGTTTCGACACGCTGCAGATGGGCATCACCACCGATGTCCTGAACCGGCTGTTTTCCAACGACATCGGCCCGTTGCGGGCCGTCCGCGACATCGGCCTCGGCCTCGTCGAACGCATGCCGCGCTTGAAGGATTTCTTCATCCGCCAGGCGTCCGGACTGTCCGGCGACACGCCGAAACTGCTCAAGGGCGAGGCGATCTGAACCCGGAAGGGCGGCAAACCAATATTGAGCGTCAGGCAATTTCGTTCAGTTGACCTCGAAGCCCAGCTTCTGCCGCAGCCGCAGTACCCGCTGGTCGGATATCTTCAGGGGCTGTTCACCAGCCTGCGCCGCGCGGTTCACCATCTGCAGCAAATCGTTTCGCTCAGTCACATCCAGACGTTCGCGCAGGAACGGCGCCAGCTTGTCGATGACGATCGTGGCATCGTCGATCTGTGACGCCGCCCATTTGGCGTAGACCACGGCCTCATCGGTCTTCTTGTCGTCCGCAATCTCCGAAATCACCGACCGAATCGCGGCTTCGCGCTGCGGCAGGACAGGGCCGTTCTCGGAAACTATGGCGGTGATCAGCGTCGCGGCCGCCACGACCGGATCGTCGATCGCCGTCAGCGGTGAGAGCGCCGCCTGCTTGCGCAGTCTCTTGCGGCGAATGTTCCCTTGCACACGCCCGACGACGTCCGCGACCTCGCGCGCCGCATCGTTCATGGCCTTCATCCGATACCACCAGAACGCCGCCGCTCCCAACAGCCCAATTGCAGCAATCAGTATATGCATGCCCGTGATCCCCAAACCGCAGCGACGATAGGAGAAGTGCTGCCTCGCTTCAACACGCAAAAGTTGCGCCCGCCGAAGAAATTTGATTCAGCCGGACGCAAAACAGAATAATCGCTAGGACCCCGGCACGTTGTAGATCGCCCTGACCTCGATCGTGCCGATTTCGGCCAGCGGGATGCCGCCGGCAATCTCCAGCGCCTCGTCGATATCCCCGGCCTCGATCATGACGAAGCCGAGCAATTGCTCCTTGGTCTCGGCGAAGGGGCCGTCTGTAATCAGTCGCTTGCCCTTGCGCCGGCGCACGGTTTTCGCGGTCTTCACCGACTGCAGCGCTTGCGCGATGATCAGCCGACCGCTTTGCTCTACCGATTTGTCGTAGGCCAGCGAGTCAGCGTCGAGCTTGGCCAGCCTCTCCGGGCTCATTGCATAAAGGTCTTTTTCCTCACCATAGACCAGGCAAACGTATTTCATCTCTCATCTTCCTTGTTGTGACGAACCGTTGGCAACCAAGGTCTCAGCCGGGCTTTTGAGCACCGCATGATCGACAAGGGACACCGTAACCCCGATGATGGCGACTGCCACAAGCAGTCGACCGAAACCGGAAGGTGACCGATGCAACCAGTCGACGTCTTGTTCAGCAGCCTTTCGGCCGGTGTGCCTCCAGTGAGCGGAAAACAGACTATTCATGTGATCCTCCATCCGGCCAGGAAATCAAGGGCCGCCCGCAGGACGGCCGAGGCGGATGGAAGTCGACATTTTTGCACGTGGATTTTTTTAACGCGTCGCCATTGGCGCGAAAGCACGGGTGGCCTTCGTGCCCACGCGCGCTATAGTCGATCAGACGCCGATCACGGCTCAGCCACCACATCAAGGAGGAATTCATGGACCGCACCGCAAACGCCGTCTGGAAAGGCAATCTGAAAGAGGGCAAGGGCACGCTCGACACGCAGAGCGGGGCTCTGAAAGGCACGCCCTACTCGTTCAAGATGCGCTTCGAGGATGAAAGCGGCAAGTCCGGCACCAATCCGGAGGAACTGATCGCAGCGGCGCATGCCGGTTGCTTTGCCATGCAGCTTTCGCATGTCCTGGCCGAGAACGGCACCCCCGCCACCGAACTCGACGCCAAGGCCGTGGTGACGCTGGTTCCAGGCACCGGCATCACCGGCAGCGCGCTCACGCTGGTCGGCAAGGTGCCGGGCATCGATGCCGCGAAATTCCAGGAGCTGGCCGAACAGGCCAAGGCCGGATGTCCGGTTTCGAAGGCGCTTGGCGCCATAAAGGTGTCACTCGACGCCAAGCTCGGCTGAGCAGATGGCATGAGGTGATAAACGCCGGCTCCAGGGCTGGCGTTTTCATTTGTGGGGCGTCGGTGATCCTTCACACCCCCCTCTGTCCTGCAGGACAGACGGGGTGCTGTCCATCCGACGCCTCAAAGGTCGTTAGCTTCCTTCGCCGGTCAGCGCGACAATTCGTGCGCGCAATTGTGCGACCTCTTCCTCGAGAGCCTGCACGCGCGCTTCGAGGTCCGAAGCCGGCGACGGTGATTGCAGGGGCGTTGCAGCCACCGCTGGCGTCTGCACCGGCCCGCCCAAGAGATGCACATAGCGGTCCTCACGCTGGCCGGGTCCACGATCGATCTGCTGGACGAGCGGCGGCTTGCGGCCGATCAGCAGGTCGAGATTGCTGCGAAGCTCGTCGATGGAGGGTAGCCGCGCCATGCGCTCGCTCCGCGCCAGCAATTCATGCGCGGTCTGCGGACCGCGCAACAACAGCAGCCCAAGCAGCGCAATCTGCGCCGAGGTCAGCGAAAAGCGCTGCGCGACGACATGCTCGTAACGCTCGACGCGCGAGGCAAAGACCTGCCTGACCAGGCCCCTGTGCTCGAGCTGGCCAAGTGCTCGTCTCACCTCGACAAGCTCAACCGACATCGCCGGCTCGCGCGCCGTCTTCTGGTTGGCGGCGGCATGCGCTGCATTGAGCGTCAGCGGGTAGATATCGGGCGTCAGTTCCTTCTTTTCGATCAGGCAACCGAGCACGCGCGCTTCGACGGGAGAGAGGATGGGCAGTTCGGTGTCGGTCATTGGTCGGCTATCCTTTGAAGCTGGCGGGACAGCGCCCCCCACTTGGGGGGAGATTGGATGTCACCTCGGCTTTCGCCAATCTCCAACATTGCAGACGGGGCGAGGTCGGTGAAGCTGCCGATCTCCCTCCTTGTGGGGGGATGTCCGGCAGGACAGAGGGGCGCGAAGGATCACTACCGACGAGATGATCCCTGCAGCAACCCCGTCCGCCGCTACACCCTTCTCTCCACCATCATCTTCTTGATCTCGGCGATCGCCTTGGCCGGGTTGAGGCCCTTGGGACAGGTCTGGGCGCAGTTCATGATGGTGTGGCAGCGATAGAGCCGGAACGGGTCTTCGAGGTTGTCGAGCCGTTCGCCCGTGGCCTCGTCCCGGGAATCGATCAGCCAGCGATAGGCCTGCAACAGCGTCGCCGGGCCGAGATAGCGGTCGCCGTTCCACCAGTAGCTCGGGCATGAGGTCGAACAGCAGGCGCACAAGATGCATTCATACAGCCCGTCGAGCTTTTCGCGGTCCTCGTGGCTCTGCAGCCATTCCTTGGCCGGCTCGGGCGACACCGTCTTCAACCATGGCTCGATCGAAGCGTGCTGGGCGTAGAAATTGGTGAGGTCGGGCACCAGGTCCTTGACCACCGGCATATGCGGCAGCGGGTAGACCTTGATCGCGCCGGAAATGTCGTCGCAGCCCTTGGTGCAGGCGAGCGTGTTGGAACCGTCGATATTCATGGCGCAGGAGCCGCAAATGCCCTCGCGGCAGGAGCGGCGCAGCGTCAGTGTCGGGTCGATCTTGTTCTTGATGTAGAGCAGTGCGTCGAGCACCATCGGCCCGCAATCGTCCACGTCGACGAAATAGGTGTCCATGCGCGGGTTCTCGTCATCGTCCGGCGACCAGCGGTAGATGCGGTACTCGCGCAGATTGGTCGCGCCTTCCGGCTTTGGCCAGGTTTTCCCGACGTTGATCTTCGAGTTCTTGGGAAGCGTGAGTTCGACCATTACCTCAAGTCCTTTCGGATGACGAGCTTCAGCCCGGACCAAGTCCCGTTCACGGCGGCCATCGTCAATACACCCTGGCCTTGGGCGCGATTTTGGCCGGATTGATGCCGCCGTCTGCTTCCCTAAGCAGCGGCTCGGTGTGCACCGGCCGGTAGCTGAGCGTCACCTCGCCGGCCTCGCTGAGCCGGGCCAGCGTATGCTTGCGCCAGACCGCATCATCACGAGCTGAAAAATCTTCCCGCGCATGCGCGCCGCGGCTCTCCTTGCGCGCTTCGGCGCCGTAGACCGTGGTGATGGCGTTGGCCATCAGATTTTCCAATTCCAGCGTCTCGACCAGATCGGAGTTCCAGATCATCGAGCGGTCGAACACCTTTACGTCCTTGAGTTCGCCCCAGATCTGCGAAATGCGCTTGCAGCCGCTTTCCAGCGATTCCTGCGTGCGGAACACCGCCGCATCATCCTGCATCGCCTTCTGCATTTTTTCCCGCAGCACGGCGGTCGGCGTCGAGCCGTTGGCATGACGCAGCCGGTCGAAGCGGTCCATGGTCTTCTCGACCGAGGCCTCATTGGGCGACGGGATCGCCGCGTTGCGGTCGATCACCTTGCCGGCTCGGATCGCCGCCGCGCGGCCAAACACCACCAGATCGATCAGCGAATTCGAGCCCAGCCGGTTGGCGCCATGCACGGAAGCGCAGCCGGCTTCGCCGACCGCCATCAGCCCGGGCGACACCTGGTCCGGGTTCAAGGCAGTGGGGTTGAGCACCTCGCCCCAGTAATTGGTCGGCACGCCGCCCATATTGTAGTGGACCGTCGGCAGTACCGGGATCGGCTCTTTGGTCAGGTCGACGCCGGCAAAGATTTTTGCTGACTCCGAAATCCCCGGAAGTCTCTCGTGCAAAACGGCCGGATCGAGGTGGTCGAGGTGGAGAAAAATATGGTCCTTCCTCGGTCCGACGCCGCGCCCTTCGCGGATCTCCAGCGTCATGCAGCGCGAGACCACGTCGCGCGAGGCAAGGTCCTTGGCCGATGGCGCGTAGCGTTCCATGAAGCGCTCGCCTTCGGAATTGACGAGATAGCCGCCCTCGCCGCGCGCGCCCTCGGTGATCAGGCAGCCGGCGCCGTAGATGCCGGTCGGGTGGAACTGCACGAACTCCATATCCTGCAGCGGCAGCCCGGCCCGCGCTGCCATGCCGCCGCCGTCGCCGGTGCAGGTGTGCGCCGAGGTCGCCGAGAAATAGGCGCGGCCATAACCGCCGGTCGCCAGCACCACCATTTTTGCCGAAAAACGGTGGATGGTGCCGTCGTCGAGGTTCCAGGCGACGACGCCGGTGCAGGTGCCGTCCGGCTCCATGATCAGGTCGAGCGCGAAATACTCGATGAAGAACTGCGCATTGTGCTTCAGCGATTGGCCGTAGAGCGTGTGCAGCATGGCGTGGCCGGTACGGTCGGCGGCGGCACAGGTGCGCTGGACCGGCGGTCCCTCGCCGAAATTCATCATCATGCCGCCGAACGGCCGCTGGTAGATTTTCCCGTCCTCCGTGCGGCTGAAGGGAACGCCGTAATGCTCAAGCTCGTAGACCGCCGCCGGCGCCTCGCGCACCATGTATTCCTGTGCGTCGGTGTCACCGAGCCAATCCGAACCCTTGACCGTGTCGAAGAGGTGCCACTGCCAGTTGTCGGGGCCCATATTAGCGAGCGAAGCGGCGATGCCGCCCTGCGCCGCCACCGTATGCGACCGCGTCGGGAAAACCTTGGTGATGCAGGCGGTGCGCAGACCCTGTTCGGCCATGCCAAGCGTGGCGCGCAGGCCGGCGCCGCCGGCGCCGACCACCACCACGTCGAATTTGTGGTCGACATAGGTATAGGCGGACGCCATGTTGGCGTTTTTCGCGTCCTTGGCCAAAACTCAGCCTCCAAATGCCAGTTTGAGCAGGGCGAAGATCGAGGCGACGCCGACCACTACGGGAAAGAATGTATTGAGCGCGAGCAGCGCCAGCCTCATGCCCTCGCCATGCACATAGTCCTCGATGATCGCCTGCATGCCGAGCCGCATATGATAGAGCCCGGACAACAGCACCAGGGCCAGGACCAGCGCCACGAACGGGTTGGCAAGTGCGGCGCGCACTTCCGCATAGCCGGCGCCGTTCAACGCGATCAGGAAGCCGACGAAAAACAGGATCAGCGGGATGTTGGCGACCGCCGTCAGGCGCTGGCGCCAGAAATGCTCCGTGCCTTCGCGGGCGGAGCCGAGGCCGCGGACTTTCGCCAGCGGCGTGCGCATGTCGGTGTTGTGGTGGCTCACGATCAGGCTCCCCGCGCCATATAGCCGGCGATCCAGATCAGCAGCGTCAGTACAATCGAGCCGGCCAGCGTCGCCCAGGCGATCCTCGAGGCCATATCCTTTTCAAGACCTGCCCCGGTGTCCCAGATAAGATGGCGCACGCCGCCCAGCATGTGGTGCATCAGTGCCCAGGTGTAGCCGAACAGCACCAGCCGCCCCAGCCACGAGCCGAAGGCCCAGTTGACGGCATCGAAGGTGGATTGCGAGCTCGCCGCCGCCATCAGCCACAGCGCGACGAGCAGCGTGCCGAAATAAAGCGCCCCACCGGTGATGCGATGGATGATCGACATCGTCATCGTAATCGGCGGTCGATAGACGGTCAGATGCGGCGAAAGCGGCCGTTCACGTCTGGCAAATTCGCGGGTGGCTGGTGATTTGCTCATGGCTCCCCCAGTTCGGCGTCTCTGGAGCCTCAGGTGGAAATGCGGCGTTACCGCTTCCGGATGCGACTTCGGACAGCCGGTTTCTAATGCTCTTTTTGCACCGCGTCAAAGCCGGAAAATCGTTTCGAAAACGTAATTTAGTCTGACTGAATAGCCCGTTTTCGCTTCAATCGATTAGGGCGCGACCCAAAGCCGGCGCAATGTTCGCTGCACTGCGGCATATCTGCCCGGCTTGGGCGTCCAGGGTGTGTTGAGATTCAGGTCAGGCCGAGTCGAAAATGGTAGCTTACGAGAACCGGAGCGGAGCGTACATTTCCGTACGTGAGCACCGGAAGCGGAGGAGGCTGCCAGTTGCAGGCCGGCCTCACCTGAAAATCAATGCACCCGATTAGCGCTTGCAGGTCAGCGGCGTCTTCCCGCCCTTCATCACCAGCGCGTCGCGCCCGTCGATCACGATTGCGTCATGCGCCTCGCCGAAGCGGCTATTTTGATTGGCTGGCGAGGCCGGCAGGTCCTCGCTGGCGCCGTCCGGGCCAAGCACGCGAACCGAGGTGCCGAGATTTTCGATGGTGATCCTGGCGCCATCGGCGCAAGTGTAGGTCGCGGTGCGCGGCTGCGGCGAATCGGCGAGCGGATTTCCGGCCTTCGGCGCATTGGTCTGCGACACGCAGGCAGCAGTGATCAGCAATGGGAAAAGCGCAGGCGTTATCCGAAACGTCCGGCCTAACGCCATATGCTGCCTCCCTACGCGTCAATCCAGCCGCGGTGGTTTGCCGAGATCACCCGCGCCACGCGATGGTGCGGGCAAGCATGGCCGAATGATGGCCGCAACGCAGGCGCCGGATATTAACCATGTTTGCCGAGATCTGGCTGCCAGCAGGGGCCGGCATCTTAACAAAGGTTAAGAAAAGGTTAATTTGTGATTCGAGCAAGACTCGCCTCTGACAAATGGGGGACGCCATGCGTTCGAATTCAGGCAGATCGCGCCTTCCGGCGCTCATCCTGGTGGCGGTGGCCATCGGCTTCGCAGCACCGGCACTCGCCGGGACGCGCGACCGCGTCTACGCCGATTCCTTCGGAAATCTCGTCATCGAGAGCGCCGCCGGTTACAAGCGCATCCTCGTTGGCGACGGCAACCTGGCCAAGGAGCTGTCGGACTACACCGGCGCCGGCCAGCCCAAAATCATCTATGAAGACGACCCGGATGACATCAGCAGCCGCGACTGCTACAGGCCGCCGGTTTTCGTGAAGGGCCGCAGCTATATGTACGGGCTTTCCGACGGCGAGATGCCCGAGCTCAGCCCCTGCCGCTGATCTTCGGCCCGGCGTTGGCGACAGCCGTCTGCCGGGCGGCGATCGACCCTATCGAGATGCGCACGCAATTGCGTCCGCTACCCTTCGCTTGATAGAGCGCTTCATCGGCGCGCTGCAGCAGGTCGGAAAACCCTTCGGCCGGGTGAAGCTCGGCAACGCCGAAGCTGGCGGTGCAACGATGGTGCGCCGGCAGACAGTCTATCGGCAGGGCCCCGAAAGCGCTGCGCGTGCCTTCGGCGAAGAGCCGCGCGGCGGCGAGGTTGGTTCCCGGCAGGATGATGGCGAATTCCTCACCACCGATGCGGCCGGCGACGTGGTGATCGGCGGCCGCATCACGCAGGAAGCCGGCAAAGGCCTCGATGACCCGGTCGCCGGACGCGTGGCCGAAACTGTCGTTGATGCTCTTGAAATGATCGAGGTCGGCGATGACCAGGGCGACCGGAATACCCTTGCGCACGGCGTCACGCATCGCGAGCTCGGCATGACGTTCGAAGCCGCCCCGGTTGAGCAGCCTTGATAGCGTGTCCGTCTCCGACTTCGATGTCGCCTCGGCGAGCACGTCACGGACCACAATGACCAGAATGAGAAGCGCGATTGTCATGCCGAATACAGTGCCTAGTGATTGCGACACCAGAGCGTAGTTGCTCTGCAGATAGGCCTGCGGATTGACACCCCAGCCGCCCAATGCATGGGCGATGAACGGCTTGCTCACGAATTGCAGGGCGCTGGCCGCCAGAACGGCCATCAGCGCATGGTCGAGCCAGTCGCTTCTTTGCCTGGACGACCAGACAATGCCGACGCCGACGAACTGCATGGCCGCATAGGGAAGCTGGTAGGCCATCATGCGGGCAAGCGACTGGCGCGGCAGGTCCTGCACGAAATACACGGCCACGGTGGCCGCAAACAGGAAGACGAGCATCGGCGCCCAGGGCGGCGCCACACCGTATTTATGGGCAAGCCCGCCATTGAAGGCGATGGTGGCGCCAAGGAAAACGGCGAAGCCCGCGACGACCGCGGGTCGCGCATTGTCGAAGACCGGAATGCTGAACTCGATGGCGAAATAGGCCATCCCGAGCAGATAACCGAAAACCAGCCAGCGCGCCGGCGCGCGCGCCGCATCGTTGAACGAGATGGTCATGAAGGCAGCCGCCAGCAAGCCGGCGACAAGCAGGTTGATTGCAAGGATGAACTCTGCGCCGCCGCCCATGTGGTTTTTCGCACCCCCTGCGCCAGCAAATCACGAACGGGCGAAAAAGACGTTAACGCGAGCCCGGGCGCGGATGCGATCAGCCGGCTTTGAGCGGTTCCACAACCGACACCGTTTCCGACGGTTCACAGGCCGACTGGTCATAGGACAGGCGCACGCTGTCGCGACCGTTCCTCTTGGCTTTGTAGAGCGCCTCGTCGGCGCGGCGCATCAGCGGCTCCAGCCCTTCCTCGCCGGTGCGGGCCGTCACGCCGAAGCTCGCGGTCACTCTTGTGCCGGACGGGAGCCCGTCGACGTTGCCCGCCGAATAGAGCGCGCGAATGGCTTCGGCAAACAGCCTTGCCGCGCCAAGGTCGCTCAGCGGCAAAAGCACTGCGAACTCCTCGCCACCGATGCGGCCGGCGACGCCGCTGATGCCGGCCGCCGATAGAAGCTTGGCGGCGAAATCGGCGATCACGCGATCGCCTGCCGCATGACCGTGCAGATCGTTGAGCGCCTTGAAATGATCGAGGTCGGCGAGCACCAGCGCGACCGGAAGTTTGGCGGTGGCGCAGTGCTGCAGGAGAAGCGTGGCGCGCTCCTCGAAGCCGCGGCGGTTGAGCAGGCCCGACAACGGGTCGGTATACGCTTCGGCCTTCAGCACCTTCATCACGTCGAGTGCAGCCGCGCAAAACAGGCAAAGCGCGATGAGCAGCGACAGCAGCGCATGCGACAGCAGCGCCGTCGTCCAGTAGGACGAGGCATAGAACCCGTCATAGCTTTGGTAAGGTCCATGCGCGATGACGATAACGAGGGTGCGCACGAAGAAGTTCAGCCCGGAAAGCAGCGACAGCACGAACAGGATCATTTCCGTCGGGCCCTTGTCGCGCACCACGCGCAGTTCGGCGGCGACAACCAGGCTGAGGCCGCCGAAAGCGAAATTCATCACCAGGATTCGCCAGGTGAGGTCCGGCTGGATGAACATGAACCAGCAAAAAGCGGCTAGGCCGCCGCTCGCCAGAACGCCGATCGCAGCAAAGGGCACGCGCCGTCCATAACGTGTCACGATCGCGCCGGCGAGACCACAGGCGGCGATGGTGAAGCAGAGGTTGGAGATCAGCTTGGTTGGCGCCATGCCGATGGGCAGGGTGAAATGCTGCAACAGGAAACCGATCGCCGAAAGCCAGTAGCTGGCGGCCAGCACGGCCAGATATGGGCGGTGACGCTGATAGAACCACAGCACGAGAAACACCGCGCCGAGCACAAGCGCGATCGTCGGGTTGAGCAACCCTACCAGCAGACCGGTGTCCAAAGGACCGTGCCCCCACGCTTGCGTCAGGGAAGACCTTAGAGCGGAAGCCCAAACAAGCGGTTAAGCGGGACCGAATATGCGCGAGGTCACCCATGAAGCTGCTACACGGAACTTGAGACCGCGGCCGGCGTTTTCCAGCAGCAATCGATGGAGACGCTTTCATGGCCGATACGATCATGCTGACCGATCACGAGGCAATTCGCTCATGGGCCGCGTCACGTGCCGGATTTCCGGCAATCGTCGATGTATCGCCCGAAACAGGCACGCAAGCCATGCTGAGGCTGGTTTTCGGCCAGCATGCCTATCAGGACCAGGACCAGGCCGAACGCCCGGCCAACGCCGGCGGCTACGAACTGGTCGAATGGGACGAATGGTTCAAGCTTTTCGACGAACGCCAGCTGGCGCTCGTGGTGGCAAAGGATCAACCCGGCCGCCGTGAGCAATTCCACGAGTTCGTTAGGCGCCCCGGCTGAAAGAAAGGGCCCGAATCGCGTTGCGGCTCGGGCCTGGCATGCACTCACATACGGACTGTGGCAGCCTGAACTATTTCCACTCACGGATGTCGACGAAATGGCCGGCGATCGCCGCCGCCGCCGCCATCGCCGGCGACACCAGATGGGTGCGGCCCTTGAAGCCCTGACGGCCCTCGAAATTGCGGTTCGAGGTCGAGGCGCAGCGCTCATGCGGCTTCAACCGGTCGTCGTTCATGGCAAGGCACATCGAGCAGCCCGGCTCGCGCCAGTCGAAGCCGGCCGCGACAAAGATCTTGTCGAGACCTTCTGCTTCCGCCTGCTCCTTGACCAGACCGGAGCCCGGCACGATCATCGCATCGACATGCGGGCTGACTTTCTTGCCCTCGACCACCTTGGCGACGGCGCGCAGATCCTCGATGCGGCCGTTGGTGCAGGAGCCGATGAAGACGCGGTCGAGCGCGATATCGGTGATCCTGGTACCCGGCGTCAGCCCCATATAGTCGAGCGCGCGCTGCTTGGAGGTGCGCTTATTCTCATCGGCGATATCGTCGGGGTTTGGCACGATGCCCTGGACCGAGACGACGTCCTCGGGCGAGGAGCCCCAGGAGACGATCGGCGGCAATTTCGCCGCGTCGAGCACGACCACCTTGTCGAAATGCGCGCCATCGTTGGACTGCAGCGTCTTCCAGTAGGCGAGCGCGGCATCCCACGCCTCGCCCTTGGGGGCCCGCGGCTTGTCCTTGACATAGGCGAAGGTCGTCTCGTCAGGCGCGATCAGGCCGGCACGGGCGCCGCCCTCGATCGACATGTTGCAGACGGTCATGCGGCCTTCCATGGACAGCGCGCGGATCGCTTCGCCGGCATATTCGATGACATAGCCGGTGCCGCCGGCAGTGCCGATCTCGCCGATGATCGCCAAAATGATGTCCTTGGCGGTGACGCCTTCCGGCAGTACGCCGTCGACGCGCACCAGCATGTTCTTGGCCTTGCGCTGGATCAGCGTCTGTGTGGCCAGCACATGCTCGACTTCCGAGGTGCCGATGCCATGCGCCAATGCGCCGAATGCGCCGTGCGTCGAGGTGTGGCTGTCGCCGCAGACGATGGTCATGCCGGGCAGCGTAAAGCCCTGCTCCGGACCGATGATGTGGACGATGCCCTGGCGGATATCCTTTTCGGAATAATATTCGACACCAAAATCCTTGGCGTTCTTGGCCAGCGCCTCGACCTGGATGCGGCTTTCCTCGTTCTTGATGCCGAACTTGCGCTCCGGCGAGGTCGACACATTGTGGTCAACCACGGCCAGCGTCTTTTCCGGATGCCGGACCTTTCTGCCGGTCATGCGCAGGCCTTCGAAGGCTTGCGGGCTGGTCACTTCATGGACGAGATGACGGTCGATGTAGAGCAGGCAGGTGCCGTCGTCCTGGCGGTCGACGACGTGGTCGTCGAATATCTTGTCGTAGAGGGTGCGCGGTGCGCTCATGTGCGTAAATCCGTCGATATAAAAAATGGGAAAGGACAAGCGCCGGCTAGCCGGCGAACACGGCCTAACGAAGTCGGCGGGTCAGAGCGCCGCAAACGCGCGCCGAGAATCGCGACGGCAGGCGTTTTCTGTCCTGCAGCAAGAAGCCCTTGTAAGCCGGATCGCCAAAAAGCTGTTCCATGGCGTGGCTCATATCAATCTTTTGGCTTTTCGGCAATTGGCTGGTGGCGCGGCTTCCCTTCTCCCCTTGTGGGAGAAGGTGGATCGGCGCGCAGCGCCGAGACGGAAGAGGGGTGCTGGCCGGAGCGCGATTGGTGCCAAGCTGGAACACCCCTCATCCGACCGAGCGGAGCCTGTCCTCGGGCTTGCCGGAGGCAAGACCCGTGGGCTCGGCCACATTCTCCCACAAGGGGAGAAGGAAGAAGGCGCCTCTCAAACCACCTCGAACACGAAGGTCTTCACCAGCGCCTCGGGCTCGGCGATCGCATAGCAGCGGAACCACGGGCTTTCCTCGACCGGCCGCCATTTTTTGTCCTGCTCCAGTTCGGCAAAGACGTCACGAAAGCCGCCGCTCTCGAACACCTGGTCGCGAACGGTGAAGATGGCATGGCCGCCCTTCTTGGTGATCCGCACCAATTCATGCAGGCCGGACGCCGGCGCGTGGCTGATGGTGAACACGCCGGTCGAGAAGAAGGCGCGGAAATACTCGTCCGGCCAAGGCAGCGGACCGCCAAGCATCGCCTGTTTCAGCTCGCTGTAGGCCTGGCGGCTGCCGGCGATGTCGAGCATTTCATCCGACAGGTCGAGCCCGGCGATGTCCTGATAGCCGAGCGCATTGAGCGATGGTCCCGACAGGCCGGTGCCGCAGCCGGCGTCGAGCAGCGGCCCCTCGCCAGATGGCACATAGCGCGCCACCCAGGCGGCGATCAGGAACGGCAGGAGATAACCGAGCGAGGCGGTTTCGCTGTCATAGGTCGCAGCCCATGCGGCATAGGCTTGCGCCAGCGCTTCCGGCGTGTCGGCCGTATAGACGGACTCCAAGGCCGCATTGGCTTTGTCGATAATCATGGATCTGCCTTCCAAAACGCGTCTGCCGCGATGGTAGCGCCGTCTTCGCCTGCCGGGGCTATTGCTCATGCTGGCGGCGCAGCCGCTTCTCTAGCGCCCGCAAGGCCAGCGACAGGCCGACCGTCAGGATAAGATAGATATAGGCGACGATTGAATAGGTCTCGAAGAAGCGGAACGAGCCGGCAGCGTAGATCTTGCCCATCTGGGTGATGTCAGCGACGCCGAGCACCGAGACCAGCGAGGAATCCTTGACCATGGCGACGAAATCATTGCCGAGCGGCGGCAGGATGGTGCGGATCGCCTGCGGAAAGACGATCAGCCGGAAACGCTGCGTGCGCGTCAGCCCCAGCGCCTTCGCCGCCTCGATCTGGCCCTTCTCGACCGCCTGGATGCCGGCGCGGAAGACCTCCGAGATAAAGGCCGAGTAGCCGATGGTCAGCGCCATGATGGCGCGCCACAGCAACGACACGTCGCGCACCAGCAGTTCTCCGAAGAGACCCGCATTTTGCAACGGCGCGGTCAGCGCGTTCCACGCCGCGACGAAGGCCGGCGCGCCGGCAAAGGCGATCCAGAACAACAGCACCAGCATCGGCACGCCGCGGATGATCTCGACATAGAAGCGAGCAATCTGGCGCAGCCAGCGCGACCCCGACAGCCCCATCAGCGCAATGCCGAGCCCGATTGCCGAGGCCAGCGCGAAGGCGACCATTGTGACGAAGACGGTGATGCCGATGCCCGTGGCGACGGTCGCGAAAACCTGGGCGTAGAGGTCGCTTGCCGCAATGAAGATGGCAGCGGCCACGGCGAGCGCCGCCGCCACGGCAAGCCACCACGGGAAGTCGGTTTTGGAGGCGGAGGATGCGGGGGTTGCCATCAAGGCGCGCCGACGAAACAACGTCGAGCCAAGTGGCCCCCCTCTGGCCTGCCGGCCATCTCCCCCTCAAGGGGGGAGATTGGCAGCCTTGACGTCGCCGCCCATTCTGCAACGCTGAAAATTGGCGAAAGCCGATGCGAAAGCCGATCTCCCCCCTTGAGGGGGAGATGTCCGGCAGGACAGAGGGGGGTGGGAAGAAACTCCGTCCGTGCGATATTCAGCGCACGGCCCTCACGCAGCAAGTGCGCCAAACCGGCTCACTGCCCCATCTTGTAGTCGAGGAACCATTTCTTGTTGAGCGCGTCGAGCGTGCCGTCGGCCTTCAGTGCGGCGATCGCTGCATTGACCGGTTTCACCAGATCCGAGCCTTTCGGGAAAATAAAGCCGAAATCCTCGGTGCCGAGCGGGCCGCCGATCAGCTTCAGCCCGCCATTGGACGCCTCGACATAGCCCTTGCCGGCAGTGCCGTCGGTCAGCACGACGTCGACGTCACCGGTCTTCAACGCCTGCACCGTCGCACCGAACGTCTCGAACAGTTTGATGCGCGGGTTCTGCTCATTGCCGTCGAGCACGCTGTAGACGGCGGTGTAGAAGGGGGTGGTGCCGGCCTGCGCGCCGATCAGCCCATCCTTGAAGGCGCCAAATGTCTTGGCGTCGGTGAAGCGCTTCTCATCGCCACGCACCAGCATGAACTGTTCCGAGCGCATGTAGGGGTCGGAGAAATCGACCTTCTGCTTGCGGTCGTCCTTGATGGTGATACCGGTCATGCCGATGTTGTACTGGTTGTCGGAAACCGCCTGGATCATCGCGTCCCAAGAGGTGTTCTGGTACTCGACCTGGAAATTGAGCCGCTTAGCGATCTCGTTCATCGCGTCATATTCCCAGCCGATCTGCTTGCCGGTCTTGGCGTCGATGAACTGCAATGGCGGATAGGCGTTCTCCGTCACCACCACCACCTTCTTGCCGCCGAGATCGGGAAGCGCCTGCGCCAGGGCGGCGACCGGCGCAAGTATCAGAGCCAACAGGCCGGCCAACAGCAGTTTCGATTTGGTCATGGTACACCCCGAGAATTTGAACGGCCTCGACATGGTCGAGGCTTGCAGGAAAATCCGGCGCCGACTTTAGCTTTCCGCAAGCGCCTTGCAAGCCGGCTCGATGCGCCGCTTTGCGCGAAAATGAATTCCCATGCTTTCACCAAACGATTACGGAACGATCCGTTTCGATTGCGGACCGACGCGCCCGGCAAAATCGAATCCATCCCGCGAAGCAAAAAAGGCGGCCGAAGCCGCCTTTCCGAAATATGGTTGTTGAAGACGCCTTACTCGGCGGGAGCGGTTTCCGCGGCCTTGGCGGCCTCGTCGGCGGCCTTCTTCTCGGCGGCGTCCTGCGCCGCCTTCTCGGCGGCCAGCGCCTGGGCGGCGGCAACCTTCTCGGCCTCGATGCGGGCCTTTTCGGCGTTCAGCAGATCACGCTCTTCGTCGTTGAGCTTGCGGGCGCGCACGCCGGTGTTTTCCGAAATACGGGCCGACTTGCCGCGACGATCGCGCAGGTAGTAAAGCTTGGCGCGGCGCACCTTGCCGCGGCGCACGATCTCGACGCCCTCGACCATCGGCGAAAAGACCGGGAATACGCGCTCCACGCCTTCGCCGTAGGAAATCTTGCGAACGGTGAAATTCTCCTGGAAGCCGGCGCCGGCGCGGGCGATGACGACGCCCTCATAAGCCTGGACGCGGGTGCGGGTGCCTTCGGTCACGCGGACCTGGACGCGCACGGTGTCGCCGGGCTGGAATTCGGGAAGCTTGCGCTTGGCTTCGATCTTGGCGGCCTGTTCGGCCTCGAGCTGACGGAGGATATCCATCTCTACAAATCCACTTCTTGTTCTTCCGACAGTCAGAGCGTCCGGCACTCGCCTTGCAGTTGCATTGACCGCTCGGCTATGCCCTTTGTTCGAGACCGTCTGGGTTCGAGAACATCGGGCAGGGGCGACTACACCGTCATTGTTGACGGGTCCGGCAGATTGTTCTTCCGGTTCGGCGCGCACATACAGCTATTTCGACGCTTTGTCACGCCTTCGCCGTGTCTTTTTTGGTAGTTGGCCGACATTGCAATCTTTCAGCGCAGGGGTTGCGTCGAAGGCCCAAGCTTTTTAAGCCGGGTAAAACGTGACTTTCCTCCGGCGGCAATATCCCTCCATGCCAGTTCTCGATGCGGCCCTGCTCTTTTTCGCGGGCTTTCTCTCAGGCGCCGTCAACGCCATAGCCGGCGGCGGGACGTTCATAACCTTCGGCGCCATGTCGCTGGTCGGCTTGCCGCCGATCGTCGCCAACGCCACCTCGTCGCTGACACAGTTTCCCGGCTACATCACCTCGACGCTCGCCTACTGGTCCGACATCAAGCATTTCTGGCGCACGGCATTGCTGCTCGGCCTTATCTCGGCTTTCGGTGCACTGACCGGTGCACTCATCCTTCTGGCGCTCGACAATCCGTCGTTCCGCGTCCTGGTGCCTTGGCTGCTGCTGGCGGCGACCGCGCTGTTCGCCGCCGGGCCGTGGCTGAAGCCGGCGCCCATGCCGGGACATGAGGCCGCGGTGGGTTCGCTGGTCGGTTCCCTGGCGCAATTCGCCACCGCCGTCTATGGCGGCTTCTTCGGCGCCGGCATGGGCGTCATGATGCTGGCGACGCTCGGCCTCACCCAGGCTGGCGACTATCACCGCCTGAACGCGCTGAAGAACATGTTGGCCGTGGTCATTGCGGCAGTAGCCATCCTGGTCTTCGTCTCCGGCGACGTCATCGCCTGGCCGCAGGCGATCGTCATGATACCGGGCGGCGCGCTGGGCGGCTATGCCGGCGTCTGGATCGCCAAGCGCGTGCCGCAAATTGCCGTGCGCGGCTTCGTCGTCGGGGTCGGCGTGTTCCTGGCCTTTTACTATTTCACCAGGGGGTGAGCAGCTAACAGGTCCGGCCGCCGCTCCTTCGTCAATTTTTCCGACTCGGCGCGCCGCCAGGCGGCGATCTTCCTGTGATTGCCCGAGGTGAGAACCTCGGGGATTTGCCGGCCCTCGAATTCCTGCGGCCGCGTGTAGTGCGGATGTTCGAGCAGGCCGTTTTCAAAACTCTCTTCATCGCCCGACACCGCGTTGCCCATCACGCCGGGCAACAGCCGCACCACGGCGTCGAGCAGCACGAGCGCCGCCGGCTCGCCACCGGACAGGATGAAGTCACCGACCGAGACCTCCTCCAGTCCCCGCGCCTCGATAACCCGCTGGTCGACGCCCTCGAAGCGGCCGCAGACGATCACCGCGCCAGGCCCGGCGGCCAGTTCGCGCACGCGGGCCTGCGTCAGCGGCTTGCCGCGCGGGCTCATCAGCAGGCGCGGGCGCGGATCACCCGCGGGCGAGGCGCGGTCGATGGCGCTGGCCAGAACATCGGCGCGCATCACCATCCCGGCGCCGCCGCCGGCCGGCGTGTCGTCGACGGTGCGATGGCGATCACTGGCGAAATCGCGGATCTGGATTGCTTCCAGCGACCACGTGCCGGCCTCCAGCGCCCGGCCGGCCAGCGACAGGCCGAGCACGCCGGGAAACATCTCGGGATAGAGCGTCAGCACCGAGGCGGAAAAACTCACCGGTTGCCCCCGGCGTCCTTCGGCCCGCGCGGCCTGCCCTTCGGGTCGAAACCATCGCTGCCGGGAGCATCGCCGTCTTCGTCATCGATCAAGCCCGCCGCCGCCGGATCGATGCGGAGGAAGCCCTCTTTGATCGACACGTCAGGCACGGCAGCCTGCGTGAACGGAATCAGCACGCCTTTGCGCTCGCCAAGCGTCACGTCGAGAATGTCGCCGCCGCCGAAATTATGCACGGCAACGACCTTGCCGATGTCAGCACCGGTATCGTCCCGGACTGCCAGCCCGACGAGATCGGCATGATAGAATTCGTCCTCTTCGCCGTCGTCCGGCAACATCGAGCGATCGACGAACAGTTCCGTGCCGGCAAGCGCCTCGGCGGCGTTGCGGTCGCTGATGCCCTTGAAGCGCACCACCACGACGTTATTGGCCGGCCTGATGTCGACGATCTGGAAGGCGCGGCCGTCCCTGGCATAGAGCGGCCCGTAGTCGGCCAGCGCCAGCGGATCGCCGGTGAAGGTTTTCACGCGCAATTCGCCCTTGATGCCGTGGGCGGCGCCGATCACGGCCATCTGGACAGGGTTTTGCGGTTTGGTCATCGGTGGAAAAATCCTTTGGCCTTGCTCTAGCTCCACCCTCTTGTCATTTCAATGACGCGGCTCTTCACAGCTTCCTAACCCGGCTGCCGGAAGATGGCCCAGAATGGAAGAGCGGCATATCGGAAGAGCGCAATGCAGGAATTCCTTATCCCGGCCAAGCCAGACCTTCTGGCGGCCCGCGAAAGCTGGCTGAAGATGCTGGCGCGCGAACGCCGGCTGTCGCCGGAAACCGTGGAAGCCTACGAGCGCGACACGCGCCAGTTCCTGCACTTCCTGACAAGCCATTGCGGCGGTTCGCCCGGCATTTCGGATATCGCCGATCTGCGCCCTGCCGATCTGCGCGGCTTTCTCGCCGCCCGCCGCGCCGGGGGCGCCGGCGCCCGCACGCTCGGACGCGGGCTCGCCGGCATCCGCTCACTGCTGCGTTTTCTGGAGCGGCGCGGCCTCGTCAATGCGGCGGGTGCTGCGGCACTGCGCGCGCCACGGCAGCCGAAGTCGCTGCCCAAGCCGCTGACGGCAAGCGATGCGAAACACGTCGTTTCGGTGGAAGGCCAGCTGGCCGAGGAGCAGTGGATCGCTGCCCGCAACGCGGCCGTGCTGACGTTGCTTTACGGCTCAGGTCTGCGCATTTCCGAGGCGCTCGGCCTGTCCGGCGCCGATCTGTCGGCCGCCGGCGATAAGGTGCTGCGCGTCACCGGCAAGGGCGGCAAGACGCGGCTGGTGCCGGTGCTGCCGGTGGCGCTGCGGGCGATCGCCGAATATCGCCGGCTCTGCCCCTATCATCTCGATCCGAAGGGCCTGCTGTTTCGCGGCGCCCGCGGCGGCCCGCTCAACCCGGCCATCGTCCAGCGCGACATGGCCAAGCTGCGCTCGGCGCTCAATCTGCCCGACACCGCCACGCCGCACGCCTTGCGCCATTCCTTCGCCACGCATCTGCTTGGACGCGGCGGCGACCTGCGCACCATCCAGGAATTGTTGGGCCACGCCAGCCTGTCGACGACGCAGATCTATACCGGCGTCGACACCGCGAGGCTGCTCGAAGTCTATGAAGCGGCCCATCCGCGGGCGTAACCGACGCATGATTTCGCAACGTTGCAGCCAGGATATGAGCCGTGGAACAATGTCCGAGACAATTTTGCTGCGCCAGTTAACCGTTTCGCCGTTGTTTGTCTCTAAAAAGCGGCCATGAAACGCGTCATTATCATCGCCGACCGCACGGCCCTTGCGTCGTTGAAGCTGCTCGTGGCGCTCAACGTCCTGTTTTTTCTCTCTTTCCTCATCATCGCGCTGCTTGCCGCCGGCAAGGCGCGCGCCGAAACCCCGGTCTGCGCCGGCGCCGACATGCTGTCGGCCTTGCAGAAGGACGATCCCGCCACCTACCGCAAGATCGAGACGGAAGCGGCCGCAACACTGAACGGCAAGGGCTTGTTGTGGAAACTGGAAAAGGCGGGCGAAAGGCCGTCCTTCCTGTTCGGCACCATGCACATGACCGACCCGCGCGTGACTACGCTGCCGCCCGCCGCGCAAAAGGCGTTTGACGCCGCCGACACTGTCGTCATCGAGACCACGGAGGTGCTCGATCAGCAGAAGATGATGGCGGCGTTCCTGAACGAGCCGGAGCTGATGATGTTCACCGACAGCACCACGCTGTCCTCGCTGCTGTCGCCGGACGATGCGGCGGCGGTGAACAAGGCGCTCGACGCGCGCGGCATCCCGCCGGCCAGCGTCGCCAAGATGAAACCGTGGATGCTGTCGACCATGGTCGCGCTCCCGGCCTGTGAACTGGCCCGCCAGGCCGGCGGCGCGCCGGTGCTCGACATCAAGCTCGCGCAGGACGCCAAGGCCTCAGGCAAGGCCGTCGATGGCTTGGAGACCGTCGCCGACCAGCTTCGCGCCATGGCCTCGCTGCCGCTCGCTTTTCACATGAAGGGCCTCGTCGACACATTGAAGCTCGGCAACAGGGTGAACGACGTCAACGAAACCATGATCGTGCTTTACCAGCGCGGCGACATCGGCATGCTCTGGCCGCTGTTTCGTGCCGTCCTTCCCGGCGGCGAAGACGATTCGGCGGGCTATGCCGCCTTCGAGGAAACCATGATCACCCGCCGCAACAAGGTGATGATCGATCATGCCGGGCCGATCCTCGCCAAGGGCAACGCCTTCATGGCGGTCGGCGCCTTGCACCTTCCGGGCGCGGAAGGTCTGGTCGAGGATTTCCGCAAGGCCGGCTACACCGTCACTGCAGTCGACTGAGTTGCACGGTTGAGTTGCAGACCCGGCAAGACGTGATTCGGGGCGATGCCTTTCCCGAATCACGGAAGGCTTGTCTGAGTACAGGAAGGTCGAAAGGTTTGTTTTGGCTCGATCGCTGCGAATTTTGCGAGTAAAGTGCGTGCGGACAAACGATTCCCGGCGAAGATTGCCCTGTTTTCGGCGTTTTCTATCCCTAGCGTGAAACCTGTTCGACGATTGCGCGTTGATGTGTGTTGATTGATACTTTTCATCCCACGGAGGACACTTTATGGCGAATCCAAACGACCCGTACACTACCCCGACACCCCCTCCCAGGTCGGGTGGCGGCAGCACCGGCTGGCTGATTGCCCTGGTTGTCGTTATTCTGGCTATTGTCGCTTATTATGTTTTTGGAAGAAGCGGTGAGGCGCCAGCGCCCGCTGAACCGCCGGCCGCAACCACGCCGGCCCCGGCGCCAGCGCCCGCTGAACCGACGCCTGCTCCGGCAGAGCCTGCGCCAGCTCCGGCACCCGCAGAGCCTGCTCCGGCGCCTGCCCCAGCACCTGCTCCGGCGCCTGCAGAGCCAGCGCCTGCTCCGGCGCCCGCACCAGCCCCGCAGTGATCGGCTGCTGACTCCAAATATGAACGGCCCGCTGAAAAGCGGGCCGTTTTGCTTTGAGCCGTCAGATGGCTGCCGGAGTAGCTTGGGAAGGCCTACATGTGGATCGGCTTGAAGAAGGTCGCTAGTGCCGCTTCCTTCACCGCTTCCGACATCGTCGGATGGGCGTGGCAGGTGCGGGCAAGATCTTCCGACGAGCCGCCGAACTCCATCAGCACCGCCGCCTCGTGGATCATCTCGCCGGCGCCGAAACCGACGATGTGGACGCCGAGCACGCGATCGCTCTGCTTGTCCGCCAGGATTTTCACGAAGCCGTCTGTATGCAGCATGGCGCGCGCCCGGCCATTGGCGGTGAACGGAAACTTGCCGGCCTTGTAGTCGATGCCTGCCGCCTTCAGCTCTTCCTCGGTCTTGCCGACCGAGGCGATTTCCGGACTGGTGTAGACGACGTTCGGAATTACCTCGTAATTCACATGGCCGGCCTGGCCGGCGATGATCTCGGCCACCGCCACCCCCTCGTCCTCGGCCTTGTGGGCAAGCATCGGTCCGGCGATGACGTCGCCGATGGCGTAGATGCCGGGGATATTGGTGTTGAGATGGCCGTCGGTCTTGACCCGGCCACGCTCGTCGACCTCGACCCCGGCCTCCTTCAGCCCGAGACTGTCCGAATAGGCCCGGCGTCCCGTCGCTATCAGCACCGCATCCGCCTCGATCGTCTCGGCCGCGCCGCCCTTGACCGGCTCGAAGGTTACGGTGGCGCCCTTCTTGGCCTTGGCGACACCGGTCACCTTGGCGCCGAGCCTGAATTCTATGCCTTGCTTGGACAGCATGCGCTGGAACTGTTTGGCGACCTCGCCGTCCATGCCGCCGAGAATGGTGTCGAGGAACTCAACGACGGTCACCTTGGCGCCGAGCCGCGCCCATACCGAGCCGAGCTCCAGCCCGATGACGCCGCCGCCGACCACCACCAGATGGCCCGGCACCTTGTCCAGCGACAGCGCGCCGGTCGAGGACATGATCACTTTCTCGTCAAAGTCGACCTTGACCCCCGGGATGCCCGTGACGTCGGAGCCAGTGGCGATGACGATGTTCCTGGTCTCGATCTCCTCAACCTTGCCGCCCTCGCCGGTCACCGACACTTTTCCGGCGGACAGGACCTTGCCGGTGCCGCGAAAGCTGTCGATCTTGTTCTTCTTGAACAGGAAGGCGACGCCGTTGACGTTGGACGCCACCGTCGCGTCCTTGTGCGCCATCATCTTTTCCAGGTTGAGCTTGGGCGCGCCGATTTCGACGCCCAACGTGTCGAAGGAATGACCAGCCTCGGCGAATATCTCGGACGCATGCAGCAGCGCCTTGGACGGGATGCAGCCGATATTGAGGCAGGTGCCGCCGAAGGTCGGGTTCTTCTCGACCACCGCCGTCTTCAGGCCGAGCTGTGCCGCCTTGACGGCGCAGACATAGCCGCCTGGTCCCGATCCGATGATAACGACGTCATAAGCCATGATTTGTCCTTCTGGTCTGCACTCAGCCTTGGCTGGGATTAGCGGCCGCCGCCCACTTCCAAATTCGCGCCTGTCGTATAGGACGCCCCATCCGACAGGAGCCAGAGAATTGCCGCGGCGACCTCTTCGGTGGTCCCCGCCCTTTGCATCGGCACGCCGTGACGCATCCTCTCGACGCGATCCGGCTGTCCGCCGGAGGCATGAATTTCGGTATCGACAATCCCTGGGCTTACTGCGTTGACGCGAATGCCTTCGCCGGCCACCTCGCGCGCCAGGCCGATCGTGAAGGAATCGATCGCGCCCTTCGAGGCAGCGTAGTCGACATATTCGCCTGGCCCGCCAATTCTCGCTGCAATCGAGGAGACATTCACGATGGCGCCGCCCTTGCCGCCATGGCTGGTCGACATGCGCTTCACCGCTTCGCGGGCACAGAGCATGGAGCCAATGACGTTGATGCGCATCATGCGCTCCAGCCTTGCTCCGCTCATTTCGTCGACACGCGCCCTTATGTCGACGACGCCAGCATTGTTGACGAGCGCGTCGAGCGGCCCGAAGGCATGATCGATCCTCTCGAACATCGCCTGAATATCGGCCTCGCTGCCGACGTCGCCCTTGATGGCCAGCGCTTCGCCGCCATCCTGCTCGATCGCCTCGACAAGTGCCGCAGCGGCGGCCTCGTTCGAGGCATAGTTGATCGCGACGCGGTATCCAGCCTTGGCGGCAAGCCTGGATGTGGCAGCGCCGATGCCGCGGCTGCCGCCGGTCACCAGCAGCACTTTTTTGGCCGCGCTCATTCCTGACAGCCCTTCAATGAGAAAACATCCCACGGCACCTTCGAAAACCCGTTGGCGCCATAGGCGGCCGACATCTGCAGCGACGGCCCGAGGTCGGGAAAGATCAGGGTCTTCGGCGCTTCGACGCCTTCGGCCGGCAGCAGAGCGATGTTGCCCTTATCGTCAGCACTGTAGACGACGCCCTCCCACAGCGTGCAGGCGGCGAGCTCGTCGCCGGTGACGTCGCCTGTCGGGCATTTGTACATCAGCGAACCATGCGGCCGCGCCACGCCTTCCGTCCACATGACGATGCCGTCGAGTACGACGCCATTATCGAGCACCATCTTGAACGTGTTGGTGACCACAGCCGACCCGCCGGTCGGCCTGAAATCGATCTCTGCCGCACCTTCGGCATCGCCATAGACGGCGAGCTCGAGCGGGCAGGCGGCAAAGGCTGCCGATCCCGTCTGCGCAACGCCCGCCGCGAGCACAGCTGCGAAAAACACCCTGGACCGGAAATGCGCGGAACTGGTCATTATTCGGTGGCGCAGATCCATTCCCCGGCTCAACTCGACCGGCCCCTAGAGGTCGAGCACCAGCCGCTCCGGATCCTCCAGGCTTTCCTTGACCCGGACCAGGAAGGTCACCGCTTCCTTGCCGTCGACGATGCGGTGATCGTAGGAGAGCGCCAGGTACATCATCGGCCGGATGACGATCTGGCCGCCGACCACCACCGGCCGCTCCTGGATCTTGTGCATGCCCAGAATGCCCGACTGCGGCGCGTTCAGAATCGGCGTCGACATCAGCGACCCGTAAACGCCACCATTCGAGATGGTGAACGTGCCGCCCTGCATGTCGGCGACCGACAGCTTGCCGTCTCGCGCGGCGATGCCCAGCCTGCCGATATCCTTCTCGATCTCGGCGATCGACATCTGGTCGGCGTCGCGCACCACCGGCACGACGAGGCCTTTTTCGGTGCCGACGGCGACGCCGATATGGGCGTAGTTCTTGAAGATGATGTCAGTGCCGTCGATCTCGGCATTGACCGAAGGGATTTCCTTCAGCGCATGGGTGACGGCCTTGGTGAAGAAGCCCATGAAGCCCAGCTTCACGCCGTGCTTCTTCTCGAACACATCCTTGTATTTGGTCCTGAGCGCCATCACCGCGCTCATGTCCACCTCGTTGAAGGTGGTCAGCATGGCGGCGGTCGACTGCGCTTCCTTGAGGCGGCGCGCGATGGTCTGCCGCAGCTTGGTCATGCGCACGCGCTCTTCGCGCGACGCGTCATCGGCCGAGGACGGCGCACGGGCGGCGACCGGTGCAGGCGCCTTCGGCGTTTCGGCCGGTTGCGATGGCGCGCCCCTGGCGATCGCATCGAGCACGTCGCCCTTCAGCACCTGGCCGCGCTTGCCGGAACCCGAGACCTGGTCGACCGCGAGATTACTCTCGGCCAGCAGCTTCGCCGCCGCCGGCGCCGGCGGCATCGTGCGCGCCTCGATCGGCCCGGCATCGCCGGCGATCTTGGCGGTCTCGGCCGCGGCTTGCTTGACACTGGATGCGGCGGTCGGCGCCGAGGCCTGCGATACCGCGTCCTGCTTTGGTTCGGGAGTTGACGCCTTCGCGGGTGCTGCCGCTTTTGCCCCGTCGCCCGCCGAAATCATGCCGAGCAAAGCGCCGACCTCGACCGTCTCGCCCTCCTTGACCGCGATCTCGCTGAGCGTTCCTGCGGACGCGGCCGGCACTTCCACCGTTACTTTGTCGGTCTCGAGCTCGACCAGCGGTTCGTCGGTGGCGATCGCGTCGCCCACCTTCTTGAACCATTTGCCGATGGTCGCCTCGGTGACGGATTCGCCAAGAGTGGGGACGCGGATTTCGGTAGCCATTGTGCCTGTCCGTTTTCTGTCTGTTCTGTTCTATTCGCCCAGCTTTGTTCTATTCACCGAGCGCGTCTTCGAGCAAGGCGGCAAGCTGGGCGAGATGCTTCGACATCAATCCGGTCGCCGGCGACGCCGCGGCCGGCCGGCCGGTATAGCGCACCCGCTGATGCTTCGCGTCGATATGCGCCAGCACCCATTCCAGATACGGATCGATGAACGACCAGGCGCCCATATTCTTGGGCTCCTCCTGGCACCACACCATCTCGGCGTTGCGGAAGCGTGACAGTTCGGTGATCAGCGCCTTGGCCGGGAACGGATAGAGCTGTTCGACGCGCAGCAGATAGATGTCGTTGATGCCGCGCTTCTCGCGCTCCTCGTAGAGGTCGTAATAGACCTTGCCCGCGCAGAGCACGACACGGCGGATCTTCGAATCCTTGGTGAGCTTGATCGCCTGGCCGGGGAGCTGCTGGGCATCGTCCCACAACAGCCGGTGGAACGCGCTTTCGCCCGACATCTCCGGCAGCGTCGACACCGCCCGCTTGTGGCGCAGCAGCGACTTCGGCGTCATCAGGATCAGCGGCTTGCGGAAATCCCGCTTCAACTGCCGCCGCAGGATGTGGAAGTAGTTGGCCGGCGTCGTGCAGTAGGCCACTTGCATGTTGTCTTCGGCGCAAAGCTGCAGGAATCGCTCGAGCCTGGCCGACGAATGCTCCGGCCCCTGGCCTTCATAGCCATGCGGCAGCAGGCAGACGAGGCCCGACATTCTGAGCCACTTGCGCTCGCCCGACGAGATGAACTGGTCGAACACCACTTGGGCGCCGTTGGCGAAATCGCCGAACTGCGCTTCCCAAAGCGTCAACGCCTTCGGCTCGGCCAGGCTGTAGCCGTATTCGAAGCCGAGCACGGCCTCTTCCGACAGCATCGAGTTGATGACCTCGAAACCGGCCTGCGCCGCCGACAGATTGTTGAGCGGAATGTAGCGTGTCTCGTCGCGCTGGTCGTAGAGCACGGAGTGGCGTTGCGAGAACGTGCCGCGCTCCGAATCCTGTCCGGACAGCCGGACCGGGTTGCCGTCGAGCAGGATGGCGCCGAAGGCCAGCGCCTCGGCCGTAGACCAGTCGATGCCTTCGCCCGACTCGATCGCCTGGCGGCGATTCTCGAGAAAGCGCAGGATCGTCTTGTGGGCCTCGAAATCCTTCGGCACCTCGGCCAGCTTCTTGCCGATTTCCTTCAGCGTCTTGACCGGCACGGCGGTCTTGCCGCGCCGCTGTTCGTCCAGGTTGTCGGCCGTGCGCAGGCCCGACCAGGCGCCATCCAGCCAGTCGGCCTTATTGGGCTTGTAATGCTGGCCGACCTCAAATTCCTGCTCGAGATGTGTCCGCCAGTCAGCCTTGAGCTTGTCGAATTCGGCTTGGGTGAGGTGGCCTTCGGCGATCAGCCGGTCGGCATAGATCTGCACCGTCGTCTTGTGGCGACGGATGTTGCTGTACATGATCGGCTGGGTGAAGGCCGGCTCGTCGCCCTCATTGTGGCCGAAGCGACGGTAGCAGAACATGTCGACCACGACAGGCTTGTGGAACTTCATGCGGAATTCGATCGCCACCTTGGTGGCGTGGACCACGGCTTCCGGATCGTCGCCATTGACGTGGAAGATCGGCGCCTCGATCATCTTGGCCACATCCGACGGATAGGGCGACGAGCGCGAGAAGCGCGGATTGGTGGTGAAGCCGATCTGGTTGTTGATGATGAAATGCAGCGTGCCGGCGACGCGGTGGCCGCGCAGGCCCGACAAGCCGAGGATTTCGGCAATCACACCCTGGCCGGCAAAGGCGGCGTCGCCGTGCAGAAGCAGCGGCAGCACCTTGGCGCGTTCTTCCAGCGGCACGATCTCCTCGCGGCTGCGGCCGAACAGAGAGTCCTGCTTGGCGCGCGCCTTGCCCATCACCACCGGATCGACGATTTCCAGATGCGAGGGATTGGCGGTCAGCGACAGGTGCACCTTGTTGCCGTCGAACTCGCGGTCCGACGAAGCACCGAGATGGTACTTCACGTCGCCCGAGCCCTCGACCTCGTCGGGTGCGGCCGAGCCGCCCTTGAACTCGTGGAAGATGGCGCGGTGCGGCTTGGCCATCACCTGGGAGAGCACGTTCAGCCGGCCGCGATGCGCCATGCCAAGCACGATCTCCTTCATGCCGAGCTGGCCGCCGCGCTTGACGATCTGCTCCAGCGCCGGGATCAGCGCCTCTGCGCCGTCGAGGCCGAAGCGCTTGGTGCCCTTGTACTTGACGTCGATGAACTGCTCGAAACCTTCGGCCTCGACCAGCTTCTGCAGGATCGCCTTCTTGCCGGTGGCGGTGAAGGAGATCTCCTTGTCGGTGCCCTCGATGCGCGCCTGGATCCAGGCCTTCTCCTCCGGATCGGAAATATGCATGAACTCGACGCCGAGCGTCGAGCAATAGGTGCGGGTCAATATATCGAGCATCTGCCGGATGGTGCCGAATTCGAGGCCGAGCACATTGTCGAGGAAGATCGGGCGATCGTAATCGGCGGCGGTGAAGCCGTAATTTTCCGGCGACAGCTCGTTGTAATCATCGAGCTTGGCGATGCCGAGCGGATCGAGATTGGCGTGCAAATGGCCACGCATGCGGTAGGCGCGGATCATCATGATGGCGCGCACGGAATCACGCGTCGCCTGATGCACGTCGGCGTCGGAAAGGGCGACGCCGTTCATCACCGCCTTGTGCTGGACCTTCTTCTCGATGTGCTTCTCGACGATGCCCCAATTGCCGTCGAGCGCCGACACCAATTCGCCATTGGCCTGCAAGGGCCACGAGGGCTTGGCCCATGAGGCGCCCTTGGCATTCTTGCGGACATCGCCGGCGTCGTCCTTCAGCGCCGCGAAGAAGTCCTGCCATTCGGGGTCGACCGAAGAGGGATCGTCCTCATAGGCGGCGTAGAGCGCATCGATGTAATCCGCATTGCCGCCATAGAGGAAAGAGGTAAGCGAAAACTGGTCGTTGGTTTGATCTTGTCGTGCCATTTTGCCTAGCGGAGTGCTACTCCGTTCTCCCTATCCCTAATGCGCTACCACGCGGCTAAGCCGCCACATGCCAAAAGGGTTCGTATACAGATTGTGTTCCCCGTCTGGCTGCTGCGTCTCCACACTCAAACGATATCGCGCTGCGCCTGCTTCCAGTCCAAACGTCTGACCGGCCAAAAGCTCGGGGCTTTCGTAAAGTTGATACATATTGAAGCCGCGAAGCAGCTTGACGGCAGACTGAAATTCGTCACCTGAAACGATAGAATCCCAAAGCCCCAAATTACGCATGCCGCAGCTGTAGGTCGTCGTGCCATCCGAGACAGAATCCAGAACCATCAATCCATAGATCTCAACAAAATCACCGCTTGTCCGTTCAAGCCATTGATCCGCTGAGAATGCCTTGCCGGCCGTTTCGACCTTCACGCCAAGACCGCCGGCCCTGATCAGATGGGCTGCCGCTTTTGCGACGGAAATCGACGTTTCCTTCGTTTGTGGGCATGTGGAAAGCAGGTAGACGACGCTCCTATGCGAGGCGATTTTATCGATGACATCCTTACCAAGCTCGTTGACGAGGCCAGCGCTAGCGAAGGCTCTCGTCATGTCCTCGTCGCGGTCGCAGAAATCAAACTCGAACGCAGCTTTGCTCGGGCCGTGCATCACGATCATCCCCGCAGCCACATAGTCAGCTGAAGGCATCGACGCCTCTGCAACGGCGCGCACGAAGGCCGACCTGCCTTCCCAAGGGCCGGGTATGCATAGGATGATGCGCTTCTCGTCTTCCATGTCCTGCTCATCGGCATTCGAAAGCTCGACTGCTCACGTTCTTAACCCTTGATCGCTTCGACCAGGGTCGTGCCCAGCCGTGCTGGCGACGGCGATACCTTGATCCCGGCCGATTCCATCGCCGCGATCTTGTCTTCCGCGCCGCCCTTGCCGCCGGAAATCACCGCGCCTGCGTGGCCCATGGTGCGGCCGGCCGGGGCCGTGCGCCCGGCGATAAAACCGGCCATTGGCTTCTTGCGGCCACGCTTGGCTTCGTCCTTGAGGAACTGCGCGGCGTCTTCCTCGGCCGAGCCGCCGATCTCGCCGATCATGATGATCGATTGGGTCTCGTCGTCGGCGAGGAACATCTCCAGCACGTCGATGAACTCCGTGCCTTTGACGGGATCGCCACCGATGCCGACGGCGGTGGTCTGGCCGAGGCCGACATTGGTGGTCTGGAACACTGCCTCATAGGTAAGCGTTCCCGAGCGCGAAACAACGCCGACCGAGCCCTTGCGGAAGATGTTGCCAGGCATGATGCCGATCTTGCATTCGTTGGGGGTCAAGACGCCGGGGCAGTTGGGGCCGATGAGCCGCGATGTCGAGCGGTCGAGCCTCGCCTTGACCTTGATCATGTCGATCACCGGGATGCCCTCGGTGATGCAGATGATCAGCGGGATCTCGGCTTCGATCGCTTCCAGGATCGCCTCCGCGGCGCCCGCCGGCGGCACATAGACAACGGAAGCATTGGCACCGGTCTGCGCCTTGCCTTCGGCGACGGTAGAAAAGATCGGCAGCGTCTCGCCCTTGGCGCCGGTCCAGGTTTCGCGACCCTTCTTCGGGTGGATGCCGCCGACCATTTTTGTCCCGTGATAGGCCAGCGCCTGCTCTGTATGGAACGTGCCGGTTTTGCCGGTCAGGCCCTGCACGAGGACCTTGGTGTTCTTGTCGACGAGAATGGACATGGTGGTCCTTTTTACAAACCGTTGATCGAGGAAGGCTGCGCGGTCATCGTCAGAGCCGCCATAGTCAGAGTCGCTTGAGATCGGCGACGGTGAGGTCACTTTTGGCGTTGCCGGTGTTGAGCGTCGTCGCCGGCTCGAACATCAGCACCACCGGCTGTTCGCTGAGCGAGCGCGGCCGGTGCTCGATGGCCCGCGGCACGACGATGAACTCGCCGCTGCCAAGCTCCACCGTGCCGTCGCGGAAATCGATGGCGATACGGCCGCGCAGCACCAGGAACGCTTCATCCTCATTGTCATGCGCGTGCCAGTCGAAGACATCGCCGAACTTGGCGATCTTGACCTGGGCATCGTTGACGTCGCCGGCGATATGCGGATCGAAGACCTTCTTGATCTTCGCATCCGCCGCCTCGACGAGGTTTATCTTATGCGGAGGCATCGTCTATCGACCTCTAACTCGCTCTGTTCTCACCGGACAATCCCAAACAATGTTAGAAAGCCCATCAAGAGGAAGATGATGCTCCCGCCAAGAAGCAACCCAAGGTCAAGAGACCTTGGAAGAGGAAAATATAAAGAGGCGAAGCGGCGCATCTTTTCCGACATTTTTCTCCGAACGGGAAAAGCGCACAGTCCGCCGATACCAATGGCAATCATCACCATTGACCATATGGGATGAACCGACTGCGCGTTTTCCAAATGCTCAGCCCTTCACCGCCGCCACGATTTTCTTGGCGGCGTCGTCGAGGTCGTCGGCCGAGACGACGTTGAGCCCGCTGTCGTTGATGATCTTCTTGCCGAGCTCGGCATTGGTGCCTTCGAGCCGCACCACCAGCGGAACCTGCAGGCCGACTTCCTTGACCGCCGCAATCACGCCCTCGGCGATGATGTCGCACTTCATGATGCCGCCAAAGATGTTGATCAGGATGCCTTTGACCGCCGGATCCTTGGTGATGATCTTGAACGCCGCCGTCACCTTCTCCTTCGACGCACCGCCGCCGACATCGAGGAAGTTGGCGGGTTCGGCGCCATAGAGCTTGATGATGTCCATCGTCGCCATGGCGAGGCCGGCGCCGTTGACCATGCAGCCGATATTGCCGTCGAGCGCGACATAGGCGAGGTCGTGTTTCGACGCCTCGATCTCCTTCTCGTCCTCTTCGGTGATGTCGCGCAACTCCATCACGTCGGGATGGCGAAACAGCGCGTTGTTGTCGAACGACACTTTTGCGTCGAGCACGCGCAGCCGGCCGTTCTTCATGACGATCAGCGGGTTGACCTCGAGCAGGCTCATGTCCTTCTCCAGAAAGGCTTTGTAGAGGATCGGGAACAGCGTCTCGCCGTCCTTGGCGGCGTCGCCGTCAAGCTTCAGCGCGCCGTTGAGTTCTTTCAAATCAGCCGCCGTCACACCCTTTTCCGGGTCGATGGCGACGGTGATGATCTTTTCCGGTGTGTCATGGGCGACCGCCTCGATGTCCATGCCGCCCTCGGTCGAAACGACGAAGGCGATGCGGCCGACCGAGCGGTCGACCAGCAGCGACAGATAGAGCTCGCGCTCGATGTCGGCGCCGTCCTCGATATAGAGGCGGTTGACCTGCTTGCCCGCCGGGCCGGTCTGCTTGGTGACCAGAGTGTGGCCAAGCATTTCCTTGGCGTTGGCGACCACTTCGGCCACCGACTTCGCCAGCCTGACGCCGCCCTTGGCGTCGGGGCCGAGCTCCCTAAACTTGCCCTTGCCGCGGCCGCCGGCATGGATCTGGCTCTTCACCACATAGAGCGGGCCGGGCAGCGCCTTGGCGGCCGCTTCCGCCTCGCTTGCCTCGAACACCGGCACGCCTTCGGCCACCGGTGCGCCAAAGCCCTTCAGCAGCGCCTTGCCCTGATATTCATGGATGTTCATGCTAGATATCTCCGGGTCACTTGGCGGCGAGTTGCGGAGCGATCTTGACGCAGGCCTCGCACAGGCCCTGCACCGCCGCCACCGAATTATCGAACATCTTCTGCTCGGCCTTGCCGAGCTCGATCTCGATGACGCGCTCGACGCCGCCGGCGCCGATCACCACCGGCACGCCGACATAGGTGTTCTTGACACCATACTGGCCGGAGAGATGCGCAGCACAGGGCAGCACGCGCTTCTTGTCTTTGAGATAGGCTTCGGCCATGGCGATCGCCGAGGCGGCCGGTGCGTAGAAGGCCGAGCCGGTCTTGAGCAGGCCGACGATCTCGGCGCCGCCGTCTCGGGTGCGCTGCACGATCTGGTCGAGCTTTTCCTTCGAGGTCCAGCCCATCTTGATGAGGTCGGGCAGCGGGATGCCGGCGACCGTCGAATAGCGGATCATCGGCACCATGGAATCGCCATGGCCGCCGAGCACGAAGGCGGTGACATCCTCGACCGACACCTTGAACTCCTCGGCCAGGAAGTAGCGGAAGCGCGAACTGTCCAGCACGCCGGCCATGCCGACGACATGGCTCTTCGGCAGTCCGGAGAACTTCTGCAGCGCCCAGACCATGGCGTCGAGCGGGTTGGTGATGCAGATGACGAAGGCTTTCGGCGCGTATTTCTTGAGACCCGCGCCAACCTGCTCCATAACCTTCAGATTGATGCCGAGAAGGTCGTCGCGGCTCATGCCGGGCTTACGCGGCACGCCGGCGGTGACGATGCAGACGTCGGCGCCCTCGATGCCGGCATAATCGTTGACGCCGACCAGCCTGGAGTCGAAGCCATCGACCGGCGACGACTGCGCGATATCCAGCCCCTTGCCTTGCGGGATGCCCTCGGCGATATCGAACAGCACAACGTCGCCGAGATCCTTGAGGCCGATCATGTGGGCGAGCGTGCCGCCGATCATGCCCGAGCCGATGAGCGCTATCTTGTTGCGTGCCATGTGAGGATGTTGTCCCTTTAGACTGTGACGGCGCCATGACGGCGTCGAAGAAGCGGGCCGGAATGCTGCGGGGAAGCCGCGAATTTTCGCCGCCCCCAATAGCCCCAGCGCGGAAGAAATTCAAACGATTATTTTGGAGTGAATAATTTCAATCGGTTAGAAACAACGGGAATTACGTAAGCGTCAAAAGAATTGAGCTGACTTGGGAAAGTTACGCAATGAAGATGGAAATAAGAAGGCTGTTTCCCGGCGATGACGCCCTTGTGATGCGGATCGCCGAAGATGTGTTCGATGAACCGGTCACGCCGGATCGGCTCGCCGCCTATCTCGCCTCATCAGGTCATTTCATGATTGTGGCATTGGCCGATGGCATAGTCGTCGGCCAATGCGCGGCCGTCATCCACCGCCACCCGGACAAGGTGAGCGAACTCTACATCGACGAAGTCGGCGTGGCGCCGGCCTTCCAGCGCCAGGGCATAGCGACGAACATGCTCGACGCCATGTTTGAGCTCGGCCGGGAGCATGGCTGCGAGGAGGCGTGGGTCGGCACCGAGCCGCACAATGTCGCGGCGCGCGCACTTTATGAGGCGCGGAATGAGCCGCACGGGCCGGCGGAGGCGTTCGTGATGTATGTGTATCGACTATAGGCGCCGGCGGGACAGCGCCCCCCTCTGTCCTGCCGGACATCTCCCCCCATGGGGGGAGATCAGCAGCTTCGACGCTCCGCTCACGCCTGCGACGTTGGAGATTGGCGAGCGAAAGATGACGGCCAATCTCCCCTCTTGTGGCTCTTGTGGGGGAGATGTCCGGCAGGACAGAGGGGGGCGCGAAGGATCGCGACCTTCCGGAGACTATCTTCAGGCCCGAGCCTGCTGCGCTTCGGTCAGCGTCGCCTTCTGCCTCTCCACCCAGTCCTCAAGCCATTCATGGCTCTGCATCTCGATCAGCCGTGACGCTGTGCGCTCGAACTCGAACACCTCGGCGCCGCGCTTGGCCGTGTACAGCTGCGGTGGCGGTGCAGCGGCGCTCATTACCAGCCGCACATGATGGTCGTATAGAGTGTCGATCAGCAGGATGAAGCGCTTGGCCTCGTTGCGCATGCCTTCGCCGAGCACCGGCACATGATCGATGAAGACGGTCGAAAAGCGGCCGGCAATCGCCAGGAAATCGCGGGCGCCGAGCGGTTTTTCGCACAGATCCCCAAAGGAAAACCGCGCCGCTTCGCCGGCGGCACGCGGCACCACGACCTGCCGGCCCTTTACCGTCAGCGTAGCCTCGGCCGCCGGCCTGTCATGCGTCATCACGTCCCAGGCCTCGTCGAGAACAGCATCGGCGGCGGCATCGGCGGGGATGACATAGACCGGCAGGCGGCTGAGCTTGTCCAGCCGATAGTCCTTGTCGGCGTCCAGCGCCAGCACCTGCGCATGCCGCTCCAGGATGCCGATGAAGGGCAGGAAAAGCTTGCGGTTCAAGCCGTCGCGGTAGAGATCCTGCGGCGCGACATTGGACGTGGCGACCAGCACGACGCCGTTGGCAAACAGCGCCGAGAACAGCCGGGACAGGATCATCGCATCGGCGATGTCGGTGACGGAAAACTCGTCGAAACAAAGTACCCAGGCTTCCTCGGCCAGCGTGCGGGCCACCGGCGCGATCGGGTCGTCTTCCCTGACGGTGCCCTCTTTGCGCGCCTGCCGGTGCTTCTGGATACGGTCTTGCACATCGGCCATGAAGTCGTTGAAATGCACACGGCGCTTGCGCCTGACCGGCACCAGCTCGAAGAACATGTCCATCAGCATGGTCTTGCCGCGGCCGACGCCGCCATGGATGTAGAGGCCCTTGACGGGCTCGCGCGTCTCGCGCTTACGGGCGAACAGCCAGCCCAGCGCGCTCGATTTGTGCGCCAGCCGCTTTGCCGAGATCTCATCGATCAGCCGGTCGAGTGCCGCGACGATCCGCTCCTGCGCCGGATCGCGGTCAACCAGGCCTGACACAACCAGATGGTCGTAGCGCTGCCGGACGGTCGCATGGGTCTGAAGGCCGTCACGCAGATGCATCGGTCACGTCGTTCTAGAGCAATTCCAAGAAAAGTATGTCTCGGTTTTCCGTCGGACTTGCGTAAAAATAAATGGGGGCGGGTCAGCCTCTTGTAAGCGAGATCGGCAGGCCGTTGGAAGTTTGGCCGTCGAATTTCTCTCCGCCCGAGGAATAGAGCCGTGCCAGCGTGCCGCCATTCTCGTCGTACAGCGTCAACTGCTTGCCGGCGACGTTCCAGGACTTAATGCCGTTGATCGGCGCCGGGCAATGCAGCGGCCCGGCCCGGTAGCCGGCGCCGAATTTGGTCTGTGGCGTCGCCACCTGGCAGCTCTGGCCGGAGACGCTGGCCTTCCACACGCCGGCGACGCTGGAGGCGGTAAGATCCGCAGCCCCGGCCGGAGCCGTCCCGTCCGGTGGCAGCGAAGCCACCTCGGAACCTTGCGGCGCCGTTGGAAATTTCGACGGGTCGGCAGTGCCGGGCGCCGCCGGCGGCGGCAGCTGATTTGCGGTCACCGTGCCGGAGGGCGCGGCCTCAAGCGGCGACGGCTGCTGGTCCATCGACGAGAATCGTGACGTTGAACAGCCGCTCGCAACGAGCGCGGCAAGCGATACGGCCAGCAGACCGGTTTTCGAAAAATTCATTTCAAACCTCCGTCGGATCCGGCTCGGGCTGCCGTCCGCACAATCTCCCATCACCAAGATGGAGAAGGTGGCGAAATTTCAACCCGATATGGTTAAAATACTTTTTGCGGCAGCGTCTGTTGCAATTTTACCACAAAATACATGCAGCCTAAAAGCCTGCCCTGTAGGTCTGACAGAGGCGCGCAGCTGTTTTGCTGGACAGGCGTGCTCCTGGCATTCGGCCGCCAAATGCTTGCGCCAGCCGGGTCCGGTCCTATCTCTGATGAAACGGAACCCTGCCGGAGGCGAAACCTTGGCTGCGAGAAAAAGAGCCGCCAATCGCTATTACAGCGGCCCGCCGAGCGATCATTTCGACGGCACCTTGTTCTTCAATCCCAACGGCAAGCTGCCTGCCCGCTTTTCCGATCTTTTGAAGTGGCAGTTGGGTGGCGAACGCTCGAAATGGCCGGCGGCGAATCCAAGTCCGTTTCATCAGGCGACACCGGCCAAACGGATCGACGGCTCCGAACTGAGGCTGACCATGGTCGGCCATTCCTCGCTGTTCATCCAGACAGCCGGCCTGAACATTCTCACCGACCCGGTCTGGTCGCGGCGCGTCTCGCCGCTCTCCTTTGCCGGGCCGAAACGGGTCAATCCGCCGGGCATCGCCTTTTCCAACCTGCCGCCGATCGACCTCGTATTGGTCAGCCACAACCACTACGACCATCTCGACCTCGCCACGCTGAAGCGGCTGAAGACGAAGCACGACCCGCTGGTGCTGACGCCGCTCGGCAACGACGCCATCATCGACGATGGCGTTCCCGGCATGCGGCTTTCCGCGCATGACTGGGGCGAGCGGGTCGATATCGGCAAGGACGTCGCCGTCCATGTCGAGCCGGTGCACCACTGGTCGGCGCGCGGCACCCGCGACCGGCGCATGGCGCTGTGGGCGGGTTTTGTGGTCGAGACGCCAGGCGGAAAGGTCTATTTCGCCGGCGACACCGGTTTCCACGACGGCATCAACTACCGGCTAATGGCCGAAAGGCACGCCGGCTTCCGCCTCGCCATCCTGCCGATCGGCGCCTACGAGCCGCGCTGGTTCATGGCGCCTCACCACCAGAACCCGGAGGAGGCGGTGCAAGGCATGCTTTTGTGCAACGCCGCCTATGCCGCCGGCTGCCATTGGGGCACGTTCCGGCTTACCAACGAGCCGATCGACGAGCCAGCCAGAAAGCTGGGCGAGGCCCTCGACGATCAAGATGTCCCGCAAGAACGCTTTCGCGCCTTGCGTCCCGGCGAGGTCTGGGACGTGCCGGCGGTCTAGACAGTCGACCGGCTTCGCCGCGCAGGGAATCCCAAGGCTTCCATGTGCCTGGCTATATAGGCGGCGTCGCGACCTACGTACGAGAGAAGGCCGGAGCCAAAGGTGTGCATCCAATGGAGGCCAAGAAAATACAAGCCAGGAAACGCTGTCACGCCACGCTGTTGAACGGGTGCGCCGCGCGCATCGAAAATTGGCAAATCCATCCAGTTGTAGTCGAAGAGATATCCCGTTCCCCAGACAACCGAGCTGACGTTCTCGCCGGCAATATCGACTGACCGGGCATCGCCGATTTCCGCCAGGATTGGAGTTAGTGAATGTTCATCGCTGTCGCGAATGTGGTCTGAGACTTCACGTTTGTCTGCCAACGTCTCCGCAGCGGAAACAAAATCGTCATAAGACTTGTCGGCTTCAGCCAAAATCTGGCAGGCATCGTCGGCAATCGACAGTTTTCCATCGGCGCATCCGAGCACACGTCCCAGCACCGTTCCGCCGTCGCGGGCGAAGCGGCGGACGTTCATATCGTAGCCACCGTTGACGCCGGTTACGACCGTCGAGGGGGGATACCGCCGCTCCGGGAAACTGTCGATGGTGATCTCGAAACGTCCCATTTTGTCGAACCACCACAAAACATCCTTGCCGCGATAGCGCCGAGGCACCCGACGATGGGGGCTGACCGAAAGATAGACCTTGCGCCCGGATTGCTGGAGTTCATCGGCTATCTGGCTTCCAGATGCGCCGCTGCCCACCACAAGCACCGCTCCGGGGGGAAGCTCGTCGGGGCCGCGGTACTTCGAAGCGTGAACCTGATAAACGGATCGAGGCAAATTCCTGGCGGCAGCCGGAACCATCGAACGCTGGAACGGGCCCGTCGCCACAATGACATGGCGGGCTGTCATGCTGCCGGCGTTTGTGTCCAATGCATAATCGCCGGCATCCCTCTGCCAGAGCCTCGTGACTTCGACACCCTGGCGAACCGGAGCTGCAATTTTTGCTGCATAGTCCTCGATGAATTGCGAGATTGCGGTGTGATGGGCAAACCCTTCCGGCTCAGGGGCCTGATAAGAAAGCCCAGGAAGCTCAATCGACTGGTTGATGAATTGAAATCGAAGCGAATCCCAACGCTCCGTCCGCCAGCGTTCGGCAATACGAGCGCGTTCCAACACCACATGCTTTCGTTCATGCTGCTGAAGATAGTAGCTCATGGCGAGCCCCGCCTGGCCGCTACCGATGATGATCGTATCGCAACGTTCAGCCATTGATTAAAGACTTATCGAGCCGTCAAAACCCAACCATACGAGTGCCGACTTTCTTATCGTCGGCGAGGCGGCCATGCCCGCTACCATGTTGCCAGCTTTCGGTCGCTGGCCCTAGCAGAATCCAAGGAATTGGAACCCAAGCCATCGCAGACGCGTTTGTAGGACAGTTCCACAACCGCCGGCTGCGAGGTTTTTCTCATGATCAAATGGATCATGATTCTTCTGATCATCGCGGCCGCGGCGAGCCTGCTCGGCATGCCGGCGCTGGCCGGGGCCGCTGCTACTGGCGCCCGTATCCTCATCGGCATCGTGCTGATTATCTTCCTGCTGGTCATGCTCGGCGTCTTCGCGGTGGCGTAGACGCATCGGCCCGAAAATCGGAATCGATTTTCGGAAAGCACGATGCGCGGGTTCAAAGTGTCAGAGCGTACTTTGTGCGTCCAAGTGGACGCACGTCCCTCTGACGTCCGCACACTGGTAATTTCGGCCGGTATCCGCCATATAGGCGCCAAACCGGCATGAGACCTTTCGATCCATGGCAAGTACTGCCCCCTTCGCCAAGATGAACGGCATCGGCAACGAGATCATCGTTGCCGACATGCGCGGTCGCGCCGATCGGGTGACGCCGGCTGCCGCCCTTGCGCTCAATGCCGATGCGGCGACGAAATTCGATCAGATCATGGCGATCTACGACGCCAGGACGCCGGGCACCGCCTTTTTCATCGACATCCTGAATTCCGACGGAACCGGCGCGCAGGCCTGCGGCAACGGCATGCGCTGCGTGGTGCAGGCACTTGCCGCCGAGACCGGCCAGAAGACATTCGCCTTCGAGACCGTCGCCGGCATCCTCAACGCCGAAGAACATGCCGACGGGCTGATCTCGGTCGACATGGGCAAGCCGCGTTTTGGCTGGCAAGATATTCCGCTGGCCGAGGAATTCCGCGATACCCGCATGATCGAGCTGCAGATCGGCCCGATCGACGCGCCTGTGCTGCACTCGCCCTCGGTCGTGTCGATGGGCAATCCGCACGCTATCTTCTGGGTCGACCGCGACGTCTGGTCCTATGAGATCGACCGCTTCGGCCCGCTGCTCGAAAATCACCCGATCTTCCCCGAACGCGCCAACATCACCATCGCACGGGTGACCTCGCCCGAGACGATGGTCATCCGCACCTGGGAGCGCGGCGCCGGCCTGACCAAGGCCTGCGGTACGGCGGCTTGTGCCGCCGTGGTCGCTGCCGCGCGCACCAGGCGAACCGGACGCAGCGTCTCCTTGGTGACGCCCGGCGGCGGCTCCTTGCATGTCGAATGGCGCGGCGACGACCACGTCATCCTCACCGGCGCCGCCGAATGGGAATTTTCCGGCAGCTTCGATCCGTCGACCGGGGTGTGGGCCCGCGACACCGAAAGCGCCGCCTGATGGCTCCTCTTGCCAAGAAGGGTCCCGCTCTTTCCAGGGGCCCCACTCTTCCCAAAGGTGTTGACGTCGTCACCTTCGGCTGCCGGCTGAACACCTACGAATCCGAGGTGATGCGGCGAGAAGCGGAAAGCGCCGGCCTTGGCGCGCTTGAAGGCGGCGCCATCATCTTCAACACCTGCGCCGTCACCGGCGAGGCGGTGCGCCAGGCAAAACAGTCGATCCGCAAGGCCCGCCGCGAGAACCCGGCCGCCCGCATCATCGTCACCGGCTGCGCCGCGCAGACCGAGCCGCAGAGTTTCGTCGCCATGGACGAGGTCGATCTCGTCCTCGGCAATGAAGAGAAGCTGAAGGCGCATTCCTATCGCGCGCTGCCGGATTTCGGCGTCAACGATACCGAGAAGGCTCGCGTCAACGATATCTTTTCGGTACGCGAGACAGCCGGCCACATGGTCGACGCCATCGAGGGCCGGGCGCGGGCTTTTGTCCAGGTGCAGAACGGCTGCGACCACCGCTGCACCTTCTGCATCATCCCCTATGGCCGCGGCAATTCGCGCTCGGTGCCGATGGGCGCCGTGGTCGAGCAGGTCAAGAGGCTGAGCGGCAATGGTTATGCCGAGATCGTGCTGACCGGCGTCGACATGACCAGTTTCGGCGCCGACCTGCCTGGAAGCCCGAAACTCGGCAAATTGGTCAAGACAATCCTGAAGCAGGTGCCTGGCGTAAAACGCCTGCGCCTCTCCTCGATCGATTCGATCGAGGCCGACGACGATTTGCTCGACGCCATCGCCACCGAGCCCAGGCTGATGCCGCATCTGCATTTGTCGCTGCAGGCGGGTGACGACATGATCCTGAAGCGGATGAAGCGCCGGCACAACCGGGATCAGTCGATCCGCTTTTGCGAGGATTTGCGCAAACTGCGTCCCGGCATCGTCTTCGGCGCCGACATCATCGCCGGTTTTCCGACCGAGACGGACGCGATGTTCGAAAAATCGCTGGAGATCGTCGAGGAATGCGGGCTGACGCATCTCCACGTTTTTCCGTTCTCGCCACGCGAAGGCACGCCCGCCGCGCGCATGCCGCAGCTTCGCCGCGAGGTGGTCAAGCAGCGCGCGGCACGGCTGCGCGCCGCCGGCGACGCCGCTTACCGCGGCCACCTTTCCTCGCTCACCGGAACGCGCCAGTCGATCCTGGTCGAGCGCGATGGGCTCGGCCGCACCGAAGGCTTCACGCTTGCCGCGATCTCTGCCGGCGCGCCGGGCGAAATCGTTGAGGCTGATATCGTCGGCCATGACGGTATCAGACTGATCGCGGCGCCGCTTGCCGCCCGCGCCGCCTGAGACGCAAAAACATGGCTGGTTTTCTCAAGAAGATATTTTCGTTCGGCAAGAAGGAAGTGGTCGAGGAGCGGATCGACGAGACCACGCCGCTGCCGCCGATCAAATGGGACGCTCTGGAGGCGCTGAAACCGGCGACGGAGCAGGCCGTTCCGGAATTTTTGAAACGCGAAGAGCCCCGGCCCGAGGCAGAAGCTGCGCCTCCGCCACCGGTCGAGGCGGAAGCACCGCCTGCGCCGCTACCGGCGCCTGTTGAAGAGACCGAGCCCGCTCCGATCATTTCCCCCGAGCCACAAATCCAGCCGGAGCAGGCTCCGGTCGAGGAGCCAAAGCCCGAGCCCGCTCCTACCGTTCCGCCCGAGCCAGAAATCCAGACAGAGCCTGCTCCGGTCGAGGAACTGCGGCCGCCGGAGCCGGAGCCCGAAGAAATCCCGGCCGCTCCCGTCATCGCTGAGCCAGTTCCTGCACCAGAGCCGCAGGAAATTCTTGAGCCCGAGCCGCAGCCGCCAGAAATCGCCCCGTTCCAGCCGGAAAAACAGCCGGAGCCGGAGTCCGTCGAAATGCCGGCACCGCCCGCCGAGGCCCCCTCAACTGCGCCCGAGCCTGAGGCGCCGCCGGCCGAAATCCCGCCCCCCATTCGCCAGCCGGCGCCGATCGAGGCGAAGCCGGTGCTTGCCGAGATCGCACCCGAGCCGGAGGCCGTTCCGCAACCACCGCCGGAGCCAAAGCCGGCCCCCGGCAAGGTCACTGTAACCAAGAAGGTCGAGCAGAAAGCGGAGCCGCAGAAGGCGCCGGGACCGGCACCGAAACGCTCCTGGTTCCAGCGCATGAAGGAGGGGCTTGCCCGCTCTTCCCGGGAACTGTCCGGCAACATCGCCGGCGTCTTCACCAAGCGCAAGCTCGACGAGGACACGCTGCAGGATCTGGAGGACGTGCTGATCCGGGCCGATCTCGGCATGGAGACGGCGTTGCGCATCACCGATTCGCTGGCCGCCAGCCGCTACGGCAAGGACGTCTCCGAGACGGAAGTCCGCGCCATCATGGCGAGCGAGGTGGAGAAGGTGCTGACCCATGTCGCCATGCCGCTGGAGCTTGACCTCAGCCACAAGCCGCATGTCATCCTTGTCGTCGGCGTCAATGGCACCGGCAAGACCACGACCATCGGCAAGCTGGCGGCAAAGCTGACCGACGGCGGCCTGTCGGTGATGCTCGCAGCCGGCGACACCTTCCGTGCCGCCGCGATCGAACAATTGAAGATCTGGGGCGAGCGCACCAAGTCGCCGGTCATCGCCTCCAAGCTTGGCGCCGATGCGGCAGGTCTTGCCTACGACGCGTTCGAACAGGCCAGGCAAGCCGGCTCCGACGTGCTGATCATCGACACCGCCGGGCGGCTGCAGAACAAGACCGAGCTGATGGCGGAACTGGAAAAGATCGTCCGGGTGCTGGGCAAACTCGATCCGGAAGCGCCACACACCGTGCTGCAGACGGTCGACGCCACCACCGGCCAGAACGCGCTCAACCAGGTCGAGATCTTCCGCAATGTCGCCGGCGTCAACGGTCTGGTAATGACCAAGCTGGACGGCACGGCACGCGGCGGTATTCTGGTGGCGATCGCGGCAAAGCACAAATTGCCGGTCTATTTCATCGGCGTCGGCGAACAGGTCGACGACCTCGAACCTTTCTCCGCAAGCGAGTTCGCCAGGGCGATCGCTGGAGTAGCATAGCAAGCATGATGCCAAGAAGTTGCAGACTTCTTGGACAGGATCTTGCGCAAGAAGGAAAGCCTATGAACCCGCGCATCCTCGAACGCGACCCGTCCGACCCGCAGAAACAGAAGAAGGAAGGCGTCAATCCGCTGCTCAAGCTGGTGCTGGAGCTCGGCCCGTTGATGGTGTTCTTCTTCGCCAACGCCCGCGGCGCATGGCTGTCGCAGAAATTTCCGGTGCTGGCCGAATTCGGCGGACCGATCTTCGTCGCCACCGGCCTGTTCATGGCCGCGACCGCGATCGCGCTGGCCGCGTCCTGGCTGCTCACCCGCACCTTGCCGATCATGCCGATGGTGTCGGGCGTCGTCGTCTTCGTCTTCGGCGCCCTGACGCTCTACCTGCAGGACGACATCTTCATCAAGATGAAGCCGACCATCGTCAACATGCTGTTCGGCGGCGTGCTGCTCGGCGGCCTGTTTTTCGGCAAGTCGCTGCTCGGCTACGTCTTCGATTCGGCCTTCAGCCTCGATGCCGAGGGCTGGAAGAAACTCACCTTCCGCTGGGGCCTGTTTTTCCTGTTCCTGGCCCTTGTCAACGAGGTGGTCTGGCGGAATTTTTCCACCGACGCCTGGGTTACCTTCAAGGTCTGGGGCATCATGCCCATCACCCTTCTTTTCACCTTCAGTCAGATGCCGCTGATCATGCGCCATTCGCTTGAAGGCAAGACCGGAAACGAAGAGAAGGCCGGCAAGTAACGGTTAGGGAGAGGGCATGGAATTCGTCACCACGCGCGAAGAGCTGAGAACGATCTATAAGACGCCTCGGCCGACCGACGGCTCGATCCGCAAGGAACTGAAGGCGCTTGATGGCCACAGCCGTTCCTTCATCGGCAAAAGCCCCTTCGTGCTGATCGGCTCCTCCGACGGCACCGGCAATGCCGATGTGACGCCGAAGGGCGACAAACCGGGCTTTGCCGCCGTGCTCGACGAGAAGACCATCGCCATCCCCGACCGGCCCGGCAACAACCGGCTCGACACCCTGGAGAACATTCTTCTCAACCCCTCGGTCGGGCTGCTCTTCCTCATCCCGGGCATGAACGAGACGCTGCGCGTCAACGGCGACGCCCGCATCACCGTCGATGCGGCTTTGCGCGAGCGACTCGCCGTTGACGGCAAAGAACCGCAAAGCGTCGTCCTGGTGACGGTCAAGGCCGCCTACATGCATTGCGCCAAGGCCTTCATGCGCTCCGATCTGTGGAAGCCGGAAACCTGGTACGACCGTGCGACGCTGCCGACGCTCGGCCAGATCCTGCGCGACCAGCTGGCGCTCGCCGATTCGGTCGAGGCGACCGACCGCTGGCTGGACGAAAGCTACAAGCAGACGATGTGGTAGCGTGACCGGCAACGAATCGCCAGATCCCGCCTCTAAGCCTTTGCTGAACATCCTCGCCATTTCCGGCAGCCTGCGCGCCGCCTCGACCAATTCCGCCCTGGTCGCGGCACTCGCGCAAAACGTGCCGCCGGACTGTCACGTGTCCGTTTATGACGGGCTTGGCCGGCTGCCGATTTTCAACCCGGATGACGAAGGCGAGCGGACGCCACCGCAAGCAGCGGCGCTGATCGACGCGATCACCGTCGCCGACGGCGTGATCGTCTCCTGCCCGGAATATGCCCATGCCGTGCCAGGAGGCCTCAAGAACGCGCTCGACTGGCTGGTCTCACGCGACGCCGCTGTCGCCAAGCCGGCCATGCTGGTGCACGCCTCGCCGCGCTCGCTGTTTGCCCGCGCGGGTCTGGCCGAGATCATGCGCACCATGTCTTTCGCGCTCTATGAGGAAGCTGCGCTCGAAATCGCTCTGCTCGGCAAGAAGCCTCCGGAGGTGGAGAAAATCCTGGCGGAACCGACAAACCGGCTGGCGATGCGCAGCGCCGTCTCGGCCTTCACCGACGTCATCCGCTCGCGTTAAGCGGCGGCCACTGTGCTTTCGTTGTCCCGGAGCGGAGCGAACGCGAACCGAGCATCGGCGATCCTTCGCGCCCCCTCTGTCCTGCCCTCTTTGCCACCACTTGGCATCTCCCCCACAAGGAGGGAGATTGGCCGTCATCCGCTTTCGCCAACCTCCATTGTTGAAAGACGGGCTAGGCGACGAAGCTGCCGATCTCCCCCAAGGGGCCTTGAGGGGGAGATGCCCGGTAGGGCAGAGGGGGGGCGCTGTCCCGCAGGCCTCTTGCAAACTTCCGCGCCGCTGCCGTGCCCGTCGGGAGATTAGCCCTTCCGTCTCAGCGTCTCGACATCGGTCTCACCGACGAACCAGTCGCGCGCATTGACCTCCTCGAAGACCACCCAGACATCGTTGCTGGTCAGGCCGGTGGCACCGACGATCGCCGCGGTCACCTGGGCAGCGATCGCCGCTTTCTTGCCCGAGGGGTCATCGGCAATCACCTCCTTGACGAGGCGGATGTTCACGAATGGCATGGAGGCCTCCCTGGATGTTGCTTGACGGCCGCTCAAAATGTCTTGGCGCCGTTGACCATCAGCCGGACCATGTAGAGCGAGGTCGTGCCGGCGATGTAGAGGCAGTTCAGTTTGTTGCCGCCGAACACGCAATTGGCGACGACTTCCGGCACCTTGATTTTGCCGATCAGCGTCCCGTCGGGATCGTAGCAATGGATGCCGTCGGCGGCGCTGGTCCAGATCCGCCCGTGATCGTCGAGCCTGAAACCATCGAACAGGCCGGCCGTGCAGTCGGCGAAGACCTTTCCGCCGGAGACCTTCTTGCCACCCTCGTCGATATTGAACACCCGCATATGCGCCGGGTTCTGCGTGCCATGGGTGCGGCCGGTATCGACGACATAGAGCTTGCTCTCGTCGAGCGAGAAGGCGAGCCCGTTGGGCCTGACCATGTCGGTGATCACCGCGTCGATCTCGCCGGTTCCGGGATCGGCCCGGTAGACATGGCAGGCGCCGATCTCACTCTCGGCCTTGTCGCCCTCATAATCCGTATCGATGCCGTAGGTCGGGTCGGTGAACCAGATCGAACCGTCGGACTTGACAACCGCATCGTTGGGCGAGTTCAGCCGCTTGCCGCGCCATTTGTCGGCGATGGTGGTGATCGAGCCGTCATGCTCGGTGCGGCTGACCCGGCGGCCCGAATGCTCGCAAGTGACCAGCCGGCCCTGCCGGTCGACGGTATTGCCGTTGGAATTGCCGGACGGCTGCCGGAACACGCTGACACTGCCGTCGGTCTCGTCGTAGCGCAGCATGCGGTTGTTGGGGATGTCGGACCACACCACATAACGGCCGGCCGCAAACCAGGCCGGCCCTTCCGCCCACCGGCATCCGGTGAACAGCTTGTCCACCTGCGCATTGCTGTTGAACAGCCGCGCAAAACGCGGATCGAGAATTTCGTAGTCTTCGGCGGCCATGGTTTCCTCCCGTTCATGCAAAATCGCTAGTGCCGGCGCAATCAAGCCAGCCGGCGATCAATATGGCAAGATCGTTGATGTCGGCCTCACCGCATCTTGAGACATCGGAGCAAAACGCGGCAAGGCCGACCTCGCTCAAATGATAGGGCCCAAATTGATGGCGCTCATGCGCGGTTAACCGGCTATGCGTCCAGCGCAATGGTGCATTGCAACATCTTCTTTTTGCAGTGCATCATAACTATGTCATGCTGCGTATCGATCAGGGAGGAACAACCTGCCGCAACAATGCGGCGCAGAAGGAACCTCGCTATGATTCTCGACAACCTCATGAGCCGCGCTCGCACCAGCATCGCCAAGCGCCGGCAATACAACCGCCTCATCGCCGAAATCGACTCTTTTTCCAGCCGCGATCTGGCCGACATGCGCGCCGACCGCAGCGAAATGCTCTACCAGGTCCACAAGCAGATCTACGGCTGAGGCGAACGGATGATCCCGAAAAGTTGCAGACTTTTCGGACGAGATCATGCGCAACCAGAACTGTTTGATCGGCTTAGCCGATCCATTCGATCCAGCGGCCGTGGTAATCGCAACGGGCCAGGCGGCGTGTCTCGCCGCCGGGCCATAGAGTGAGGCTGAGCACCGCCCATGGCTTTGTGGGATCGCGCGGCTCCATCCTCAGCCTTGCGATAGGCGCAGCCGCCGTGGCCTGTCTGCCCGCCTGCTCCAGGGTGGCGGTGATGGCATCCTTGGTCGCCCGCGGCAGGTATTGCCACATGGTCGAATGATAGAGCACGAAGGTGCCGCCCTGCTGCCGCGTGGCCAGTGCCTTCTCGATAAAATCCGCCGCGTCCGCTTTGACAAGTAGCGGTGGAAACTTTTGGGCAAGTGACAGCGCGGCGTCGAGCCGGGCCAGCCGCGCTGCCTGATCGGCCCAGACGTAAGACCGAAGCCGTAAGCGCGCCGCTGCGTCGGCAACATCGATCGGCGCGATGTCGCAGCCGGCGCGATGGCGGACGTCGATCGCTCCACCAAGCGGCACAGCGAGGCCGCGCACCTCCGGTGCCAACCGCACGGGGGAGGCCGGGTCTCCCCACTCGGCATCGCGGTAAAGGTAGTGAAAGCTGTCGAACAGGAGATTGAGCCCGGCGCTGGCGCCGATCTCGCACAGATCCAGCGGCAGGCCGGTTTCCCGCGCCACCGTCAGAAATCCAGGCAGCAGCATCGCCGACCGGGCGATTTCATTGGTCTGCGGCGCGCCGGCGAGGCCGGCGATGATCTGATCGTCGGACCGCGCAATTACCTCCGGCAGCACCGCCGCGATCTCGGATTCGCGTGTCTGGTTGGGCGGATAGATCAGTGCCAGCTGCTCACTGGCACCCGTCAGGACCAACCCATGCAGCGCGCCGCAGAGCCGCAATGCGAGGCCGTCGGCGCGCGCGTCGCCCGGCCAGCCGAGCACCGCCTGCCCGGCCCTGGTGTTTGCGTCGAGAACCTTGGCCAGCGCACGGCATAAATTCGCGGTGAAGGGCGAGCCAAGTCCATCGCAGGCTTTCGCCTGAGCCAGAAGATGTTCGCGGATGTCTCGTTCGTCCATCGCGTTTCCGGTGTCTCAGCCGGGCGCGGCCAGCGCCTTCTCGATCTCCGGCAAAAGCAGCGTCTGTGCCGAGCCTGGCGTCAGCGGGCCGACATGTTTGTAGGCGATCTTGCCGTCCTTGCCGATGACGAAGGTTTCCGGCACGCCGTAGACGCCCCAGTCGATTGCTGCGCGCCCCGCCGCGTCGACGCCGATCGCCTGGAACGGGTTGCCGAGATTGCCGAGGAACCTGCGGGCGTTTTCCGGCTGGTCCTTGTAGTTGAGCGCGGCGATGACGAAGCGCTTGTCCTGCGACAACGCCAGCAGCACCGGATGTTCGTCGCGGCATGGCCCGCACCACGACGCGAAGACGTTGACCAGCGTGACATTGCCGGCGAACTGCTTGGAATCGAGCCCCGGCAAATTCATGCCCTCCAGCGCCGGCAGATTGGTCTGCGGCGCCGGCAGGCCGATCAGCGCCGATGGCACTTCCGAAGTGTCGCGACCGGACAACAGCTGCGTCAGGAACAGCCCCGCCAGCCCGAGGAAAATCAGCAACGGCAACAGCACGATCAGGCGCCGCCCGCGCGCCGGCGTTTCCGTCTCCATGCTCATGATTTCCCCGCCTTGTCGGAGCGCCGCCGCACGCCGGACGCTTCCAGTTCGGCGAGGTCCCTCTTGCGTGCACGCTGGTCGAACAGGATCCAGCCGATCAGCCCGGCCAGAACCACGGCCGTGATGGCATAGGCAGCGGTCACATAAAGGGCGTGTACGCTCATATGGGTAGCTCCGCCGGCGCAAAAACTTTCAACCGGACCATTCCGCTTCGTTCGAACATGCCTTCCCTTAACCTTGCGCCATCGGCTTCGCAATCGACGGCAGCGCCGCAGCCTTTGACGTCAGGCGGCCGTCTAATTTAGTCCGCCCCATGACGCAGCGCCAGCGCTGCCGCAACCGGCCCCAGCACGGCAAGAAACAAGGTCAGCGCGGCGAGAATGAGGAAAGGCTGCAGGAACGGATCGGGGTTGGCCACCGCGCCATAGCTTGCCGAGACGCCGAAGATCAGCACGGGAATGGTAAGCGGCAGCACCAGCACCGAGATCATCAGCCCGCCGCGCGGTAGCGCCACCGCCACCGCCGCACCGGCAGCGCCGATGAAGGTGATCGCCGGCGTGCCGACCAGAAGGGTCAGCGCCGTGGCGCCGATGCCGATCGGCTCCATATTCATGAACAGGCCCAGCAAGGGCGCCGCGATGACCAGCGGCAGCACGCTTCCCGCCCAATGCGCCAGGCATTTCGTCAGCACGGTCAGCGCCAGCATCTGCCGTTCGTCGCCGAGCACCAGCAGATCGAGCGAGCCGTCCTCCCGGTCGGCCTGGAACAATCGGTCGAGACCGAGCAGGCAAGCGAGCAACGCGCCGATCCACAGGATCGCCGGGCCGATTCGGGCTAGCAGATTGAGGTCCGGCCCAACGCCGAAGGGGATCGTGGCGATCACCGCGAGAAAGAAGATCACTCCGGTCAGCGCCCCGCCGCCGGCCCGGATACTCAGGCGGATATCGCGCAGGAAGAGGGCTAGCATGGTGTGAGATGCCTTTGCCCAGGCACCCCCCTCTGTCCTGCCCTCTTTGCCACCACTTGGCATCTCCCCCGCAAGGGGGGAGATTGGATGGCACTTCGGCTTTCGCCAATCTCCATCCTTGAAAGATGAGCGCAGCGACGAAACCGCCGATCTCCCCCCTTGCGGGGGAGATGTCCGGCAGGACAGAGGGGGGTGGGCGGGAGCGCCGACATCAACCGGTCATCCTCAATTCTTGCGCCCCCCCAAGCCCCAGCGGCAGATGCGTGGCCGCCACAACGATCCCCCCGTCTTCAAGATGCTTCCGCATCAGCACGGCGAATCGCTCTTCCGAAGCCTTGTCCAGCCCGGCCGTCGGCTCGTCGAGCAGCCACAGCGGTCGCCGGCTGACCAGCAATTTTGCGATCGCCGCGCGGCGACGTTGCCCGGCGGAGAGATAGCCGAACGGCAGATGGCCGATACCATCAAGCCCGACCGTTTCCAGCGCCTGTTCAGCGCTCAAAAAATCTGCGCCCAAAAAATCGCGCCAGAAGCGCAGATTTTCCGCCACGCTCAGCGCCGTCTTCATCGCGTTCTGGTGGCCGAGATAATGGCAGGCCGAGGCTACCGACGGAAAATCCTCAGCGCCACCTTCGAGAAGCAAACGGCCTGCCGCCACCGGCAGCAGCCCGGCAACTACCCTGAGCAGCGTCGATTTCCCCGCGCCGTTCGGCCCGGTGACGATCAGCGCCTGGCCTTTTTCCAGGGCAAAACCGATGCCGGAAAAAATCGTCTCGCCGCCGCGTTCGCCGCCCAGATTTTCGGCGATCAGCCGCATTCCTTGCCCGTCCCGAAAACACCGCGCCACGGCAGCTGCCGCATCGCACAAAATAGCCGTTCGACTGTCTAGAACTATTCCAGGAAATTCTCTATATCCGGGTCATCCGTGCCAGCGGTCGGCACGGGAAGCGAATTAGCGCCGAACCAGCGCACGCGCCGCCTTGAACGGCTCGGGTTGGCTGGGAACGGACAGCGGAAATGGCCGTACCCGCACCTTTGCGCGTGATTGCATGCCCATCGGCGTCCGTTCCCGTTCAGGCTGAACAGACAAGGACGGATCGCACGTGTCAAAATCCCTCGATAGTTTCAATTGCCGTCGCACGCTGACCGCGGGCGGCACCGACTATGTTTATTACGATCTTGTCGAGGCCGAGAAGAACGGCCTCACCGGCATCGGCCAGTTGCCCTATTCGATGAAGGTGCTGCTGGAGAACCTGCTGCGCAACGAGGACGGCCGTTCCGTCACCAAAGAGAGCATCCAGGCGGTCGCCGGCTGGCTGACCGACAGGGGCACCGCCGGCGTCGAGATTGCCTATCGCCCGGCCCGTGTGCTGATGCAGGATTTTACCGGGGTTCCGGCCGTGGTCGACCTGGCCGCCATGCGCGACGCCATGGCTTCGCTCGGCGGCGACCCGCAAAAGATCAATCCGCTGGTGCCGGTCGACCTGGTCATCGACCACTCGGTCATCGTCGATGAGTTCGGCACGCCGCTGGCTTTCGCCAGGAATGTCGAGCTTGAATACGAGCGCAACGAGGAGCGCTACAAATTCCTGAAATGGGGCCAGCAGGCCTTCCGCAATTTCCGCGTCGTGCCGCCCGGCACCGGCATCTGCCACCAGGTCAATCTCGAATATCTCGGCCAGGTCGTGTGGACCAACACTGAAGGCGGCGAAACCACCGCCTATCCCGACACCTGCGTCGGCACCGATTCGCACACCACCATGATCAACGGCCTTGGCGTGCTCGGCTGGGGCGTCGGCGGCATCGAGGCCGAGGCCGCGATGCTCGGCCAGCCCGTCTCCATGCTGTTGCCCGAAGTCATCGGCTTCCGCCTCACCGGCAGACTGAGGGAAGGCGTCACCGCCACCGATCTCGTGCTCACCGTCACCCAGATGCTGCGCAAGAAGGGCGTCGTCGGCAAGTTCGTCGAGTTCTTCGGTCCGGGTCTGTCCAACATGACGCTGGCCGACCGCGCCACCATCGGCAACATGGCGCCCGAATATGGCGCCACCTGCGGCTTCTTCCCCGTCGACGGCGAAACCATACGCTACCTCACCATGTCCGGCCGCGAGGAAAACCGCATCGCGCTGGTCGAGGCATACGCCAAGGCGCAAGGCATGTGGCGCGATACCGGCTCGGCCGACCCGGTCTTCACCGACCTGCTCGAGCTCGATCTCGGCGATGTCGTGCCGTCGATGGCCGGCCCCAAGCGTCCGGAAGGCCGGGTCGCGCTGGAAGACATTCCGGCCGGCTTCGCCAAGGCGATGGAGACCGAATACCGGAAGGCCGCCGAAATCGAGAAGCGCTACGCCGTCGAAGGCACCAACTATGATCTCGGCCATGGCGATGTCGTGATCGCCGCCATCACCTCCTGCACCAACACCTCGAACCCGAGCGTGCTGATCGGCGCCGGGCTGCTGGCGCGCAACGCCAACCGGCTCGGGCTCAAGCAGAAGCCATGGGTCAAGACATCGCTGGCGCCGGGCAGCCAGGTCGTCGCCGAATATCTGGAGAAGTCCGGCCTGCAGAAGGAACTCGACCAGATCGGCTTCAACCTGGTCGGCTTCGGCTGCACCACCTGCATCGGCAATTCCGGCCCGTTGCCGGCGCCGATCTCCAAGACCATCAACGATAAAGGTTTGATCGCTGCCGCGGTCTTGTCCGGTAACCGCAATTTCGAAGGCCGCGTCTCGCCCGACGTGCAGGCGAACTACCTCGCTTCGCCGCCGCTGGTCGTCGCCCACGCGCTGGCCGGGACCGTGACCAAGGATCTGACCACCGAGCCGCTCGGCGAGGACCGTGACGGCAACCCGGTCTACCTCCGGGACATCTGGCCGAGTTCGGTCGAGATCCAGGAGTTCATCGAGAAGAACGTGACGCGCGAACTGTTCGCCCGCAAATATGCCGACGTCTTCAAGGGCGACGAATACTGGCAGAACGTCAGGGCGCCGGAAGGCCAGACCTACGCCTGGGACGACCATTCGACCTATGTGCAGAACCCGCCCTACTTCGCCGGCATGACATCAGGCTTCAGCACAATCGGCGACATCAAGGGCGCCCGCGTGCTCGGCCTGTTCGGCGACAAGATCACGACCGACCACATCTCTCCGGCCGGCTCGATCAAGGCGGCATCTCCGGCCGGCAAGTATCTTACCGACCATGGCGTCGGCGTCGCCGACTTCAACCAGTACGGCACGCGGCGCGGCAATCACGAGGTGATGATGCGCGGCACTTTCGCCAACATCCGCATCCGCAACCACATGCTGGGCGAGAACGGGCGCGAAGGCGGCTACACCATCCACTATCCGTCGAAGGAAGAGAGATCGATCTACGACGCCGCCATGGAGTACAAGAAGGAAGGCGTGCCGCTGGTCATCTTCGCCGGTGTCGAATACGGCAACGGCTCGTCGCGCGACTGGGCGGCCAAGGGCACCAACCTGTTGGGTGTTCGCGCCGTCATCGCTCAGTCGTTCGAGCGCATCCACCGCTCGAACCTGGTCGGCATGGGCGTCATCCCCTTTGTCTTCGAGCAGGGCACCTCATGGGCCTCGCTCAACCTCAAGGGCGACGAACTGGTCGAGATCGACGGACTGAGCGCCATCAAGCCGCGCCAGAAGATGGTCGCGAAGATCACCTATAGCGACGGCACGGTGAAGAACATTCCGATCATCTGCCGCATCGATACGCTGGACGAGCTCGACTACTTCAAGAACGGCGGCATCCTGCAATATGTGCTGCGCGATCTGGCGGCATAGGAATTAGGGGAGTACGGGAGTAGGGCAGTAAGGGAGTAGGGAAGACGATACCTATTCCCCTATTCCCCTATTCCCCTATTCCCCTATTCCCCTATTCCCCTATTCCCCTTCTTCGGCGCCCCGAAGCGCGCTGCCGCCGCCAGCAGCACGCCGAGCATCAGCCCGTTGAGGATGTGCCACAGGAAATGCGTGCCGAGCGGGAAGCTGCCGCAGACCAGCGGATCGATCATCCTGAAGATGACCGACACGACGAAGATCGCCGAGCCCGCCAGATTGTACCAGCCGGCGCGGTTGCCGCTCGCCGCCACTATGACGCCGAAGAAGGCGAGCGCCAGGAAGGGCGGCAGATAGCCGGTCGTGCCGTTCGATGCCTGGCGCAGCCAGTCCGGCACGGCCCAGGTCAACAACCCGGTGACGGCATAGAAGGCGACGAAGATGGCGACCGCCTTGCCCCATTTCATGCCGAGAAAACGGCGCAGGTTGAACAGCGTGTAGGCCAGCGTGAACCCGGCGATCGGCAGCACGTCGGCCCAGACCGTGCCATGGTTGGCAAAGGTATGGAACAGCGCCGAGCCGACGCCGATCGCCACCACCCACCAGGCCAGCACTTCGGCGAAGATGCCGGTGCCACGCCGGCGCACCTCCCGGACACCCCACAGCCCGGCGATAAGAAAAACCAGATTGGTCAGTGCGTTGACCGGCTCGGCCCAGAGCTCCGGCCCGACCCGCTCGCAGTACAGGTCGACCGGCGTCAGGAGAGATTGCCACATGCTGATTGTTGCCCGAATCGGTATCTACCCTGAAGTGTAGCCGTCCTATTGCGCCCTTGCAGTTGGTTACAGCGGTAAAATTTCACCGCAACGTGACTTCCCGTTGACTGCCGCTTCTGCCACATATTTCGCCAATCAGAATAAAGCCGGCCATCTCCGGCGGGAGTCGAAACGGCTATGACACCTCGAAGACCATTGCGGCTTGCGGCATTGGCGCTGGCCCTCTCGGTGTTTGCCGGCGCTGCACTTGCCGGCAATGCGCTTGCCGGTGAGGCCGACAAACCCCAGGCTGACAAAGCCTCGACTGACCAGCTCTTGGGCGTGGTCGAGCTCTTCACCAGCCAGGGTTGCAGTTCCTGCCTGCCGGCCGATGAGTTTTTTGCCGAGCTTGCCGCCAAGGAGAACATCGTCGCGCTCGCCTATCATGTCGACTACTGGGATTATCTCGGTTGGAAGGACACGCTGAGCCGCAAGGAGAACACCGAGCGGCAATATGAGTATATGCGCGCCTTCGGCAGCCGCTCGGTCTATACGCCGCAGGCCGTCATCAATGGCCGCAGCCATGTCAACGGCGCCCGCCGCAAGGAAGTCGACGGCGCGCTCGCCCGCATGGAAAGATCCGGCGAAGGCATGCGGGTCAGCATCAACGTCAGCCGGACCAGCGACCGCGTCATCATCGACGCCGGCGATGCCGGGACCGGCCCCAGCGATGCCCATGTCGTCATCGTCTATTTCGACCCGCCGCAGACGATCAAGATCGGCAAGGGCGAAAACACCGGCCGCAGCATGACCTACTGGAACGCCGTCTCCGGCATCCAGACCGCCGGCATGTGGCACGGCAAGGCGCAGCGCTACGAATTGCCGATGAGCGTGATTTCCAAGAAAGGCGGCTGCGCCGTGCTGCTGCAATCGGTGGGCAAGGACGGCATGCCGGGTCCCATCCTCGGCGCCGCCTTGATCCACAAGCCTTGAGCGGGGACCTCTCCTTCTCCCCTTGTGGGGCCCGAAGGGCGGGCGAGGCCCGCGACTCGCCCCGGGTGTGGATCGGCGCGCAGCGCCGAGACGGATGAAGGGGTGCTGGAAGGAATGAGGTGGCGGCGATTTCAAGGAAATTGCCAACACCCCTCATCCAACCTCGCGGAGCCTGTCCTCGGGCTTGCCGGAGGCAAGACCCGTGGGCGAGGCCACCTTCTCCCACAAGCGGAGAAGGGAAGCCGCGCGCATCCCACTTTCATCCAGGCATTAAAAAACCGACGTCAGCTTGCTTCTGACGCCGGTCATTTAGGTTTTGGGATCGTCGCACCCGATTTTTCCCAAGGAAAAACCGAGGTTGGTTCGATCCGACGCAGACCCGTGGGCGGGGGGCTTGGGGTTTACGAGCCAGTGCCGGACCGAACCGTCTCAGGCAACACCCGTAAATTCGTCGGACATTGGGGCATTAGCGCGGATAAAAGAAGGCAGAATTGTGGCGAAGCATCACCAATTCCAACGAGCGTTTTATAAACGTGACTGGACACCGGGGAAACGGTGCGGCGCCGCCTTTGTCCGGCTGGGCTTGCAATTCCACGGCGAAAGCGCCAACTTTGGTTGGCGTAAGATTCATTCGAAGGGATCGAGGCATGACTGATCACGGCAGCGGGACGGAGGATGGGGACGCATCCGCAATACTGATCCCGCTGCATGAGGCAAGAGGCGAACGCCTCGACCAGCCGGTGCGGTTCGACCGGCGTGAATTGGACCAGATCCTGAGGCTTTACGGGCGCATGGTCGCCGCCAATGAATGGCGCGACTACGCCATCGACCATCTCACCGACCGCGCCGTCTTTTCCGTCTTTCGTCGCACCAGCGAGGTGCCGCTGTTCCAGATCGTCAAGGATCCGAAGCTGGCGCGCCGGCAAGGCGCATTCGCCGTCATTGCCGCCGGCGGCCGTATTCTCAAGCGCGGCCAGGAACTTGGCCGCGTGCTCGGCGTCTTCGACCGCACGCTGAAGCTGGTCGAGGCCTAACTACTTATTGCTGCTGGCGGAATCTCCGTTCCGGCAACGAGTTGGGGTCGGGCGGAACCAGAGCTCCATCATTGATCGGCAGTTGCATGAAAACGGTGTCGAGCCAGCGTCCGTGCTTGTAGCCGGAGCCTTCCAGGCGGCCCGAATGACGAAAGCCGAGCTTTTCATGCAACCGCACCGAGGCACTGTCCGGCCGGCCGTCGCCGATTACCGCGATGATCTGGCGGAAGCCCGCCGCCTTGGCCGCCTCGATCAGCCCTTGCATTAGCTTGAGCCCGATGCCATGGCCCTTGGCCTCGGGCGCGACATAGACGGAGTCCTCGACGACAAAACGGTACGCAGGCCGCGGCCGGAAGGCGCCGGCATAGGCATAGCCGAGCACAATGCCGTCTTTTTCCGCCACCAGATAGGGAAAGCCACCCGCCATCAGACTATCGAAGCGTTGGCCCATCTCGGCGCGATCAGGTGGTTCCAGCTCGTAGCTCGCCGTGCCATGGGTCACCGCGTCGGCATAGATATCCGTGATCCGATCGAGATCGGCCGAAGTCGCGGCGCGTATCGTGATGTTGCTCATAATTTATGCACGTCAATCATCTGCCGGCCATTTCATCAAAGACCGGGGCAGAAGAAAAGGGCGGCCGTTGGGCCGCCCTTTCCAAACTCACTGGTCCAAGGACTTGCCTTAAACCATGATCCCGAAAAGTGGGAACCGGTTTTCGGAAAAGATCATGGTCAAACAAAAAGACAGGGCTCCATCCCGACTTTATCGGGATGGACCCGGCTCTATCGGCGGTCGCCCATGAACTGCAGCAGGAACATGAACAGGTTGATGAAGTCGAGATAGAGCCTCAGAGCGCCCATGATCGCCTTGCGGCCGGCGACATCAGTCTCGTCGCCCTCGAAATACATCTCCTTGATGTTCTGCGTGTCATAGGCGGTGAGACCCGCGAAGATCAGCACGCCGATCGCCGAAACGGCGAAGGAAAGCGCCGACGACTGCAGGAAGATGTTGATCACCATCGCGATGATCAGACCAACCAGGCCCATGACTAGGAACGAACCGAACGCGGAAAGGTCGCGCTTGGTCGTGTAGCCGTAGAGCGACAGTCCGCCAAAGGCGGCGGCGGTGGCGAAGAAGGTCTGCGAGATACTGGCGGTGGTGTAGACCAGGAAGATCGACGACAGAGACAGGCCGACGAGGCCGGCATAGACCCAGAACGTCGTCTGCGCGGCCGAAACGCTCATCGACTGGACACGGAACGACAGGAACATCACCGCTGCCAGCGGGGCAAAGATCACCAGCCATTTCAGCGGCGAACCAAAGATCGCGTAGCCGAAGGAGGTCAGCATGTCGCCATTCGGCAGCGTGGCGACCGCCGAAGCCGGATCGGTGGTAGTGGCCAGCATGATCGTTCCGACCGCGGCGAGGCCGGTGATGAGGAGGCCAAGCCCCATCAGATTGTAGACCTTGATCATATAGGCGCGCAGGCCCTGGTCGATAGCAGCATCGACGCCGGCGCCGGGCACGGCACGCGTCTGATAATTGCGAACGGGTTCAGCCATGGAAATCCTCATATTGCTTCTGCCCCGTCCGGTGTCCGGCCCATTTGGACCGCGGCGCCGCTGGCGGGGCTCCAGCATGCCTGCGGCGAAATATGATGGTTATTGGCGCCAAGAACAAGACCGTAACCGGGCGTAATGCTTCGTGAAGACACGAAAATCCGGATTTATCGGCCTTCCGAACCCCAACATTAACAAGATTTAACCGAATCCCAGTCGCGTTGAGCCTGCAGATGCCTGCGGATCAGAGATTGCGCAGCACCGGCGCCGCCTTGTGGCCCAGCACCCGCCAGGTGCCGGCGAGGCCAATGCCGACCGTGACCACCAGCGCAAAGACGATGGTTGCCACCGCCACATCGGGCATGAAATGCGACGGCAGCGTCATGACGCGCGCGACAACGAACCACGCCGCAATCCCGCCTGCCGCCAGCGCGAAGATCGCGGTGGCGAGGCCGATCAGCATGTACTCCAGCGAAAAGGCCGCGATCAGCGTCTTCCTGGTAGCGCCCAGCGTCTTCAGCACCACTGCATCGTGGATGCGGGCGCGGTTGCCGGCGGCCAGCGCGCCGGCCAGCACCAGCACCGAGGCGATCAGCGCCACGCCGGCCGCGGCCCTGATCGCAGTGCCGAGTTGCGCCACCAGCCGGTTGACGATGTCGAGAGCGTCCTTGACCCTGACTGTCGTCACCGCCGGAAAGGCACGGGTGACGGCGTTGAGAAGACGGGCATCGTCGGCCGGCGACGCGCCCTTGTCGGTCAGCGTCGCCAGCCAGCTATGCGGCGCGCCGGCAAACGTGCTGGGCGAGAACACCATGACGAAATTGATGCCCATCGTCTCCCATTCGACCTGGCGGAAATTGGCGATCTTCGCCGTCACGTTGCGGCCAAGCACGTTGACGGTGATGGTGTCGCCGAGCTTCAGCCCGATCTCTGCGCCTTCCTCGGCCGAAAACGACACCAGCGGCTCGCCGGCATAGTTGTCCGGCCACCAGGAGCCTTCGGTCAGCGTCGCATTCGCGGGAATACTGGCCTCGTAGGTCAGCCCGCGATCGCCGCGCAGCACCCAGGCCCCTTCCGGCGCAACCCTAGCCTTGTCGACGTCGACGCCGTTCAGCGCCATCACCCGGCCGCGCAGCATCGGCACCTTGACCAGCGTGCCCTTCGGCGCTTGCCTGCCGACCAGCGCAGAGAACGCGTCGACGTCGCTGCTCTGGATGTCGACGAAGAAGAAGTTCGGCGCCCGTTCCGGCAGGCTGCCGGAAATCTGCCGCCTGAGATTGCCGTCGATCAGCGCCAGCGTCACCAGAAGCGTCAATCCCAGCCCCAGCGACAGCACCACCGACGGCGTCAAGGCACCTGGCCGATGGATGTTGCCGATGGCGAGCCTGAGCACCGTCGAGCCAACGCGCGGGCTCTTTTTGGCGGCCCACTGCACCAGCGCGCCGACGATGCGTAGCACCAGGAAAGCAAAAATGGTGGCGCCGACGAAGATCGAGGCGATATAGCGGTCGCCGGAAAACAGAATGGCCAGCGCCGCCAGGAGCAGCGCGATGCCGAGCGCCGCCGCCGTGTAGAGCGGGCGCGGAAAACCGCGGCCCTCAAAACCCATCTCGCGAAACAGCGCCGTCGCCGGCACGTCGCGCGCACGGCCGAGCGGCAGCAAGGCGAAAGCCAGCGTCACCAGCAGCCCGAACAGCGCCGCCATGCCGAGTGCGCCGGGATAGAACCCACCTTCCGCCGGCACCGGAATGACCGACTGGAGTACCGCGCTCGCCGCAAACGGCATCAGCGCGCCAAGCACAAGGCCGACCGTGATGCCGAGCCCGGCGATCATCAGGATCTGCACCAGATAGACGGTAAAGACGAAACCGCCCGAAGCCCCCAGGCTCTTGAAGGTGGCGATGACGCCGCGCTTGCCGTCGAGATAGGCGCGCACCGCATTGGCGACGCCGACGCCGCCGACCACCAGCGCCGTCAGCCCGACCAGCGTCAGGAACTGCGAAAACCGTTCGATGTTGGAGGACAACGCCGGTGCTGCGTTGCTGCGCGTGCGGATCGACCAGCCGGACTCGGGAAAATCCTCCGCCGCCTGATCCTGAATGGCTTTTATGCCCGCCTCGCCGGTGCCGCCGGGCAGGCGGACCTTGTAGGCGTTCTCGACCAGGCTGCCGGGCTGGATCAAACCGGAAGCGGCAAGCCCGTCCGTCGAGATCATCAGCCGCGGCGCAAAGCCGAAGCCGTCGGACACCGCGTCCGGTTCGTTGACGAGCCTAGCGCGCAGTTCGAATGTGGCGCTGCCCAGCTTCAGCCGGTCGCCGACCCCAAGGTTCAGCCGCTCGAATAAAAGGTCGGGTGCTGCAGCGCCGAAAACACCGGACTTTTCGCCGAACAATTCCTGCTTCGACAGCGCCGGCTCGGTCTCCAGCACGCCATAGAGCGGATAGGCTCCATCGACCGCCTTGGCCTCGACCAGCGCCTGATCGGAACCGTCCTCGAGCCGAGCCATCGAACGCATGTTGGCGCTGTGCGAGACTGTGCCCAGCCCATCAAGAAAGACGTGCTCGGCTTGCGTCGCGGCGCGCTGATTGAGCTGGAAACGAAGATCGCCGCCGAGCAGCGACTGGCCCTCGTTGGCGACACCGGCGGTAATCGCCCGGGCCACCGAATTGACGCCACCGATCGCCGCGACGCCGAGCGCGATGCAGGCAAGGAAGATCAGGAAGCCGGACAGCCCACCGCGCATCTCGCGCAGCGAAAAGCGGAAGGCGAGTGAAAAGGTGCGCGCCCAAGTGGCCGCTTCATCCGGCCGCGGAGCCTGTCCTCGGGCTTGCCGAAGGCAAGACCCGCGGGCGTCCACCTTCTCCCCGAGCGGAGAAGAGGTCGCCAACGCCGGCGCCAGCCTCTTCTCCCCGCCGGGGAGAAGGTGGCCCGAAGGGCCGGATGAGGGGGTCCTGTCAGCCATTGCGCTACGCCGTCACTCTAAGCAGTGGCGCGTCCTCGATCCGGCCCGACCGCATCGATACCTGCCGGGAGCAGCGTGCGGCGAGCGCCGGATCATGGGTGACCAGCACCAGCGTCATGCCGCGCTCGGCCGCCTTGGCGAACAGAAGATCGGCGACCTGCCGTCCCGTTGCCTGGTCGAGATTTCCGGTCGGCTCGTCGGCGATCAGGATGCGCGGCGAAGGCGCCAGCGCCCGGGCGATCGCCACACGCTGCTGTTCACCGCCGGACAGTTCGCCGGGATAGTGGGCGACGCGGTCGCTCAAGCCCACCGCCTCCAGCTCCCGCGCCGCCACCCCGAACGGATCGGCATGGCCGGCAAGTTCCAGCGGCACTGCGACATTTTCGAGCGCAGTCATGTTGGGAATAAGGTGGAAGGACTGGAAGACGATGCCAATGTTTCGCCCCCGAAACGATGCGATCTGATCTTCGCTCTTGCCGTTCAGCAATTCGCCGGCAATTCGTACCGTACCCGAATCGACCCTTTCCAAGCCAGCCAAAACCATCAGCAGCGTCGACTTTCCCGAGCCCGACGGCCCGACGATGCCGGTCGCCTCGCCATCGGCCACATCGAGGCTGACACCTTTCAGCACGTGGACGGAAGACGCTCCTTCGCCGAGCGTCAGCGATACGTCTTTCAGCGCGATGACGGCTTCTGTCAAAATAAAATCGTCCTATATTGGGAGAGGGGAGGTTGGAATTCTGCCTGCCGCCAACTAATGCCTTCGTCATATGGGGCCTGCCGCATGGCTTTCAAACACACACTTGCCGCAGCCTTGATCGTTTTCCTCGGATTTTGCGGCGCCATTTCGTCGGCGCGCGCCGAGCCCTTCAAGATCGTCGGTTTCGGCGACAGTCTGATGGCGGGCTTTGGCCTCGGACCGGATGAGGGCTTCACCCAAAAACTTGAGGCAGCACTTCGCGCCAAGGGCCACGATGTGACCGTCGCCAATGCCGGTGTCTCCGGCGATACGTCGAGTGGCGGCCTGTCGCGGCTCGACTGGTCGGTGCCGGACGGCACTCAGCTCGTCATCCTCGAGCTCGGCGCCAACGACATGCTGCGCGGCGTTTCTCCCGCCATCACGCAAAAGAATCTGGACGCCATGCTGGCGAAGCTGAAGCAGCGCAAGATCGCGGTGCTGCTGGCCGGCATGCGCGCCGCACCCAATCTCGGCGCCGACTACCAGAACGGCTTTGACGCGATCTTTCCGGAACTTGCGGCAAAATACGGCGTCCCGCTCTATCCGTTCTTTCTCGACGGCGTGGCCGGCGAGCCGGCTTTGCAACTCGACGGTCTGCACCCGAATGCGCAAGGCGTCGACCTTATGGTCGAGCGCATTCTGCCGGATGTCGAAAAGATCATTGCCATGGTTCAGGACAACTCTTGAAGGACTGGATGAGGCTACGCGTTCCGCAGGGCGATTTGAATTTTAGGCAGGGCTGCGACCAATAAACCGCTTGCCCCGCTCGATTTTCGATGATTCGCTAGGGGCAAGAGTTCGATTCGAGGACAGGAGGCTTACCATGCCGCGTCTTTTCACCGCCCTCGAAATTCCGCGTGACGCCGCCCTTTCGCTGTCCCTGCTCCGGGGCGGCCTGCCCGGGGCCCGCTGGATCGACGTCGAGAACTACCATTTGACGCTGCGCTTCATCGGCGATGTCGAGGGCCATGTCGCCGACGACATCGCCAACGCACTCGACCGTGTCCACCGGCCATCCTTCCCGCTGACGCTGTCCGGCGTCGGCGCCTTCGGCCAGAAGAAACCGCATGCGGTGTGGGCCGGCGTCTCCGCCTCGCCCGACCTTTCGGCACTGCAAGCCGAGATCGAGCGCATCTGCCAGCGGCTCGGCATCCCCGCTGATCCGCGCAAGTTCATGCCGCATGTGACCTTGGCCCGCTTACGCAATTCGAGCCCGCTCGACGTCGCCCAGTATCTTTCGGCACGCGGCAATTTTTCGACGCTGCCCTTCCGTGTCAGCCGCTTCGTCCTGATGTCGTCGCGCGATTCGGTCGGCGGCGGACCCTACATCGTCGAGGAGGCCTGGCCGCTGTCGGGCGCCGACAGCCGTGCCGCGAGCCGCGTCGCCAGCGCCTCCGACGCTTCGCGGATCATGCGGTAGACCGAGGCAAACGCCTCCGGCCCCTCGTGATAGGGGTCCGGCACGTCGCTCACCCTTCCCTCCGCGAACTCCAGGAACAGATGGACACGGTCGCGCATGGCGGCAGGCACCAGCGCTTTCAGATCCCGGAGATTCGATCGGTCCATGGCGAGAATCAGGTCGAAACGCGAAAAATCGTCCGGCGTCAGCTTGCGCGCCCGCTGTCTGGAAATATCGATGCCGTGCCGCTCTGCGATCGACACCGAGCGCGGGTCGGGCGCCGAACCGGCTTCCCAGTCGCTGGTTCCGGCCGAATCAAGCAGGATATCCCGATCGAGACCGCGCTCCGCCAGGACGGCGCGCAACACGCCCTCCGCCAACGGTGAGCGGCAGATATTGCCGAGACAGACGAAAAGAATGGATTTTATCGGCCTTGCGCTCATCGATCCGGCACTATGCTGAAGACTGCGCATCCAAATAGCACGGGAAACGAACATGACGAGAGAGAAACTGAGCAAGGAGGCGGTCGCCGAGGCGCTGGCCGGGCTCGACGGCTGGTCGCTGGGCAGGGACGGCGGCTCGATCGCTCGCACCTTCACCTTCAGGAGTTTTTCCGAAGCCTTCGCCTTCATGACACGTGTCGCCCTGGCGGCGGAGAAGATGGACCATCACCCCGACTGGTCGAATGTCTACAAGACCGTGAACGTGACGCTGAACACCCATGATGCCGGCGGCCTGACGGCGCTCGATTTCGAACTGGCCAAGACGATGGACCGCTATTTCGGCTAGAGCGTTGGAGATCTGTCGACGCCGTAGCCCCGGGGCGTTTCCGTTAATATCCAAAGTGGGCAATTGCCAGCCATTTGCAGGCCAGCATCACCTGAACCTAGGTTAACACAGCAAAGACCAATTCCGATTTTCAGGCCGGGAACTGCCGAGCTCTTGTAGTGGACTGGTGCTTTCACCACATTTTCCGCTGGCAGGCGCGCGTGGAACGACATGCGTAGCCTCCTTAGGAGAGACTGATGGCGCGAAAATCAGGTTTTGATTTCTTCGGCTTTAGCGGCAAGCCGGGCGAGGAGAGCGAAGTGCGCGAGAAATTCTGGCGCACCGCCAAGAGGGCTGCCCGGCAGATCCCGTTCATGGAAGAGCTGGTCGCCGCCTACTACTGCGCCATGGACAAGAACACGCCACTGCGCGCCAAGGGCATCCTGGTGGCGGCGCTCGGCTATTTCGTGCTGCCGACGGACGTCATCCCCGACTTCGTCTTCGGACTGGGCTTTACCGACGACATCGCGGTGCTGACCGCCGCGATCACCACCGTCAAAGCCCACATCACATCAGCGCATCGGCTCGCCGCCAAGCAGGCGATTGCCGACAACAGCTGAGCCGACGACAAGGCAGAAAAGTCAAACTCTTGCCGCTTTCGTGGCCTCCAAGTCGCGAAAGGGACGTTGCAACTGCCGCTTTTCGAGCGACGGGCGCAAGGATGGCGGCGGTTTCCTGGGGTGGATGTCCTTTTCCCAAGGGAAATTCACCGTTTGGTAACCCAGATTAAATCAAAATGAAGCGACGGGCAGGACGCTGAGCCGGCCTGCCTCCGCACCATATATGGGAAAAGCGATGCGCGGATTGATTGCTACAATTTCGAGCCTGGCACTGGTGGCCATGACAGCGCCGGCTCTGGCGCAGTCGGCGACCAAGATCGGCCAGCACAATGCCTGGGGCACCTACAGCTACCAGGCGTCGGGCGGCAAGGTTTGCTATGTGTTGACCGTGCCGACCGACAAGCAGCCGCCGACGCTTGACCATGGCGACATGTTCTTCTTCGTCAGCCAGCGGCCGGGACAGCAGGTCTCCTACGAGCCGCAATTCATCGCCGGCTACAATTTCCAGGAAAACTCCAAGGCCACCGTCACCATCGACGGCAAGAGCTTTTCGATGTTCACCCGCGGCAAGTCGGCCTGGGTCGAGAACGCCGCCGAGGAGCCGGTGCTGATCGCCGCGATGAAAACCGGCAGCGACATGAAGGTGCAGGCGAAGTCCGGCCGCGGCAACACCACCACCTATGTCTTTTCACTGAAAGGCATTTCGGCGGCGCTGTCGTCCATCGCCAAGTGCAAATAGCCATAGGCGAAGCGGAGTTTGAGTAGGGCCGGGCCGCAAGCCCGGCGTTTTGCTTTTTAAAACGCCGCCGGCCGGCACATTGCGGCGAGCCTTGCACCGCCGCCACCCATGACTCCGCCGTCAACCTGTGCTATGCGCCGCGCTTCATTTCCAGCACGATGCTGTAATCGGCCGCAAATCGCTTATATTGGCGCAGCAATGACCCTTTCATTCGACCTCACCGCCGAAGGCGCCCGTGACGCGTTGCGCGCCCGCGCCACGCCGGCCGAAATACCGTCGCTGATCGGCCTGACCCGGGCCGAGCTTGGCGCTGCCCTGGTTGCATCAGGCATCGTGCCGGAGCGCCAGGCCAAGATGCGCGCCCAGCAGCTCTGGCACTGGATGTATGTGCGCGGCGTCTCCGACTTTGCCGGCATGTTCAACATCTCCAAGGATTTGCGCGCCGAGCTCGACAAGCATTTCACCGTCGCCAGACCCGAGATCGTCGAGGAGCAGATTTCCTCCGACGGCACGCGCAAATGGCTGTTTCGTTTTCCGCCGCGCGGCGCCGGCCGGCCGGTCGAGATCGAGACCGTCTACATTCCCGAAGAAGGCCGCGGCACGCTCTGCATCTCGTCGCAGGTCGGCTGCACGCTGACCTGCTCCTTCTGTCACACCGGCACGCAGAAGCTGGTGCGCAACCTGACATCAGAAGAAATCCTCGCCCAACTTTTGACCGCCCGCGACCGGCTCGGCGATTTCCCCGACCGCGACACGCCCGATGGCGCCATCGTGCCGGCCGAGGGCCGGAAAGTGTCCAACGTCGTCATGATGGGCATGGGCGAGCCGCTCTACAATTTCGAGGCGGTGAAGAAGGCGCTGCTGATCGCGTCCGACGGCGACGGGCTTTCCCTGTCGAAAAGACGCATCACGCTGTCGACCTCCGGCGTCGTGCCGGAAATCTTCCGCACCGGCGAGGAGATCGGCGTCATGCTGGCGATCTCGCTGCACGCCACCAATGACGATTTGCGCGACCTTTTGGTGCCGATCAACAAGAAATATCCGTTGAAAGAGCTGATCGCCGCCTGCCGCGCCTATCCCGGCCTGTCGAATGCCCGGCGCATCACCTTCGAATATGTGATGCTGAAGGACGTCAACGATTCGATCGAGGACGCCAAGGGGCTTATCAAGCTGCTCAAGGGCATTCCGGCCAAGATCAATCTGATCCCGTTCAACCCGTGGCCGGGCACCAACTACCAGTGCTCTGACTGGGAGACGATCGAGAAATTCGCCGACTACATCAACAATGCCGGCTATGCCTCGCCGATCCGCACGCCGCGCGGCCGCGATATCCTCGCCGCCTGCGGCCAGCTCAAGTCGGAGTCCGAGCGCATGCGCAAGGTCGACCGGCTGGCGCTGGAAGCGATGATGATCGCGGGGCACGGCGAGGCGTGACCCGTCTCATTGCCTATCTCGTCCGCTTCGCCGTCATCCTGATCGGCTATGTCGTCGCCGCGCTGGCCGCCAGCGCCTTCCTCAATATCATGTTTCTGGCGTCGCTGGGCTATACGCCGGAGCACGCGCACCCCACGGCTTCGCTGTATTTTTCTATCCCCTTCGTTGCCCTGTTCGTCGCCTATTTCGCCTTCATGCCGGCAGCCATCGCCATTCTCGTCTCGGAAATCCTCGGACGGCGCGACTGGCTGTTCTATGCGCTGGCGGGCGCGGTGGTCGCGGCGGTCTTCCTCGGCTTCGCCTACCAGACCGCCGATGCCAATTTCGAGATCACCGATCCGCGCGTCGTCGCTGCCGTGATCGGCTGCGGCATGGTCGGCGGCATTTTCTACTGGCTGAGCGCCGGGCGCTCGGCCGGAAGCTGGCGTCAAGCCGGAAGGTCCGCGCCTACTTCGCCTGGGCGGTCAGGATCTTAAGCGCGAAGGCCGAAAACACCCCGGCGAACAGATAATCGACGGCGCGCGTCACCCGCGGGCTGGTCTTCATCGCCGCGGAGAATTTTTCTGCTGCAAAGACCATTGGCGCTGTTACCGGGATCGACAAAACGACGAACATCGCGCCGAGGAAGAACAGCTTTCCAGGCGCGTTCGGATCATGCGCCGAGACGAATTGCGGCAGGAAGGTCATGAAGAACAGGATGATCTTCGGGTTGAGCAGATTGACACCGAGCCCTGCCGCCCAAGCGCGGAACAGCGAAATCTCCGGCCCGCTCTTGTTCTCGGGTGAAAAGGCCGACCCCTTGGTGATCGCCTGCCAGGCCAGGAAAACAAGATAGCCGGCGCCGAAGATCTTCAGGGCCAGGAAGGACATCGGCGAGGCGACGATCAGCGCCGAGATGCCGACCACGACCAGCGTGGTGTGGATCAGTGTGCCGCACAGCGCGCCCGCCATCGAGGCAAAGCCGGTGGCGCGGCCATGGCTCAATGTGCGCGAGACGAACAGCGTCATGTCAGGCCCAGGCGTGATCGCCAGGATCACGGTGGCGATGGCGAACTGGATCAGCGTGGCGGTATCGGGAATGAAGGTCATCGGCAGGGCCCTGGATAAACAGGTGGAGCCTATAGCGCAGGCGCCAAGCCGGCGCCAGCTTCTCGCTAGCAAAGCGTCTGATCCAGCCGGGTCGAAAGTTCGATGTCGGCGTCGTTGGTAGTTGGCGAAGGCCGCAGCGACATCCGATCTCCCCACTTGCGCGGAGATCGGCAGCTTCACCGACAGCCTGAACACCGTTCGTCTCTTGCGCAGCCCGGAAAGCCCGTGATACCTCGCCCGGCGAGAACCCTTGTCGCGGAACCGCCAATATGTCCCCCAGCCTGTCAAAAGCAAAAGCCGTCAAGAAGGTCGTGCTCGCCTATTCCGGCGGCCTCGACACTTCCATCATCCTGAAATGGCTGCAGACCGAGCTTGGCGCCGAAGTCGTCACCTTCACCGCCGATCTCGGCCAGGGCGGTGAGTTGGAGCCGGCGCGGCGCAAGGCCGAGATGATGGGCATCAAGGACATCCGCATCATGGATGTCCGCGAGGAATTCGTTTCCGACTTCGTCTTCCCGATGTTCCGTGCCAATGCCGTCTATGAAGGCACCTATTTGCTCGGCACCTCGATCGCGAGGCCACTGATCTCTAAGCACCTGGTCGAGATCGCAAAAGAAACCGGCGCCGATGCCATTGCCCATGGCGCCACCGGCAAGGGCAACGACCAGGTCCGCTTCGAGCTCTCGGCCTATGCGCTCAACCCCGACATCAAGGTCATCGCGCCATGGCGCGACTGGTCGTTCAAGTCGCGCACCGACCTGATCAACTTCGCCGAGCAGCACCAGATCCCGGTGCCGAAGGACAAGAAGGGCGACGCGCCGTTTTCGGTCGACGCCAACCTTCTGCACTCGTCTTCCGAGGGCAAAGTGCTGGAAGACCCGTGGAGCGAGCCGCCGGAGTTCGTCCATCAGCGCACCATCTCGCCGATGGATGCGCCGGACAAGGTCACCGAGATCGAAATCGAATTCCTGAAGGGCGATCCGATCGCGCTCGACGGCAAAAAACTGTCGCCGGCGACGATGCTGGCCGCACTCAACGATCTCGGCCGCGACAACGGCATCGGCCGGCTCGACCTTGTCGAGAACCGTTTCGTCGGCATGAAATCGCGCGGCGTCTACGAGACCCCCGGCGGCACCATCCTGATATCAGCCCACCGGGCGATCGAATCGATCACCTTGGACCGTGGCGCCGCCCACCTCAAGGACGAGTTCATGCCGCGCTACGCCGAGCTGATCTACAACGGCTTCTGGTTCGCGCCCGAGCGCCTGATGCTGCAGGCGATGATCGATAAGAGCCAGGAAGATGTCGAAGGCACGGTGCGGTTAAAACTCTACAAGGGCAACGTCATCGTCACCGGCCGCAAGTCGAAGAAGACGCTCTATTCCGACGCGCTGGTCACCTTCGAGGACGACCGTGGCGCCTACGACCAGAAGGACGCCGAAGGCTTCATCCGCCTCAACGCGCTGAGGCTGCGGACGCTTGCCGCGCGTAGTCGAAAAAGCTAGCCAGTTTCTCTGTACGGAGGGATTTGGCTCTTTTGACTGAGCCTCCAGGGGACGGTAGGCGGTCATTGGTGGCCGGCCTGCCCCAGCCGCCAATCTCCAACGTTGGCGATTAGCCACAGGCCACCACGCCTTCGTCATCCTAGGGCGGAGCGACGCGAAGCGGAGCGCAGACCCTGGGATCCATTCCGTGACTTCAGCCGTAGAATGCTGCGGCTCAGAACGGCGCTTGTATCCACCACTGCGCCAATGGAAGATCGAACTGATCGAGAAGACCAATCCAGAATGGGTCGAGCTTTTTCGCGGAACGGGGTGGTAGCGTTCGGTTCCGCAGGAGCACTGCCGCGAGGTAACGGCATGGATCCAAGGGTCTGCGCCGCGTCGCTTCGCTCCTTGCTTCGCCCTAGGATGACGAAGTGGAGGATGTTTCGGCCAATCTCGAATGTCCTTGCGCCCTGCCATGAAATCGCCGCTGAAAACAATCGACGTTCGCTGCCGCTCGGCTTCCGGGACGGAGACCACTGCGTTGGCCGATGCCTGTTCCGCTGGTGGGGCCTTGAGGAGTTCGAGCCGCCTCGCTCGACCTCGCTGCGGTCGAACGCAGGGCCGACATGCCTGCCTATCACGGTTTTGCACTGTCGATTCGTCCCGCCTGGCCCATGGCCGGAAGGCACTTCTTCAGCTCAATATTGCCTAAGGAATATGCGAGGGAACCATGCGAAAACTGATCTCCACCGGCTCGCCGTTCGAGAAGACCGCCGGTTATTCGCGCGCCGTGGTACAGGGCGACTGGTGTTTCGTTTCCGGAACGACCGGCTACGATTATGCGACCATGTCGATGCCGGAGACGGTCGAGGCGCAGACGCGCAATTGCCTGGCTACGATCGCCAAGGCGTTGCAGGATGGTGGCTTCGAGATGGCCGATGTGGTGCGGGCGCATTACTACATCACCGACGCGGCTTTCGTCGACATCGTCTTTCCGATCCTCGGCGAGGCCTTTGGCGACATCAGGCCGGCGGCGACGATGATCGTCTGCCAGCTCAACAAGCCGGAAATGAAGATCGAGATCGAAGTGACGGCGCTCAGGCGCACGCCCTGAGCGCGGCGGCGGTGCAGAAGCTTGCACGACGTCGGCGGGGCAGAAGGGAGCGCGAAGCATCGCCAAAGATGCTCTGAACCAAACGCTTGCGCATAGCCCGCTTGGCGTTTAGCAAGGCCGCAGCTCACGACAGCGCCGCGCGTCCTTTTGGACGCGCAAAGGACGCCGTCGAATTATAGTTCTGCGCATGATCCTTTCCGAAATCGATGCCGATTTCGGGGTCATGCGCCACAGTTAGGACGGTTCCGATGGCTTCGAAAAATCTTCTCCTGCTCGCCGGCGACGGCATCGGCCCCGAGGCAATGACCGAGGTGAAGAAGCTGATCGCCGCCATGAACGACAAGCTCGGCAGTGATTTCGTCACCGATGAGGGGCTGGTCGGCGGCTGCGCTTATGACGCGCATGGCGCGGCGATTTCCGATGCCGATATGGCCAAGGCGATGGCTGCCGACGCGGTGCTATTCGGCGCCGTCGGCGGGCCGAAATGGGATGCGGTGCCGTATGAGGTGCGCCCGGAAGCCGGACTGCTGCGGCTGCGCAAGGACATGGAGCTGTTCGCCAATCTCAGGCCCGCCATTTGCTATCCGGCGCTGGCGGCGTCGTCCTCGCTCAAGCAGGAGGTGGTCGAAGGGCTCGACATTCTGATCGTGCGCGAACTCACCGGCGGCGTCTATTTCGGCGAGCCCAAGCAGATCATCGATCTCGGCAATGGCCAGAAGCGCGGCATCGACACGCAGGTCTACGACACGTTCGAGATCGAGCGCATTTCGGGCGTCGCCTTCGAGCTGGCGCGGACACGCCGCAACCACGTCACCTCGATGGAAAAGCGCAATGTGATGAAATCAGGCGTGCTGTGGAACGAGGTCGTCACCCAGACGCACAAGGCACGCTATGCCGACGTCAAGCTCGACCACATGCTGGCCGACGCCGGCGGCATGCAGCTGGTGCGCTGGCCGAAACAGTTCGACGTCATCGTCACCGACAATCTGTTCGGCGACATGCTGTCCGACATCGCCGCCATGCTGACCGGCTCGATCGGCATGCTGCCGTCGGCGTCGCTCGGCGCGCCGGATGCCAAGACGAAAAAGCGCAAGGCACTCTACGAGCCGGTGCATGGCTCGGCGCCCGACATATCAGGCAAGGGCATCGCCAACCCGATCGCCATGATCGCCTCCTTCGCCATGTGCATGCGCTATTCCTTCGGCATGGTCACCGAGGCCGACCGCCTGGAAAGCGCCATCGCCGCCGTGCTCGATCAAGGCTTACGCACCAGGGATATTCTTTCCCCGGGCATGACCGAGGTCGGCACCACTCAGATGGGCGACGCGATCATTGCCAAGTTCCTGGGCTGAGCCTGTGGCGGTCGACGTGCGCCCGCCTTCCAGCCCCTCAAGATCACTGTGTCGAGCAGCTAGGCCCTGACGCCCGCCGGCACTGGACCCCACTGGTTTTCACGGGCCTGCGTTGGGATCAGCGCGAAGACCAGGATGATCAGCCAGCCGATGGTCGGGATGAACACCACCAGAAAAAGCCAGCCGGTCAGGCCGATGTCGTGCAAGCGACGCACGTTCAGTCCGATCCATGGCGGGATCGTCGCCAGCACAAACGTGCCGCAAAGACCGACCGTCACTGCCGGCAATTCGTCAATATTGCCCATGGCGTCGTCGATGAAGAGGCCAATGCCTAAGACCACAATCAGCGCGATCGTCCAGAACAGGCAAAAGCCCCAATATTCCTTGCGGCGGGCACGACCGGCGAAGTTGAAGTAATTTTCAGTCAGGGCCCGCCAGAAATAATCCCACAATCCGGTAGCCGCGGCGGGACGACTTTCAGCGGACCGGCCGAAATGTTGCGGCCCCCCGGGCGCATTGCCGGTTTGAGCCGGGGCGGCGGTTGCGGCAGGCGGACTGGCAGCCTGGGCACGGATCGAAAAAACGTCGCGTGCCCGTCCGCCGGCCGGCTGGAACTCGATGGCCGTGCCCCTGCCTATCGTCGCCTCTCGGCGCAGATCCTCGCGCGCGAACGTGTAGCGGTTGCCGTCGGCTCCGGTGATGAAACCGAAGCCGTGGTCCTCGTCATAGTGAAGCACTTCGCCGCGCATGTCCTGCCCCTCGTCCCGCTGGCCAGACTGTTCAAAGTTGCGGCAGACCGCAAGGGGTGCGTGCGAAATGGAGCTGTGGGCATGTCGCGCCACCATGCCTTCGTCATCCCCGGGGCGGCAGGAGCGAAGCGACGTGCAGAACCTTGCTACAGCTTTCGTTTTCCGCGGCGTTCTTTGGCCACCTGTCAAGATCGCATAATTCAGGCCGGCCGCTTCTTCGATTTCTTGTTCTTGGCGGGTCCGGCCTTGTCGAATTTCGGTTTGCCCGCCTTCCCGGCCCAGGGCTTTGCCTCGAACGCGGCAGGGCGCTGGTCGGCTGACGGTGCGCGCTTCTCGAATTTGGGCGCGTTCTGGTCGAATGTCCGCTTGCCACGGTGTGGCCTCTTGTCCGGCCGTGGCTCCTGATAGCCGGCCCGCGACAGGTCGGGCGTGCCGTCCAGCCGCTTCACCGCGATGTTGTTCTGCAGCTTGCGGTCGGGGCCGATGGCCTGGAGAAACCGGTCGGCCCAATCCGCCGCGATCTGCACGAAGGTTTCCTCCGGCTGCATCTTGATGGTGCCGATCTCGCGCTTGCTGATGCCGCCGGTCCGGCACAGCATCGGGATCAGCCAGCGCGGCTCGGCATTCTGCCGGCGCCCCACCGACAGCGAGAACCAGACGCTGTCGCCGAAATCGTCGCGGCGGCTTGGCGCCTCGTCGCGACGGGCGGATCGATCGCCAGAGGGCCTGTCGCCTGACGGCGTGAACGGTGCGACGTCAAGGAGATCCTCGGGCGCCGAGCGGCTGGAGCGGCACATCCGCACAAAGGCCGCCGCCACCAGCTCGGCGCCACGTTGGTCGAGAAGCGTGCTGACGAAGCCGCGCTCATCGTCCGTCACAGGCTCGCCGAAGACCGGGTCGGCGAGGATGCGCTCGTCGTCGCGGCGCAGCACGTCGTCGGCCGAAGGCGGGCTTGCCCATGTCGCCGCAAGGCCGGCGCTTTGCAGCAGCCGTTCGGTGCGCCTGCGGGCATTGTTGGGCACGATCAGCGCGCTGACGCCTTTGCGTCCCGCCCGTCCCGTCCGCCCGCTTCGGTGCAGAAGTGTCTCCGGATTGGTCGGCAGGTCGGCGTGGATCACCAGTTCAAGATTGGGCAGATCGATGCCGCGCGCCGCCACGTCGGTGGCGATGCAGACTTTTGCGCGGCCGTCGCGCATCGCCTGCAGCGCATGGCTGCGCTCGTTCTGGCTCAGCTCGCCCGAAAGCGCGACGACGGAAAAGTTGCGGTTGTTGAAGCGCGCGGTCAGGTGATTGACGGCGGCGCGGGTGTTGCAGAACACCAGTGCGTTCTTCGCCTCGTAGTAGCGCAGCACGTTGATGATGGCGTTCTCCCGGTCGGCTTGGGTCACGCTCAGCGCCCGGTATTCGATGTCGAGGTGCTGCTTTTCCTCGCCGGAGGCCGAGATGCGTACCGCATCGCGCTGGTAGCCCTTGGCCAGCGTGGCGATGGAGCGCGGTACGGTGGCCGAAAACATCAGCGTGCGACGCTCGGCAGGGGCAGCGTCGAGGATGAATTCCAGATCCTCGCGAAAGCCGAGATCGAGCATCTCGTCGGCTTCGTCGAGCACGACTGCCTTCAGTTCAGACATGTCGAGCGAGCTGCGGGTGATGTGGTCGCGTAGCCGGCCAGGCGTGCCGACGACGATGTGGGCGCCGCGTTCCAGCGTGCGTCGCTCGGTGCGCATGTCCATGCCGCCGACGCAGGACGCTATCGCTGCGCCGGTCAGTTCATAGAGCCATTCGAGCTCGCGCGTTACCTGCAAAGCGAGCTCGCGCGTCGGCGCGACGGCCAGCGCCAGCGGTGCGGCGGCGTGGGAAAAGCGCTCGGCGCCATCGAGAAGGGTCGGCGCCAGGGCCAGCCCGAAGGCGACGGTCTTGCCGGAGCCGGTCTGCGCCGAAACCAGCGCATCGGCCTGCCCGAGCTCGAGAACCGCCTTCTGCACCGGTGTCAGCTCGACATAACCGCGTTTTTCCAGCGCCTTTGCCAGCGCAGGGACAAGTGCTTCGAAATTGGACATATGCTTCTTTCGGAATTCGGATTCTTTTATGCCCGGCAATGGGTCATCCGTCGGCGAGCGCCAGGAGCGCCACAAGCCAAACGATCCAATCGTTCGTACTTCGCGCCGCCGCCATTGTACAGGGCAAGCCGCCTCGCCGCATCGCGATTGACTCTTTACGCAAACCGGGTAAAAGCCGGCACCGAACGGGATAGTTTCGATGCGCGGCCTTTTGATGGCGCTTCTTGCATTCGACTTTCCCGGCCGCAATGCGAACCATTGGGCCGGGCGTGTCGGCGCGTCTCCTCGTTCCAGCAAAACTACGGCTAAAACGACCACTCAAACGGTCTGATTCCCTTGGCCTAACCACCCTCTCCCGGGTCCGGCCCGGGGGTTGAAACCCGCATCGGCCGGCGGGTTTTCTCCAAAACCGAGCGGAGAGGACAGGAGATTTCGATGAGTTTCAAGGTTGCAATCGTCGGCGCCACGGGCAATGTGGGCCGGGAAATGCTCAACATACTGGAAGAGCGCGGCTTTCCGGTGAGCGAGGTGGTGGCGCTGGCCTCGCGGCGCAGCCAGGGCACGGAAGTGTCGTTCGGCGACCGCACGCTGAAGGTCAAGGCGCTCGACCAATATGATTTTTCCGACACCGACATCTGCATCATGTCGGCCGGCGGCAACGTCTCTAAGGAATGGTCGCCGAAGATCGGCAAGCAGGGCTGCGTCGTCATCGATAATTCGTCGGCTTTCCGCTACGACCAGGACGTGCCGCTGATCGTGCCGGAAGTGAACCCGGACGCGATTTCGCTGTTCACGCGCAAGAACATCATCGCCAATCCGAACTGCTCGACGGCGCAGCTGGTCGTGGCGCTGAAGCCGCTGCATGACTTCGCCACCATCAAGCGCGTCGTCGTCGCCACGTATCAATCGGTCTCCGGCGCCGGCAAGGAAGGCATGGACGAGTTGTTCACGCAGACCCGCGCCGTTTTCGTCGCCGACCAGGTCGACGTCAAGAAGTTCACCAAGCGCATCGCCTTCAACGTCATCCCGCATATCGACGTCTTTCTCGACGACGGCTTCACCAAGGAAGAGTGGAAGATGGTCGCCGAGACCAAGAAGATGCTCGACCCCAAGGTCAAGCTGACGGCGACCTGCGTGCGCGTGCCGGTGTTCATCGGCCATTCGGAAGCGGTCAACATCGAGTTCGAAAAGCCGATCACCGCCGAGGAAGCACGTGAGATCCTGCGCGAAGCGCCGGGCTGCCAGGTTCTCGACAAGCGCGAGGACGGCGGCTACATCACGCCGCTGGACTCGGCCGGCGAGGACGCCACCTTCATCTCGCGCATCCGCGAGGATTCGACCATCGACAACGGCCTGTCGATGTGGATCGTCTCCGACAATCTGCGCAAAGGCGCGGCACTCAACGCCGTGCAGATCGCCGAATTGCTGATCGAGCGCGGGCTGATCCAGCCGAAGAAGAAGGCGGCATAGTTTTCGCTCACGGGCCGTATCGCCGCTGCCGCGGCGGGCCCTCCGCGGGGGCGCCGGACAACCGGCGGCCCGCGGTCGCGGGCTCGGCCTTCGGCCGGTTAGCCCCTTCTCCCCGTTTTACGGGGAGAAGGTCCCGGCAGGGGGATGAGGGGCAGCGCCCACATTTCCAGACACAAGGCGCCCGCCTCACCCACGATTCTCTTCCGCCAGCTTCGTCAGTATCGCCATCGCCTCCTCCGTCCGGTCGGCCGGGACGAACAGATGGTCGTGGTAGAAAGCCGAAACCGGATTGACGCCCATGCCGGCGGCGGCAAGACGCGTGGTGATGGCGGCGAGAAAGCCTACCGCCTCCAGCGACGAATGGATGTTCAGCGTCACCATGCGGCAGCGAAACACGATCTCCAGGCCAGCGGCCTTGGCTTCCTCCTCTAGCGCGATCACCGTCGTCCCCTCGCGCTCGCGAAACAGCATCACCGGCTCGAGGCTGTCCGGTACGGGCGCATCGCGCGGCAATGTGGCGAAGACGTGGATGCCGGGACGCAATTCCGGCGTCATCGTTGCCAGCAGTTTCTTCAGATCGGTCTCGCCGGCCATCGATTTGCTCCCGAATGTCTTGCGGATTTTCGATAACGTGCTCGGCCCCAGGCCGGCAAGACGACATCGCCATGTCGCTGGCGGCTGGGCTTATGCGTGTGTTGCGTCACACAATGGAACCGATCAGGATCATTGCCGGTCCGTGAAAGGGGTTTCGATGATCGTTCGCCCGCGCCCGGGATTCTTGCATCTGTTCTTCATCATGCGCGGCTCGGTGGTGCCGCGCATCCTGCCGCAGATCTTCGGCTTCGGCGTCTATGGCGCGCTGGTGGTGCTGGCGGTCAGGGCACTGAAGCTCGACTTCGGCAATGCCGGCCCCGCGCCGTTCGCCTTGCTCGGTGTGGCGCTGTCGATCTATCTCGGTTTCCGCAACAATGCCGCCTATGACCGCTGGTGGGACGCGCGCAAGCTGTGGGGCCAGCTTGTCTTCGACATTCGCAATCTGGCGCGCGCCAGCACCGGGCTGATCGAAAACCGGGCGGAACTGCGCGGCCTGCTGATGGAAGCGATCGCCTTCTGCCACTTCCTGCGCGGCCTGCTTCGGCGGGTGGACGCAACGTCGGACGCACGCGCGTTCATCGGCGACGAAGCCGAAAGTGCCGCCAAGGCGGCCAACGCGCCCGACGCCATGATGCGGCGGATGGGCGAGCGAGCCGCCGCGCTATACAGGGCCGGGGCGATCGACGTCATGGGCTACCGCATCCTCGACGAGCGCCTGGCTGAAATCGCCGCAGCGCAGGCCGGCTGCGAGCGCATTATGGGAACACCGCTTCCGTTTGCCTACACGCTGCTCCTGCAGCGCACCGCCTATATCTTCTGCCTGCTGCTGCCGTTTGGGCTCGCCTCGACTGCCGGCTGGGCGACGCCGCTTTTCACGGCGCTGATCGCCTACACCTTCTTCGGCCTCGACGCGCTCTCGGAGGAACTCGAGGACCCGTTCGGCACCGAGGCCAACGATCTCGCCCTCGACGGCCTGTGCCGCGTCTGTGAAATCTCGGTGTTCGAGGCGCTCGGCGAGGCGCCGCCAAAAATGATCCCCGCCGAAAAATACTATTTTTCCTAGGGTTTGTTCCCACGCGTATGGCAGCGCCGTGCGCTCAAAAGATCGTAGACGTGTCGGATCGCCGCCTCACGCCGCGTCCTTGGTTCGACCCTCGCCAAGAGGGCTCGAAACAACCGGAGGACCAATGACCATGTCTCAAACAGCATCCGTCACGCCGGGCGCGCTGTGGACCGGCCGAGGGCTCAGCGCCCTCATCGTGCTGTTCATGATCTTCGACGGCGTTATCAAGCTGCCGCCGCTCGATGTCGTCACCCAGACCATGGTGCAGCTCGGCTGGCCGGCCGATCCCAATGTCTCGCGCATGCTCGGCATCATCGGACTGGTCTCGACCGCGCTCTATGCGGTGCCGCGCACCTCGGTGCTTGGCGCCATCCTGCTCACCGCCTACCTCGGTGGCGCCATCGCGACGCACATACGTATCGGCAGCCCGCTGTTTTCGCACACACTGTTCGGCGTCTATCTCGGCTTCATCTTGTGGGGTGGCCTTTTCCTGCGCAACCCCAGGATGCGATCGCTGATCCAGTTCAATCGATAGCGGCGACTTCAAAAGCCGTTCGATGGCGGTCACGCCGCCAGAGAAGGCGCCGTCTGCCGCCGCCCTTCTTCTTTGTCTTTGGATCAAATCGCCCGGTTGCGAGTTAGAAGATGTGGCGGCGAGGACGGAAAACCCCGGTTGAGAGGAACGACGATGAAGAAACTGGTAATCCTGATGGTACTGGCAACCTCGCTCGCAGCCTGTTCCCGGACAGAACAGGGCGCTGCGGTCGGTGGCCTGGGTGGCGCGGCGGTCGGTGCTGCAGTGGCCGATGACGCAGTTGAAGGTGCGGTGGTCGGTGGTGCTGTCGGCGCCCTCGCCGGCGCACTGATCGGTCGTGCTACCGAACCCGGCCGCTGCCGCTACCGGGATCGCTATGGCCGCGTATACATCGCCCGTTGCCCGCAGGGCTATTGAACAGGCGCGGCCTCCCTCACGGGCATGCCCTGAAAAGACAACGGCGGGCAATGGCCCGCCGTCTTCATGACCGATAAAGGTCGACTATTCGGCGGTCGCGGCTTCCGCCTCGGCCGGCGCGGCGGCCGCGGCGGCAACAGCGGCGGCTGCATCGTCCTGCGCCTTCCTCAGAAGTGCGGCGCGTTCCTGCGCCTTCTTGCCGGGCTCGGCCTTCTTCGGGTTGGAGCGGGTCTCACGCTTGGCGATGCCGGCCTCATCGAGGAAGCGCAGCACGCGGTCGGTCGGCTGGGCGCCGTGCGAAAGCCAATGCTTGACGCGGTCGGCGTCGACCTTGACCCGCTCGCCGTCCTTGGGCAGCAGTGGGTTCCACGAGCCGAGCGACTCGATGAAACGGCCGTCGCGCGGCGAACGGGCGTCGGCGACGACGACGTGGTAATAGGGACGCTTCTTCGAGCCCGCACGGGACAGTCGGATTTTCAGTGGCATGTTCTTTCTCCTAAAATTCTGATTTTCGTTGATCGGGGTTATGACTGTTGTCTTTATGCATGTCGTTGTCCCAAAACCGCTGCGCACTTTTGGGCGACATGCACTGGTCCTCAGCCGGTTTTCGTTACGCCGTTGGATGCGGCGATATGCTCATGATGCCGGATCACTTCACGGACGACGAAGTTCAGGAATTTCTCCGCGAAATCCGGGTCGAGATGGGCGTCCTTCGCCAGTTGGCGAAGGCGGGCGATCTGCTGCTGCTCGCGTGCCGGATCGGCCGGTGGCAGGCCATGCGACGCCTTCAGTTCGCCGACCGCCTTGGTGCAGCGGAAACGCTCGGCCAGCATGTGGATGAGCGCTGCGTCGATGTTGTCGATCGAGGCGCGGTAGTCGACCAGCGCCGCACGTGCGTCGGCCATGTCCTTTTCTTCGTTCATCGCGCCCTCACTTCTTCTTGCCGGGGCCGTTCTTGCCAAGCATTGGCAGACCGCCGCCAGATCCCGGCAAACCAGGAAGCTTCATGCCGCCGGGCAGCCCAGGCAGGCCACCGCCACCTGGAAGGCCAGCGGGCAGGCCCTTCATGCCGCCGAGACCGGCTGCCTGCGCCTGCTTCTGCAAGGCTTCGAGTTGCTTGGGGTCCATCTTGGACAGGTCCGGCATGCCGCCGCCCATCATGCCGCCCGGGCCACCCATGCCTCCCATGCCGCCGAGGCCCATCTTCTGGGCCAGGCCGCCCATCATGCCGCGCATCAGGCCACCGCCTTTGCCCTTGCCGCCCATCGCCTTCATCATGTCCGCCATGCCGCGATGCATCTTCAGGAGCTTGTTGATCTCGGCCGCATCGGTGCCGGAGCCGGCGGCGATGCGCTTCTTGCGCGAGTGCTTCAGAATATCGGGGTTGGCGCGCTCGGCCTTGGTCATGGACGAGATGATGGCGAGCTGGCGGCCGAACATCTTGTCGTCGAGACCGGCGGCAGCCATCTGGTCCTTCATCTTGCCCATGCCCGGCATCATGCCCATGATGCCGCCCATGCCGCCCATCTTCGACATCTGCTGAAGCTGGCCGGCAAGGTCGTTCAGGTCGAACTTGCCCGACTGCATCTTCTTGGCCATCGCCGCCGCCTGCTCGGCGTCGATGTTTTCGGCAGCCTTTTCGACCAGGCTGATGATGTCGCCCATGCCAAGGATGCGGTCGGCGATGCGCTTGGGATGGAATTCCTCCAGCCCGTCCATTTTCTCGCCGGTGCCGATCAGCTTGATCGGCTTGCCGGTGACGGCGCGCATGGAAAGTGCTGCACCACCACGGCCGTCGCCGTCCATGCGGGTCAGCACCAGGCCGGTGATGCCGACGCGCTCATCGAAGCTTTTCGCCAGATTGACGGCGTCCTGGCCGGTCAGCGAATCGGCGACCAAAAGGATTTCGTGCGGCGACGACACCTTCTTGATGTCGGCCATCTCGACCATCAGCGGCTCGTCGATATGGGTGCGGCCGGCGGTGTCGAGGATGACCACGTCATGGCCGCCGAGCTTTGCCGCCTGCACGGCGCGGCGGGCGATGTCGACCGGCGTCTGGCCCTCGACGATCGGCAGCGTGGCGACCTTGACCTGCTCGCCGAGCTGACGGAGCTGCTCCTGCGCGGCGGGGCGCCGCGTGTCGAGCGAGGCCATCAGGACCTTCTTGTTCTGACGCTCGGTGAGGCGCTTGGCGATCTTGGCCGATGTCGTCGTCTTGCCGGAGCCCTGCAGGCCGACCATCATGATGACGACCGGAGCCGGCGCATTGAGGTCGATGGCGACGCCCTCGGCGCCCAGCATCTCGACTAGCTCGTCATGGACGATCTTGACGACCATCTGGCCGGGCTTGATCGACTTCAGCACGGCGGCGCCGACGGCTTTCTCGCGCACCTTGTCGGTGAAGGAACGCACCACTTGCAGCGCCACGTCGGCCTCGAGCAGCGCACGGCGCACCTCGCGCAGCGCCGCCGAGACATCGGCCTCGGACAGGGCACCGCGGCCGGTAAGGCCGTTCAGGATGGAGCCAAGGCGCTCCTGAAGGGATTCAAACATCTGTCTTCCTTCAATCTCGGTTCGGGTTCGATCCGAGAGGTAATGCGTTCGCGCCCAGTATCCAACTCAAAGCCAGCCCAAACAAAGCCAGCCCGGGCAAAAGCCCAAAGCCAAAAAGCACCCGGGGGCGCACAGCGCTGCCGGATGTTGGCCTCCAGGATCGATTTACAGCACGTCACCTCAAAGAGGCTTCGGCGTCCCGGTCGGCTTGCTCGGAGGGATACTCGTCGCGGAATTCGCGGCGTGTAGACAGGAAATCGGCCGCGGAGTCAAGGCGCGGACAAAAAGCGATGGCCAATCGCTTCAGGTTTGCGCTGCCCCTCATCGCCCTGCCGGGCACATCTCCCCGTATAGTGACATCAGGCGTTTTCTCCCGACTCCGACTTATCCGGCTCGACCTTCAGCGGCGAGCGCGGATGCAGCAGCAGCAGAACAGTCAACAGGCTGCAGACGATGCCGATCGCCGCGATGAGGACGGCATCAAGCGTCGTCCAGCCGGGGCCTTCGAGCGGCATGGCGTTGAACAGGGCGAAGGAATTGTAGCTTTGCTGATGCGAAATCAGCAGGAAGCCGGTCAGATTGTTGCCGAGGTGGGCGCCGAAGGCCGCGCCGAGGTTGCCCGTGGCATAGACCATAAGCGTCAGGAGCAGCGCAAAAGCAGCGATCGAGGCCAGCACGCAAGCGTTGATGGCGACCGTCGAGCTTGGGCTCCAATGCATCGAAGTGAACAGAAGCGCTGGCAGCAATGCCCAGATGAAGGGGTTTTGAAACCGGTTGGCCAGGCCCCTGAGAAGATAGCCGCGAAACAGCACCTCTTCGGACGAGGTCTGCAGCAGGGCCAGCGCAGCGATCGGGATCAGGAACAGCAGCCAGGACGACAGGCCGATCGCACCGCGCGCAATGTCGGGCTGCAAGAGATAGAGCAGGATTTCGGAGAGCAGCGATGTGATCAGCACCGCGGCCAATCCCCTAAGAAATCCCGAGCGCGAAACGCGGTGGCTGGTGCCGATCAGCGCCATCAGCGGTTCGCGATGGACCCAGCGCATGGCACCCCACAGGCCGAGCCAGATTCCGGCGAACGAGGCGAGCGCGGCGAGGATCCCGGCGGGCGAGGCCAAGAAATTCTGCACCGCCCCTCCTTCCATCGGGGTGCCAGACGATGCCTGCCAGATAACAAAAAGATAGGCGCCGCCGAACAGCACGGCGATGGTTGTCGCGACCCAGAACAGGACGACGATCGCCGTTCCGAGCAGGAGCCGCGGCAGGGTCGTCTTGGCGTTGGGAGAGCGCCGATAATGCTCGAAGGCGGCAGGGTCTGATATCACGCGGGTTCCTTGCCTGATGCATCGGGTCGCATGATCTAGAGCATCGGACCCAAAAGTGGAACCGGTTTTGGGAAAATCCGATGCTCGAACAAAAGGCTGGAGCGGCGGGCACGCCGCTCCAGCACGAAGCTCAGGTTAACGATATCGGACAGAGGCGGCCGACGTTGGCTCTTGCCGGGCGGCCGCCTGATTGCTCGCTGATGTCAGCGCTCGACGTACATGATGCGTCGGGTGCCGGGATCGACCAGTGCCGGCTGACCGTTCACATAGACATAGCGGTAGTCGTAGTCCGGAATCTCACGCAACTCGACGGTGTCGGGCAAGGTCGCGCCCGTAACCACCTCGCCCTCGAGATAGACCGGGTCGACCCGGTTGGTCTCGATATAGGTGCGGATTTCGGCCGGCGGCCGCCTGATCGGCTCGATCGGCTCGCCAGCGACGATCGCTCCGGTATAGGTGTCGGGATCGTCGACGTCGGCGGGCGCTTCGACGATGGTAATGTCTGCGTCGGCCGGGCGCCGGGTCAGGACGACCTCGTTGCCGCCGAAATCGGCCGTCACATAGTCGGAATAGATCCAGCCCTGGCCATTGGCCTCGGCTATGGTGCACCATTTGCTGTTTTGGATGCAGCCATCGAGCGTTGCCGACTGGCCGGCGGCGAGCACGCCGATGACCGGGTATTGCGGGCCTGGGCCGGCGCGAATGTTGAGATCGGCGACAGCCGAGACGGCGGTATCGGCCAAGGCCGTGCCCGACATGGCGACAAGCGCTCCGGCGACAGCAGGAAACAGTATGCGCTTCATGGTTTCGCTCCGTGTTGATGGTCCCTCGCGAACGAAAACGAAGCAAGGCCTCATGCGTTCCGGCTAAAAGGCCTCGGCCGGCTCACGTTTTGTTCCGGTTTCTTTCACTACACCAGTCAGGAGTTCATGGACGAAGGCCAGCTTCTGTGCCGTCAGCTCCGAGATGACGAAGGGATAGAGGTCCGGCAGGCCCATGCAGCGGTTGATCGAGTTCGACGCTTCCGACAGCACCAGCCAGCGGGCCAGGATCTTTTCGAACGGTTCGGGAACGGCGGCAGGTTCCGACGGCGCCGGTTGCAGCTCGCCGCCGGTGTCGTCCCGCGACAGGTCATTGGCCTCCACGGTTTCCAGCCGGCCGAGCGGGAAATTCAGCGCATGCACCATCTCCAGCGTATCGGTGATGTGCAGATGGTGTGCCCATGTCTCAGCCCAGTCCTCCCAGGGATGGGACGTGGCATAGGCGGAAATGTGGTCCTGCTGCCAATCGGGCGGCGCGCCATTGGCATGGTAGGCCTTCAGCGCCTGCTCATAATCGGTGCGCTCGTCGCCGAACAATGCACGGAAGGCAGCAAGCCGTTGCGGGTCGTCGCGGATCAGGCGGTCCCAGAAATAGTGGCCGAGCTCGTGGCGGAAATGGCCGAGCAAAGTGCGGTAGTTCTCGCCCATCTCGACGCGCCGTCTTTCGCGCTCGGCCGAGTCCGCCTCGGCGACATTGAGTGTGATCAGGCCGTTGTCATGGCCGGTCAGGATACGCTCGCCACCCGGACCGCCGATCGGATCGGCGAGGAAGTCGAAGGCGAGGCCGGCCTCGTCGCCGGCGTTCTGCTTGGGTGCGACCGGCAGTCCGGCGGCGAGCAGCGAATAGATTGCCCGCTTCTTTGCCGCTTCGACGCGGATCCAGCGACGGCGGTTGCCCTCGACCGAAAGGTCCGGGATCAACTGGTTCAGCACGCAGGCGCGGCAGAAGGCATGGCCAGGTTCAGCCATCCAGTTGCAGGCGCACTCGTCGGCATTGGTGCACTGGAAAACGCCGCCGGCGCCTGACAACACGAAGCGCGCATGCCCGGGATCGTAGAGCACGGAGCTGGCGCAGTTCAGGCACTGGGCGTTCTCGAAATAGAGGCGGTGGCCGCAATGCGGGCAATCGAAGAGCTTCATACCAATCTCAAATCACCAGGTCTCAAATCATCAGCCCGGATATAGTGCGGAGCGGCATATCGCCCAAACGCCTGTCGGCGGCCGGCGTTCCTGCCGTTGCTATTTTGCCGCAAGCTGGGCGGCGACCGTTCTCGCCACCGCCTCGCCCGATAGCCTGGCGCCGCCGCAGGTTTGCATCAGCGGACCGGCCAGATGCTCGCCGGCGAAGAAGATTTTTTCCGCCACCGGCTGCATCAGCGTGGCGCGCGCCTGCGAACGGCCGGGTCGGGCCGCCGCATAGGCGCCGCGCACGAACCGCTCGCCGCCCCAATTGGTCATCATGGCGCGCCCGACATGTTTTCGCACGTCACCGCCGAAGATGGCGCACAGCCGGTCGACGACGAAGTCGACGCCTGCCGCCTCGCCCGCCGCCGACATCTCCCAGGCAAAATCGCCGCCGACGAAGCCGACCATCAGGTCGAGGTCGAAGGGAAAGCAAAGGAAGTAGATGTCGTGCCTGGCCAGCCGCTCGATCAGCAGGTCGTCGAAGGGCGCCAGCCCGAGCCTTGTGCCCGTGATTTCAACCGGCAGCTTGGTCAGCATGCCCATCGGCAGGTCGAAGAAGGCAGCGAAATGCGTGTCGGGCAGCGCCGGCGCGAATTCGACCTCCTCGAAGGCGAGCACCGCCGGCGAGGCGGTGACGATGGCCGCCTTGGCGCGGATGGTGCCGCGATCGGTGACGCAGGCGACGCCGGGCACGTCCCAGAGGATTTTCCGCACCGGCGTCGACAGCTCGACCGGCACGTCGACGCCGAAACGGGCGACCAGCGCGCCGAACCCCTCCTTGGTGAAATAGTTCGGCTCGAGATCGGCGGCGGCCTGAAAGTCGCGGATCGATATCTCGTCCTCGTCGGCACCGAAGTCCATCGGTCCGGCAAAGGTGGCGGCGGCGCGCGGCGCATGGCCCCTGGCGAGCAACGCCGAAAGACGGTCGTCGTCGCCGGGCTTGACCTCATGCGCCGCCAGCAGCTCGAACAGCCTGATATCGGCCGCCTTCATTGCTGCCTCTTCGTCCTCGCTCGCCTTTCGGTTGCGATAATAGAGATGGTCGACATTCATGTCGTGATGATGAAGCGTCCAGCGGGCGGCTTGCGCCTCGGCAAAATAGGGATTGCGGTCGGCCGCGTGCAGCCAGGCGCAGCCGATGTCGAAAGGAACGCCGAAATGCTGATCGCTGGTCCAGGCGCGGCCGCCGATACGGTTCATCGCTTCGAGCAGCTTGAAGGAAAGGCCGGCCGCACGCAGGGTCTTGGCGGCGGAAAGTCCCGCCGAACCGGCGCCGATGACCACGACGTCAACGTCTTCCATGAATATTCTAGCCCCCGCCACAATAATTGCTTGATCGTAAGCAAGTTCTCCGGCATTCGCCAGCGCTGCGGTGGCGATGCGTAAACGACTTCTTAGCGCGGCGGCTCGAAAATCGGTTTCGATTGTCGGAAAGCACGATGCGCTGATTGTAAAGTGTTGGAGCGTACTGCGTCCAACTGGGCGCACGTCGCTCCAACGGTGACAAGCGGGCGTTTCGCTGGCAAATTCGTATTTGGGACAAGATCCAGGCAACCAGGAGAGAAACATGGCATTTTTTGCCAAGGGAAAGATTTTCGCGGCGGCAGCATTGATGATGCTTGCGGCGGCAACAGCGGCACAGGCCGCCCAGTGCGGCAATACTGGCGCGGGCTTCGAAGCGTGGAAGGCTGAGTTCGCCTCGGAGGCTAGAGCCAACGGTGTAGGCTCGAAGGGTCTGGCCGCACTGGCTAACGCGACCTACGCAAAAAGGACGATCGCCGCCGACCGCGCTATCCACAAGGCTTTCAGCGGCTCGGTGGAAGCTTTCATGAAGCGCCGTGGCGCATCCACCATCATTTCCAAGGGCCGTTCGCTGAAGAAGTCGAACGCGGCGCTGTTCGACAAGATCGAGGGAACCTACGGCGTGTCGCCGGGTGTGTTGCTCGCCATCTGGGGCATGGAGACCGGCTTCGGTTCCTCCATGGGCAACCAGAATACGGTCTCTGCCATTTTAACGCTTGCCTATGATTGCCGCCGACCGGAGTTCTTTTATCCGCATGCCATTGCAGCCCTGAAGCTGGTTGATCGCGGCGCGTTGAGCGCGTCGTCGGTCGGTGCCGCGCATGGCGAGATTGGCCACACGCAGTTCCTGCCCGGAAATGTTTTGAAGTATGGAGTCGGCAACAAAAATCTGCGCGACAAGAGCACTGCGTTGGCTTCCACCGCCAACTTCCTCAAGGGTCATGGTTGGCGGGCCGGCGGGAGCGCGCAGGCGAATATGGGCGCAATTGCTGGCTGGAATTCCGCGAGCGTCTATCAACAGGCCATCGCCCGCATGGCCACGGCGATCGATGGCGACTGATGGAAATCTCTATTCGACGGAAAACCCGGCCATGCGCCGGGCCTTTTTGTTGATGCTCTAATGCATGTCGCCCAAAAGTGCGCAGCGGTTTTGGGACAGCGAAATGCATAAAAACAAGAACTTAAAGCGCGTTGCGTGAATCCTTTCAGACGCAACGCGCTTTAGGGTTACGACTGCCGCCGCTCGGCCCCGCCTCGGGAACGAAGGCGCGAAGCAGAGAAGCTAATTCGGCGAGCCGAGCGCCTTGTCCATCGCTTCCCTGACCTCGGCGGGCCACGTGTTCACAGCTGGCCACGCGTCCGGCTCGGGCTTGTCGCCCCGGCGGGCGAAATAGAGCTTGTGGTTGGCCGGGTCGACCGCCATGAAGCCGTCATTGCCACCGCAATTGTGCGGCACGCAGCCGCTGGCATAGAAGGCGCCCGAGGCGGTTTTCTCGGTGCCGCCGCCGACCAGCAGGCTGGTCGCCATCTCGGGCATCTCCTTGCCGAGCAGCGTCTCGGCCAGCCTGTAGACGGCCTCGTTGTGGAAAGCGGCGACGATGTTGTCGTATTTCGACGGATCGACGTCTTTCCAGTCAGTGCCGGGCTCCGGCATATAGGTGAGATTGCCGGAAATCGTCAGCCCGTCCGTCGGCGACCATTGCAGCGCCGGCTTGGAAACGCCCGGCAGCAGATAGGGCACGAAATAGATGGCGCTGTCGGAGATCGCAGCCGGCGGTGCGCCGCATTCATCCTGCTCGACCGTGATGCTCTGGATGGTGCCGCCTTCTGGCTTCCAGACGATCACCGTGGCCGGGCCGCACTGGTTGCCGCCATCGCCGACATCGACCAGCGCGACGTTGACCCCGCCGACCTTGACGATCTTGTCGAAGGACACCTCGTAATTGCTGGCCAGCTGCTTGCCGTCATAGGCCAGCACCTTCTCGCCATACTCTTCCTGCTGGGTGATGGCCAGCTGCCCACTCTCGAACGGGACCGGTGCTTGGCTGTCATCGTCGGCTAGGGCCGCATTGCTCGACGCGCCCAGGTCGGCGGCCCGGCCGGACGCATTGTCAGCCGGCACGAGCACCATGTCGGTCTGTGCATGCGCGCCAGCCACCGGCATCAGAATCCACGCCAGCGCGCAGGCGCCGGCAAGAAGCGAACGTGTCATGACTGTCCCTCAGTTCAGCCGCCACGAACCCGGCCTGTCGCGGCCGGGTCATCGTACCGCTCAGGCCCAGGGGCGCTCAGCGGCGTTCTTCTTCTCGAACGAGGCGATAGCGTCGGCCTTCTCCATGGTCAGGCCGATATCGTCGAGCCCGTTGAGCAGGCAGTGCCGCTTGAAGTCGTCGAGGTCGAACTTGACCACGCCGCCGTCCGGTCCGCGGATTTCCTTGGCTTCGAGGTCGACCGACACCGTTGCGTTGGAACCGCGCGAGGCGTCGTCCATCAGCTTCTCCAGATCCTCGGGGCTGACGGTGATCGGCAGGATGCCGTTCTTGAAGCAGTTGTTGTAGAAAATGTCGGCGAACGAGGTCGAGATGACGCAACGGATGCCGAAATCGAGCAGCGCCCACGGCGCGTGCTCGCGCGAAGAGCCGCAGCCGAAATTGTCGCCGGCGACCAGGATCTGCGCCTTGCGATAGGCCGGCTTGTTGAGCACGAAGTCCGGATTTTCCGAACCGTCGTCCTTGTAGCGCATTTCGGCGAACAGCCCGCTGCCGAGCCCGGTGCGCTTGATCGTCTTGAGATAATCCTTGGGGATGATCATGTCGGTATCGACATTGACGATCGGCATCGGCGCGGCAACGCCGGTGAGCTTGGTGAATTTTTCCATGGTCTTTGCCCGTCTTCTTTTCGCTGCGGGGATGTGTTGGCGCCCGGTTTACACAAAGCTGCGGGCAAATAAAAGGCGGCTGTTTTGGGCTGGCCCTGGTCCTGGAGCACAGGCCGCTTCAAAGTTGCCCCCCTATGGTGCACCTTGGCCGGCATGACAACACGTCCCAAAGTCCTCTACGCCAGCGAACCGACCCTCGACGCAGCCGAGTTCCGCCGCGTGCTGGTGGAATCCGGCCTCGGTGTCACTCGGCCCATCGATGACGACGTTCGTCTGAAGGCGATGCTTGCCAATGCAGATCTGGTGTTGACGGCGCGCCTCGATGCGCCTGGCAAGCCGCTGATTGGCCTCGCCCGAGGCATCACCGACTTCTCGTGGGTATGCTATATTTCCGAGCTCGCCGTTTGCAAATCGGCGCAGGGGCTCGGCGTCGGCAAGGGCCTGCTTGACGAAGCGCGGCGGCAGCTCGGGCCGTCCGTCGCCATCTCACTGATTTCCGTGCCCGACGCCGTCGGCTTCTACGAACGGATCGGCATGGCGCGCATGGCCGACGCGTTCTGGTTCGGCCGCGAGCGCTGACGGCTCGCCTGTCGCGATCCTTCGCGCCCCCCTCTGTCCTGCCGGACAGAGGGGGCGCTGTCCCTCCAGCATCTAAAGGACCGTCGCGGCGCCAGCCCTTCTTGGCTAGATCACATTCAATTCCCTGAAAGCCCGCCCCTCGGCGACGCGCTCATACCCAAACGCCGAGCAGTCCACCGTGCGGTAGCCGCCATGCACGATCAGCTCGGCCAGCGCCTTGCCGACGGCCGGCGCCTGCTGCAGGCCGTGGCCGGAAAAACCGTTGGCGAAGAGAAAATTCTGCACCTGCGGATGCGGGCCGATCACCGCGTTCTGGTCTAGCGTGTTGTAGTCATAATGGCCGGCCCAGGCGCGCGTCGGCTTGATCGCCTCGAAGGCTGGAATGCGGGTCGCCATCACCGGCCAGATCACCTCTTCGAACAGCGGCCAGTCGGGCTCGAAATCGCTGGGATCGGCAGGGCCGTCACCCTCTTCCGGCTCGGCGCCGCCGGTGATGTAGACCGAGCCCTCCGGCCTGACATAGATGCCTGAGGGATCGACCAGCAGCGGCATGTCGTCATATTTCTCGCGCGCCTCGAAGATGAAGACATTGCGCTTGCGCGGCTCCACCGGCAGCACCAGTCCGGCCATTGCAGAAACCTTGCCGGCATTCGGCCCGGCGGCGTTGACGACGATGCCGGCCTCGAGCCGCTCGCCATTGTCGAGTCTGACGCTGGTGACGCGGTCGCCCTGCCGCTCGATACCGGTCACATCAGCGGTGACGAAATCGATCTTTTTCTCGCGCAGCGCCTTGCGGAACAGCATCAGCATGGCATGCGCGTCGAACCAGCCCTCGCCCGTGCGGCCGTAGGCGCCGGCGGTGATGCCCTCTGCCGACAGCCATGGAAACCGGCGGACGAGCGCCTCCGCATCCTCAAGCACGATATCGGCGCCCTCGGCCAACTGCGTCTCGTGGTTGGCCTTGAGGATCGGCAACCCGTTCTCGCCGGCAAGGATGAGATAGCCGCCTTCGCGAAAGCCGATATCGGCGTCGGCCCCGAATTCTTCCGTCAGTCGCCGGAACAGTTTCAACGTGAACTGTGACAGGCGGATGTTTTCGGGAATCGAAAACTGCTGGCGGATCGAAGCGCAGGACAGCGTCGTTGCCGCATGGGCGAATTGCGGGTCGCGCTCGACCAGCGCGATCGAGCCCGAAAAGCCTTCCTCGCGCAGATAATAGGCGATCGAGGAGCCGACGATGGCTCCACCGATGATGACGACGTCGTAGCGCACTTTTTCGATTCTCCAGTTCCAGAGTATGATGCCGAAAGCCGGCTTTCGGAAAGGATAAATGCTCCAATTCATGCAGCCGGCAGGATGATCTCGAAGCGCGTGCCGCGCTCGGAGTCAACCAGCCGGATCGTGCCATCATGCGCTTTCAGGAGGGCCAGCACGATGCCGAGGCCCATGCCGGTGCCGCCTGAATCGCGGCGCGTGGTGAAGAACGGCTCGAAGATCCGCCCCCGGTTGCTGGGCGAAATGCCGGCGCCGTCGTCGCTCACCAGGATCGTCGCCTTGCCGTCCGCGCTCGCCGCCGTGATCGAAACGAGCGTCGCGCCATGCCGCTCCGAATTGTCGATGAGATTGGCGAGCACGATCGCCGCGTTCTCGGCCGAGATGCGCAGGCGGATATCGCCGCCGGCCTCGACGCGGACCGCCAGCCTATCCTCGGCCGGCAGCAGTGCCAGCGCGGCGCCAACCGACGTGCTTTCGCCGCTGGGCGCAAGATTTTCGGCGCGCGCCAGGTCGAGCAGACGGCGTACCAGCAGATTAAGCCGCCCCGCGTCGGTGACGATGTTGTTCGAAAACCGCCGCCGCTCGGCCTCGTCCATTGCGCTACCCGAATCGCGCAGCAATTCGGCCGCACCCTGGATCGCCGTCAGCGGCGATTTGAGCTCGTGCGAGACATGGGTGGCGAAGGTCTGGATGCTGTCCGACCGCGCATGCAGCTTTTCGGCCATGTCGAGGAAGGCGTCGGAAAGCGCTGCCATCTCGCGCGTGCCGTGATGATCGAGCGGCCTGATGGCTTCGCGGTCGCCGGCGGCGATGCGCTTTGTCCGTTCCATCAGCGCGTAGATCGGCCGGCTGACGGTGCGCAGGAAGATCAGGCCGATGAGCAGCGTACCGCCGAGGACGGCGATCGCCGCCAGCACCACCTTGCCGCGCTCGCCATAGAGATGCTTGACGATGTTGTTCGGCGTTCGCGACAGATAGACCACGCCGGCGACCTTGCCGTCGACCGCGACCGGCATGGCGACGAAGACGCGGACTCTCGTGCCGCGGCTGACCGAATAGAGCGATGGTGACGGCTGGTTCGGAACCCTCTGCCGGAGCGCACTGGCATAGCGGCCGGCAAGTGCTGCGCGAACCTCGTCGACGGCGCCGAGCGACAGGCCGACCTCTTCGCGCCCGGCGATGACGACGCCTTTTGGGTCGAGCAGCCGGAAGCCGGCAAGCGTGGTTTTCTGCGTCTCGGCAAGAATGCCCGACAGGCGAGCGCCGATCGCCGTGAAGGCGGGATCGACGGTGGCGGCCGTCGCCGCAGGCCGTGTCGCCAGAACCCTGTCGGAGGCGAGATCGAGGCTTGGCTCGATCGGCCGGTAGGGAGGGTCCGGATTGTCTCTGTCGGCAGGCACGGCCGCGCCGAGCCTCTCGGCCGGGATGCCCGCGGCGCGGACGTCTTGCGCATAGATGGAGGCGAGGACGGCGCCCTGCGCGATCAGCTCGGCCTCGGTCTGGCGGATCAGCTGGTTCTCGTAGAGCCGGAAGAAGAACAGGCCGACCAGCGGCAGCGCCATCACCATGATCAGGATCGCAACAACGACCGTGGCGAGGCGCGGCCGCCATTTCTGCGCCGTCACGCGCCGCACCGGCCCAGCCGGAAGCCGACGCCATGTACGGTCTCGATCGCATCCGTGCAGCCGGCCGCCGCCAGCTTGGCGCGGATGTTGCGGATATGGCTGTCGACGGTGCGGTCGGCGACATGGATGTTGGCGGCATAGGCATTGGCCATCACTATGTCGCGGCCAAGCACATGCGCCGGGCGTGCCAGAAACCCTTTCAGGATGGCGAATTCGATCGAGGTCAGCAGCAGCGGCCTGCCGTCGAAGCTGGCGGCGTGGCTGGCCGGCAGCAAAGCCAGTCTGCCGTGCGAAAATTGCCTGTCGTCGGCCTGTTCGGCCTTTGTCGGGCGAGCGCGCCGCAGGATGACATTGACGCGGGCGACCAGTTCGCGCGGGCTGAAAGGCTTGGTGACATAGTCGTCGCCACCCATTTCGAGCCCAAGGATGCGGTCGATTTCTTCATCACGCGCGGAAAGGAACAGCACCGGCACATCGGATATGTGCCGCAGCCGCCGGCAGACCTCCAGCCCGTCCATCTCCGGCATGCCGATGTCGAGCACGACAAGATCGGGCGCGCGGCGTTCGATCGCCTGCAATGCGCCGGCGCCGTCGGCTACTGCAACCGTTTTCATGCCGGCCTTTTCGAGCGCGAAGCAGATGATTTCGCGGATGTGCGGATCGTCGTCGGCGACTAGGATGTTATGCGGCATCAATCAGCGACCCGGCGCGTGAGATTCGTATCCGTCAGGAACCACGAGCGACCCTCTCCTGTCGAGGTAGCGCAGAAGCCGCCAGTCGCGAAAGCTCCACGCGCGCCAGTTTCTTTGCTCGGCGCGGTAGTGGGCTTCGGTCACGGCGTCGGCTGGGTCTCGGAGATCGGTGAGGAATGTCTTCTTTTGTTGGTCGAAGAAGCGGTCGAGGGCGGGCAGCGCGTCGGGGCCGAGCGAGCGGGCATAACGTATATCGAGGCGGGTGCCGGGACCTCTCATCTCGTACGAACGGTCGACATTGTAGTTGGCGATCAGTGCGGCAAAGTTAATGAACGAGCAGGCATAAAGCGTCGCCGATAGCGTCAGAAGATTGGCGGAAAGCAGCCATTCATTGGATTTTCCGAGCGCGATGCGGGCGATGATCAGGGCGAGGCCCGCCGCCACCAGCCCCATCCAGACAAAGGCGGCGACGCGCCAGTAGGTCAGCGCATAGATGCCGATATAGAGGTCGAGCCGCAGGATTGAGGAGACGACCAGAACGATGTTCTGCGCCACCCAGACATAGACCAGCCGGCGGATGAACGGATCGCCGGAGGTCGTGCTGCCCGGCCGCAACGCCGCCAGCACGAAACCCGCGGCCAGCAGGGCGGTGACGATCAAGGGATAGGCGCCGCGATGCGCATAGGCGGCATAGGTCAGCCCGTCGGGAAGGGCGATGCCGCCCCACAGATAGGTGGCGTCGAGTGCGGTCTGCACCGCGAACAGGATGTTGAAGACGACCAGCGCACGAAGAATGGCGGCCTTGCCGAAGACGATGTCCTCGACCGGCTTGGCGGCGGCTCTTGTGGTCGTCACCCCGAGGGGGATAGGCAACGCAAGATGCGCAATGCGGCGCAAAAGGCGCGGCAGCCGCGGGCGCAGAAAGACCCAGACGCCGGCAAGCGCGAACAGCCAGAAGGCCAGCCGCGGCAGCTCGATGAAGTCGAGCAGTGCGAGGAGATCGATCAGCGACAACCAGTATTCGATGACCGGATTGGCGGCGCCGAACAGCGCGAGAAACACTGCGCCCAGGGTCAGCGGCATGATCCAGACGGCGATCGCCGCCAGGTGGATACGCCGCCGACCGAACCGCCGTGCCGCCTTGCGCCAGCGGAAGAAATCGTGGACGAACCGGAAGGGTGCCGCGAGCAGGAACAGCGCGACCTGGCCGGCAATGCGGGCAGCGCCGCGCCACAGCCGGCCGACCAGCCAAAGCGCAAAGACGGCCGTCGCCACCAGCCCGATTGCGACCGACAGCGCACTGACATTTTCGATAAGCGGCAGCAGCCCGACAAGCAAGGCAGCGGACCACAGGCCGCGGGCGCTGAGCGCCGACGGCTGGATGGCCGCTGCGGCGGCGGCAAGCGTGATGCCGAACAGGAAAAACGTGATGCCGACGGGCTGCCCATAGAAGAAGAAATCCGCCAGCGCGGCAAGCAGGACGGCAACGCCGAGTCGCGCGCAATAGCTCGGCGCGGCCGTAAGCAACGATGTCATGATCGGATTTTCTCAGCGGCTTTGATCCGGCCGGGGGGGCGGAGATTTGCGGATGAAGGGGAAGAGGGTCGCCGAACCGTCCGGCCGGGGTGGATCGACCAGCCACCAACCGTCATTGCGGAGGCGGTACGGCAGGGACCAACGGGGCTTTTCTCGCTCTTGCATGCGGCGTATGTCGCCGATCGAAATGCAGGCGGCGGGGCGGATCTGAGGAGAATTTCCGCAATCTCGTGCAGTTTTTGTGCAGGGTCAGGCAATCACTTCAGGTTTGAATCCGCCCCGTCACCCTTTCCGGGCGCTTGCGCTGCCCCTCACCTGCCTGCCGGCACCCCTCTCCCCGTGTAGTGACGGGGAGAGGGGTGCTCTCATCGCCGGTTTCGCCAATCACCAGCTTTGCAAGAATGGCGCCGAGGCTGCGCCAGCCCCTTCTCCCCGTCACTATACGGGGAGAAGTGCCCGGCAGGGCGATGAGGGGCGGCGCCAACTTCGACGATTGGCTCATATCCAATACAAGCTATGACTGTCCGAAGCGATTGCCCTGCGTGCTTGCCTCGACCGGCCGCAGGCGGCATAGATCTGAGATGACTGAAACCTATCGCCCGCGCCGCTCGGTGCTTTACGTCCCGGCCTCGAACGACAAGGCTCTGGCCAAGATCTCGTCGCTGGCCTGCGATGCCGTCATCATCGATCTCGAAGATGCCGTCGCCCCGGCCGACAAGGTCTCCGCGCGGGAAAAACTGGCCGGCATCTTCGCCAGTCGCCCCGGCCGGCGCTGCGAGATGGCCGTGCGCATCAACCCGCTCTCCAGCGAATGGGGCGCCGACGATTTGCTGGCTGCGGCACGCTGCGAGCCCGACGCCATCCTGCTGCCCAAGGTCGACACGCCGCGCGATGTTTTGGAAGCCGGCGACGTGCTCGATGACAATTTTTCACCCGACGAGGTGAAACTATGGGCGATGATCGAAACGCCCAAGGCTCTGCTCAACATCGGACCGATCGCCGAGCTTGGCCGCGATTCGGCCTCGCGGCTGGTTTGTTTCGTTGCCGGAACGAACGATCTGGTCAAGGAGACCGGCATTCTCGCCACGCCCGACCGGCGCTACCTCACACCGTGGCTGATGCAGATGGTGCTCGCCGCGCGCGCCGGCGGCCTCGACCTGCTCGATGGTGTCTTCAACGATTTTCGCGATCTGGACGCTTTTGCGCGCGAATGCGGGGAAGCGGCCGCCATGGGGTTCGACGGCAAGTCGCTGATCCACCCAGCCCAGATCGATGCCGCAAACCGGGCCTTTGCGCCATCTGCCGAAGCGGTGGCCGAGGCACGCTCGGTGAAGGATACCTTCGCGCTTGCCGAAAATGCCGGCAGGCAAGTCATTGCGCTGAATGGAAAAATGGTCGAACGGCTGCATCTGGCGCAGGCCGAAAAACTGCTGGCGAAGGCGGCCGCCATCGGGGCATGATTGGCAACTCACGACAGGAATGAAAAATGAAACTCTACCGCTTTCTGTCCGGTCCGGACGATTCCAGCTTCTGCCACAAGGTGACGGCAGCGCTCAACAAGGGCTGGCACCTGTTCGGCTCGCCGACCTATTCCTACGACATGGAGGCCAAGGCCATGCGCTGCGGCCAGGCCGTGGTAAAGGATATCGAGGGTCAGGAATACGGGGCCAACACCAAGCTCAGCGACTGGTAGATTTTGCAAAGCTCCGACGCAGGGTGTGTTGAGATTCAGGTCAGGCCGCGCCGGAGTCGAAGACGGGCGCGAAGCGACCAGACTGGGTGGTTTCCCGAGAACCGGAGCGGAGCGTACTTTTGGGTACGTGAGCACCGGAAGCGCAGGGAACTGCCGTTCGCAGGCCGGCATCACCTGAATATCAACACAGCCTACTCCGCCGCCTCTTCGATCCGCTCCATATCGTCGTCCGACAGGCCGAAATGATGGCCGATCTCGTGGATCAGCACATGGGTGACGATGTCGCCCAGCGTCTCTTCGTTCTCGGCCCAGTAATCGAGGATGGCGCGGCGGTAGAGCGTGACGCGGTTCGGCCCCTCGCCGGTCTGCGGATTCCAGCGCTCGGCAATGCCGCGCCCCTCGAATAGGCCGAGCAGGTCGAAAGGCGTTTCCAGCGACAGATCGTCCATGATCTCGTCGGTCGGAAATTCGGCGATCTGGATGACGATCTCGCCGGTCAGCTTGCGAAACTCCTCCGGCAGATGGGCGTAAGCCTCCAGCGCCAGGAACTCCATTTCCTCCATCGACGGCGAAAGCTGGTCGTGCCAGGTGCGGGTCTTGTAGATGCGGGCCATGCTTTGTCCTTCTGATCCCGGCATATAGGCTTTCGAGCCGGGCTCGGCAAATGGGCGGGTTGCCGCCTACGCGAGGACAGGAATAAATTCCCCATGACTCCGCCCATGACTCCGCTTGACTCTTCGGCCGCCCTCTGGAATCCTAGAGAACATAACAGGAACAATTGTGAGTGGAAGCTGACCGTCATGGCGACAAGCGCCGTGGCGCGGGAGACTGTTTTTGCCCTGCGCCGCCAGATCGCGAAGATCGAGGGAACGCTGCCCGAGCGCCTGGAGGCGCCGGCCGGCGCTCCCGTTGATGCGCCCCGGAATCCAACAGCTGATGTCACGCCCCACGATCTGACAATCGTCCGCCGCGGCCTCGCCGTGGCGCCGCCCGATGCGTTTCTGCGCACCGGCGCCGAAGCTCTCGATACTGCGCTCGGCGGCGGCCTGCCGAAGGCGGCGCTGAGCGAGATCCATGGCGCCGCGACCCGCGATGCCGGGGCCGTCGCCGGCTTCGCCCTGTCGCTCGTCAGCCTGATCCTCAAACAGGAGCCGCGACTGCCGGTCCTGTGGATCGGCACCGCGGAAATCTTCCGGGAGGCCGGCTTTCCCTATGCCAGGGGGCTTCACGCCCTTTTCGGCATCGAGCCGGAGCAATTGCTGTTTTCCGAGGCGCCAAGGCTCCTCGATGCGCTGTGGACCGCCGAGGAGGCCGCCCGGATGACAGCGCTCGCCGCCGTCATCCTCGAAATCCGCGGCAGTCCGCAGCGGCTGGACCTCACCGCGACGCGGCGGCTGCACGCCCGGGCACAGAATGCCGGCCGGCCGGTGTTCCTGCTGCGCCAGGCCGGCGAATCCGAGCCGACGGCGGCACCCGTCCGCCTCGTCCTGTCGGCGGCGCCGTCGGCACCCCGCGAGACGATCGCCGGGCCGCTCGCCGGCTCGATCGGCCGCCCCGCCTTCACCGTCAGCATCGGCAAGAGCCGCACGGCCTTGCCAGGACAATTCACACTGGAGTGGAACCCCGATGAACGCAGTTTCGAGGAAAGAAGGACCGGGGAAGAACGGTCAGCGAATCCTGTCCCTGTGGTTTCCGCATCTCGCCGCGGAAAGGATCCTGCGCCAGCGTCTGGGGCGGTCCTGGCGTTCCCGGCCGTCGGATCACCTGCCCCTGGTGATCAGCCATCGCCAGGGGAACGCGCAGCGCATCGCCGCCCTCGACGAGCGGGCTGAGGCGCTTCACCTGAAGCGCGGCATGGGCATAGCCGACGCGCGCGCCATGCATCCCTCGATCGACGTGGTGGAAGCCGATCCCGAGGCCGACCGCCGCCTGCTCGAAAGCCTTGCCGACTGGTGCGACCGCTACACCCCGCTGGTGGCGCTCGACGCAGCCGACGGCCTGTTCCTCGACGTCACCGGCTGCACCCATCTTTTCGGCGGCGAACGGTCGATGCTGGACGACATCCTGTCGCGCTTTTTCCATCAGGGTTTCGATGTCCGCGCCGGCCTTGCCGCCACACCTGGTGCAGCCTGGGCGGCGGCGCGGTTTGCCAGTGACCGCATCGTCCCCGGTGGCGAGGAGGAAGCGCTCCTCGCACCCTTGCCGCTGGCGGCGCTGCGCATCGAGCCTGATATCCGCGCCAGCCTGGAAAGCGTCGGCCTGCGCACGGCGGGCGCCGTCATGGCAGCACCGCGCGCGCCGCTCGCCCGCCGCTTCGGTGTCTCGCTGCTTTTGCGCCTCGACCAGGCGCTCGGCCGCCTCGACGAGGCGGTGTCGCCGCGCCTGCCGGTGGCGCCGCTTTCGGTCGAACGCCATCTCGCAGAACCCATCATGCTGACCGACGAAATAGAGCGGCTGGTGAAAATGCTGGCGACGACATTGAAGGCGGACCTCGAGCGCCGCGGCGAGGGCGCAAGAAGGCTGGCGCTGCTGCTCTTCCGCGTCGACGGCGCCGTCAGCCGCATCGCCGTCGGCACCTCGCGGCCGTTGCGCGAGCCGCTGCTGATCCAGAAATTGTTTCACGAAAGGCTTGCCGCGCTCGAACAGGACATCGATGCCGGCTATGGCTTCGATCTCGTGCGCCTCTCGGTCCTGTCGGCCGCGGCCTTCGACATGCAGCAGGCCGACTTGACCGGAGAGACGAGCGATGACGGCGCCGACATCGCCCTTTTCGCCGACCGCATCCGCGCCCGGCTCGGCGACAGCGCGGTTTTGAAACCGGTCGCCGTCGAGAGTCATCTGCCGGAGCGCGCCGTCGCCATGCTTCCCTATGCGGAGGCGCCGCAAAGGGTCTCTCCGCCGAAGAAGCCGGGCAAGATACAAGACACTTCCTCCAAGCCTGTCTTTCGGCCGGAACGGCCGATCCGGCTGTTCCGTTCGCCCGAACCGATCGAGGTGCCGGCCACCGAAATGCCTGAGGGACCGCCGATGAATTTCCGCTGGCGGCGCGCGCTGTACCGGGTCGCGCGCGCCGAAGGGCCGGAACGCATCGCCCCGGAATGGTGGCGGGAGGCAGCGGGGCAGGAAGCGATCCGGGATTATTTCCGCATCGAGGATAGCGACGGCCGCCGTTACTGGCTCTACCGCCAGGGTCTCTACGGCGCCTCGCACGCCACGCCGCGCTGGTTCATGCATGGGGTCTTCGCATGAACGCGCTGACGGTCATTCCCTATGCCGAATTCGGCATCCAGTCGAATTTCTCGTTCCTGCGCGGCGCCTCGAAGCCGGAGGAACTGGTGGTCGCGGCAAAGTTTCTGGGCTTTTCGTCGATCGGGCTTGCCGACCGCAATACGGTGGCCGGCGTCGTGCGCGCCTGGCAGCAGGCCAAGGTGGAAGGTCTTTCCTATCATCCCGGCTGCCGCCTGGTTTTTTGCGACGGCACGCCCGACGTTCTCGCCTATCCGCAGGACCGCAAGGGCTGGGGCCATCTGTGCCGCATGCTGACGCAAGCCAATATGCGCGACGAAAGCGAAAAGGGCGCACCGCTTCTCTATCGCAACGACCTTTTCGAATGGGGCGATCTCATGTCCCTGGCAGTCCTGCCGGATCTGTCGGCGGGCGCCAATAATGACCTCACTTTGCTTAGCCGGCTTAAAGATCGCTTCGGCAAGGCTTTGCGGCTTGCCGTTTCGCCGGATTATCATGGCCACGACCGCTTCCGGATCGAGCAGGCGGCTGCCATGGCTGAGCTATCTGGTATTCCGCTGATGGCGACCAATGACGTTCTCTACCATACGTCCGAACGGCGCCGGTTGCAGGACGTGCTGACGGCGATCCGCCTCAACGTACCTGTTGCCGAAGCGGGTCTGGAACTGGCGGCCAATGCCGAGCGCCATTTGAAGCCGCCAATGGAGATGGCACGGCTTTTCCGCAGGCATCCGCAGGCACTGGCGGAAACGCTGCGCTTTGCCGGAGAATTGAGCTTCTCTCTCAGTGACCTCCAATACAACTATCCCGACGAACCGACGGAATCCGGCCTCGGGCCACAGGCCGAACTGGAACGGCTGGCTCGAGAGGGAGCGGCGATACGATATCCCTCAGGCGTTCCCGCCGATGTGACGAAGCGCATCCGAGAGGAGCTCGCTTTGATCGAGCGCCTGAACTACGCGCGCTATTTCCTGACTGTCTACGACATCGTCAAATTTGCCCGCAGCCAGGGCATACTTTGCCAGGGACGCGGCTCCGCGGCCAACTCGGTGGTCTGCTATTGCATCGGCATCACCGAAGTGGGGCCTGAGCGGATCGATTCGCTTTTCGAGCGCTTCATTTCCGAGGAAAGAAACGAGCCACCCGACATCGATGTCGATTTCGAGCATGAAAAGCGCGAAGAGGTCATCCAGTACATCTACTCGAAATACAGCGCCAAGCGTACCGCGCTTGCCGCGGCCGTCGTCAGCTACCGGGGCCGGTCGGCGATGCGCGAAGTGGCCAAGGCGATGGGCCTGTCGGACGATGTCAGGAGTGCGCTGTCCAGCTCGATCTGGGGTTGGTCGACCTCGGAGCTCGGCGAAAAGGAAACCAGGGCCGGCGGCCTCGATCAGACCGATCCAGTGACAAGGCAGGTTATCGAATGCGCCAACGAGATCATGGGCTTTCCCCGTCATCTGTCGCAGCATGTCGGCGGCTTCGTCATCACCAGGGATCGGCTCGACGAGATCGTGCCCATCATCAAGACGGCGATGGACGAGCGCAAGATGGTCGAGTGGGACAAGGACGATCTCGACGCGGTGAAAATCCTCAAGGTCGACGTGTTGGCCCTCGGCATGCTGACCTGCCTGCAGCGCGCCTTCACCCTGCTCCAGGATCATTATCCCGATGCGCGGGATGACTATGGCCAGCCCTATGTGCTGGCCACCCTCCCAGCCGAGGACAAACATGTCTACGACATGATCTGCCGCGCCGACACGATCGGCGTCTTCCAGATCGAATCCCGCGCCCAGATGTCGATGCTGCCGCGCCTCAGGCCACGCACCTTTTATGACCTCGTCATCGAGGTGGCGATCGTGCGGCCGGGCCCAATCCAGGGCGACATGGTCCACCCCTATCTGCGCCGCCGGCAAGGCAAGGAAAAGCCCGAATATCCCAAGCCGGAGCTGGAAGAGATACTCGGCAGGACGCTGGGCGTGCCGCTGTTCCAGGAACAGGCGATGAAGATCGCCATCGTCGCCGGCGGCTTCAGGCCGGGCGAGGCCGATGAACTGCGCCGCGCCATGGCCACTTTCAAGCGCACCGGCACGATCGGCAATTATCACAAGCGGATGGTCGACGGCATGGTTTTGCGGGGTTACGAAAAGGACTTCGCCGAGCGCTGCTTCAAGCAGATCGAGGGGTTCGGCGAATACGGCTTTCCCGAAAGCCATGCCGCCTCCTTCGCCCTGCTGGTCTATGCCTCCTGCTGGTTCAAGACCTTCTATCCCGACGTGTTCTGCGCCGCGATCCTGAATTCCCAGCCGATGGGATTCTATCAGCCGGCTCAGCTTGTCCGCGACGCGCGCGACCACGGCGTCGAAATCCGCGAGGTTGACGTCAATTTTTCCGGTTGGGACTGCGCATTGGAGGAAGCGCCTTTCGACCCGGCCCGCGTCCTCGACCGCCATGCCCAGATGCGCGGCGTCATCCGGACCAATCATGCCGTCCGGCTGGGTTTCCGCCAGGTCAAGGGCCTGTCGAAGGAGCGCATGGAGGTGTTTGTCGCCAGACGCGGCGACGGCTACGCAACCGTTCGCGATGTCTGGTTTCGCTCAGGCCTCTATGTCGACGAGATCGAGAAGCTGGCGCAAGCCGACGCTTTCCGTTCGCTCGGCCTCGACCGCCGCGACGCCCTATGGGCGGTCCGCGCGCTCGACGGCAGGAGTGCCGCCGAGACCCTGCCGCTGTTCGACCAGCCGGGGATCCGCTTGCGCGATCTCGAGCCCGAGACCAGGCTGCCGACAATGCCGCTCGGCGAGCATGTCATCCACGACTACCGTTCGCTCGGCCTGTCGCTGAAGGCGCATCCGTTGGCCTTTCTGCGCCAGCGGCTGGACCGTTCCGGCGTCACGCCCAATGCGCGCCTCGGCCAGGTTCGGGACGGCAAGCGCGTTTCGGTCGCCGGCCTTGTTTTGGTGCGGCAGCGACCGGGTAACGCCAAAGCGATTTTCCTGACGCTGGAAGACGAGCAGGCCGTCGCCAACGTCATTTTCTGGGAAAGAACCTTCAACCGCTACCGGCCCATTGTCATGGGCGCGCGGCTGGTCCGTGTCACCGGCAAACTGCAGTCGGAATCGGACGTCATCCATATCGTTGCCGAGAAGGTCGAGGATCTGACGCCCTGGCTGTCCGTGCTTTTGGAGGAGGCCGGTACCGGCCAGCCTGTCAATGAGCGTCCGGCCAGTGGGCGCATGGAGAATGACAACCGCGAAGAGGGCGCTGCAGACGCACGTTCTCCACAAGCCGCGCCGGTCCAGCGGGATCTCGCGGCGCTGTCGGGAAAGGCGGAGAAGGTGCTGCCCAAGGGGCGCAATTTTCAATAGGCCTTACACCGTTCAGGACGGTCCGCCCAGGCGCGGCGGGGGCAATCCTTCCTCGAAGGGGATCGCGCGCGCCTCCGAAGGCAGCATGATCGGGATGCCGTCACGCACCGGATAGGCAAGCCGTGCGACCCTCGAGATGAGCTCGTTGCGCTCCGGATCCCAGGTAAGCGGGCCCTTGGTCAGCGGGCAGGCCAGCAATTCCAGCAGTTTCGGGTCGACATTGGCCTTCGTTCCGTCACGACCATCCACCATTTTGGTCTGTCCTTCTTTGGGGCAATCACTTCAGCTTTCGCGTTCGCCCTCAGTCTTCGGGCGTTGACGCTGCCATCAGCGGTTTCGCCAATCACCAGCGTTGCAGGACGGGTGCCGAGCCCCGCCATCCTTCTCCCCGTCACTATACGGGGAGAAGGTCCCGGCAGGGGGATGAGGTGCGGCGCCGACTTCCGCAATTGGGCTAATCCCTGCGTCCTTCTACCTTGCCTATTGCAGACTCGACCCGAAATCCTCGTTTTCGCGTGCCAGCGCCATTTCGGTGATGGCGATCAGCGTTTCGGCGCGCGTCTTCAAATCCGCCGCTTCGAGCAGCGCCTGTTTCTCGGCCGGCCCGTAGGGAGCCATCATCGATAGCGCATTGACCAGCATGGCATTTTCGGCGCGGCTGACGCTTTCCCAGTCGGCTTCAAGGTCGTTGGCCTGCAAATAGGCGCGAAATGCCTTGAGCAGCGCCGGCCGGTCGATCCCGGCCTCTGCCTGATCTTCGTCGAGATCGGTGAGAAAGGGCGCAAACCGGCACTGGCGGAAGGGCGTCTTGACCGCCAGTTCCTGCACGATGCGGAACCGGCACACACCTTGCAGCGAAATCAGGTAACGGCCGTCGCCGCTCTCGGAAAGGGCGATAATGCGTCCGGCGCAGCCGACATTGCAAAGCTCCGGCTCGCCGTCGGCACGCCGCGCGCCGTCGAGGCTGGGCTGTATGACGCCGATCAGCCGCGATCCGGCGATCGCCTCATCCACCATCTCAAGATAGCGCGGCTCAAAAATGTTGAGCGGCATGCGGCCACCCGGCAGCAGCAATGCGCCTTCAAGCGGGAAGATCGGCACCGTCGACGGCAAATCCGTATCGAGCCGGTAATGCGCGTTTCCCGCCTGCACTTCGAACCTCCGCTCGCTTCCTCAAGAAGCGCATCAAATCCCGATCCTCCCCGATCGGCACAAGCGAGAGAACCGACGGCCTGATCTCTCGCCCTAATCTGGCGCAGCCGCCGCCGACCGCAAGGCCATCAAGCAAAAACAGCTTGATGCGCGCTCAGGAAAACAGCAGCGACGACAATTTGCGCCGCGCCGCCAACGTTGCTTCGTCGGTCATGCCCCATGCCTCGAAGAACTGCAGCAATTGCGTCTTGGCGCCGTCGTCGTTCCACGAGCGATCGGCTTTGACGATCGCCAGCAAATTGTCGGCAGCGGCCATGCGCTCGCCGTTGGCGTTCTGGATCATGGCAAGATCGAACCGTGCTTGGTGGTCCCCGGGGTTCTCAGCCAGGCGCCGCTCGAGCTCGGCCGGATTGCCAAGTGCTTGTGCCTGCGCGGCAAGCGCCATCTTGGCGCGCAGCGCGGCGAGCGGCGGCGCATCCTTTTTTGCTTCCGGCGCCCGCGCCAGCACGGCTTCGGCGCCCTCGGCATCGCCGGCCTCGAACAGCAGATCGCCCAGCCCGGCAATGGCCTCGATTGTCTCCGGCGCCTGTTCCAGGATCGCGTCGTAGATGTCCGCCGCGGTCTGCACATCGCCGGCGGCGCGCGCCTCTGCGGCCGCGGCAAGTGCCTCGGCCACCTGCGGCGCACCGTTGTTCTTGCCGCCGACCTTCTGGATGAACGCGGCGATCTGGCTCTCGGGAATGGCGCCCATGAAGCCGTCGACCGGCTGGCCGTCCTTGAAGGCGATGACTGCCGGTATCGACTGGATGCCGAGCTGTCCGGCGATCGAAGGATGGTCGTCGATGTTCATCTTGACCAGCTTGACCTTGCCGCCGGCGGCCGTGACCGCCTTTTCCAGCAGCGGCGTCAGTTGCTTGCAGGGTCCGCACCATGGCGCCCAGAAATCGACCAGCACCGGCTGACGGCGCGATTCCTGGATGACGTCGGCGGCAAATGTGGCGGTCGTTGTATCCTTGATGACGTCGACGGCGACAGGCGGCTCGCCAAGCGCGACTTTCGCGGGGGTGGCGTCAGTGCCGCCATACTGCACCGACGTGGCATACTGTCCGCCACTGCTACCAAATGGATTGTTGTCGCTCATCTCGTCATCCTTTCGGTCGCGCCGCCGGCCACCGACCCGGCGCAACGTCCTTATCCCCAGTCGGAAGTCGGTTTATCGTCATCCATGTGGCGATCATGCTGTGACTTTCAAGGTAACAGCATCATGCCCGGTTGCCTCGACGAATTTGACGAGGTCGGCGGCGGCGATCGATGTCGTTGCCTCATTGGTCAGCGGATGGGCATTGATGACCGAATGGCTCATCAACTCCTGGTCGAGAACGACCTTGACCCGCAACTCCGTATCGTTGATCAAGCCGAACACCGTGACCGCCCCCGGAACGACGCCGAGAAGCTCCATCAGCATCTCCGGCTTGCCGAAGGACACGCGCCCGGCGGCGCCGATGACATTGTGGATCTGCTTGAGATCGACCACCGCCTCCTCGCCGACGCTGACCAGGAAGAAATTGTCTTTCTTGTCCTTGAGGAAAAGATTCTTGGTGTGCCCGCCGGCAATTTCTCCACGCAGCGCCTGCGAATCGGCGACCGTGAACAGCGGCGGATGACGCAAGGTCGAGACCTCGATCCCGAGATCGGCGAGAAAGGCGAAAAGCTCGGCTTCGGTTTTCGGCATATTGTTTCTTGTGGGACTTCTTGTTGTCGCGGTTTGGATCATGCCGTTTACGGCCAATGACGCGGCCGAGACAAGGCCGTTGCGCAGCAAGGCTGCCGATTGCGTTCCTATCCGCGCTAGGGAAGGCTCGTTTACGTCGCCGGTGCGGCCAAAAAACCTGCGATTTCCCTGTTGCAATCGCCGCGCCCTTCAGCCATATAGGCGCGGCTTGCGGCCCAAAGCCGCGCGAGCGGGTGTAGCTCAGGGGTAGAGCACAACCTTGCCAAGGTTGGGGTCGAGCGTTCGAATCGCTTCACCCGCTCCAGTTTCCCAAGGGGGAAACAAGCATCGAAACGCCGCGGTTCGCCGCGGCTTTTTCGTTTTTGGGCGGTTGAAATCGCGGCTACTCCAAGTCTCCGAAAAGGCCGTGGTCACCGCGCGGTTACCAGTTCCCGAACTCGACGCAGCGTGAAGTCGTGGTGTCGCTGAAGTGCTCGGCAGGGTAGCGGAGTCCGCAAGGGGTGGAGTAGACTCAAGACGGACTCTCTCAACTCGCTGCCTAATGTCGGTAAACGCCGTCGCTGCAGCTCATTGACCCCTTAGCTTCCCGCTGCCAACTATGAAACGTGGGTTGATGGAGGGGGCAGTGAAGATCAAAAGCGTTAGTGTCGCGAATTTCCGCGGCATCAAGAAGCTCGAAGCGGCCGTCGAGTTAGGCGACCTAAATTTTCTCATCGGGGATAACGGAACTGGCAAAACTTCGCTTCTGGAGGCGGTGAACTTCTGTCTGTCGTCCGGTTACGTGGCGTCTCGTCTAGACGTTAACGACTTCTATGAGGGTGGGGATGAGCCAATCGAGATTCTCATCGAGTTTCAAAGCCCGCTCACGGCGAAAGTTCCTGACGGCTTCACGTCACAAGATATCGCGTGCGACCAGTTGGCCTTGAAGGCCAAGAAGCGAGACAGGGCTGCTCCTGGCAAAGCATTCTCGGACTTGGTTACCACCTCTCATCACCTCGTGCCCGTTGAACCGCGAGGCGAAAAAGGCTGGTCAAAGGCTCGCAAGAACGGAACTCCTTTCAATTTCGACGAACGCCAGTTGTCACCAGGCAATGTCGAAGTTGATCTTCCGCGGGTATTCTACTTTTCAAGGACCCGAATCCGCCAACTCTCGAAGGGGTTCAATTCCTCGCTGTCGAGCATCATTGACGACCTAAACTGGCGCTTTGACAGAGCGCAGAGGAAGCGGGAAGATACTGAACACTTTAAGCACCACCGCAAGGCCCTTCACGATAAGGTTCTTGCCGAGACCGATGGCGACACGCTCAAGAAGACAGTCGAGGCCGCAAACGCGATCCTAGCTAAGCTCGGAATTCCCTTAGTTGAGGTTAGCCTCCTCAAGACCCTTAATCCATATGATAATGCCGAGGTCGTTTTCCCATACGACGGCTTTGAGCTTCCAGTTGAGCACGGCGGGTCCGGCATTGAGATGCTTGTGTCCCTTGCTTTGCTCGAGGCAATGGCGACGCTCTCAAAGGAAAAGCTGGTGATCCTTATCGATGAGCCCGAGCTCCATCTTCATCCGAAGTTGCAGGCGAAGCTGGTAGCACACCTAACTGAACTTAGCGGCGACGTCCAAATAGTCGCTTCGACGCACTCGCCACTGCTTTTCAAGAATGCGTTCAAAAATCCGGCCGCGAAGCTTCAGGTCACCAAACGGAAGCAAGGTGCGATCGCGGTGGAGGATGCCCATCGTCTCGGCTTTGGTCACCTCGGATGGAGCCCATCTTGGGGAGAGATTTGCTACCTTGCCTACGACTTGCCTACTGTTGAGTTCCATGACGACCTCTACTGCTCGCTAGAAGACAGGTTCAGGTCCAGCCCGGTCAAGAGAACGTCGCAAGCCGATTTCGACCAATGGCTGGTGGATCAGGGACACCCGAAAGAAGTCCGTTGGGTGGATACCAATGGCGCGCAGAGAGAGGAGACATTGATGACGTACATACGAAACCGCATCCATCACCCGGAAAATCTGCACCGACCAGAGCACTCAGAGGCGGAGCTGGCGGAGTCAATTAAGCGCATGTGCGAACTCGTCCGGCCTTAAGCAGCAGATTGGCAGAACCATGAGCGAGGAGAGAACGGATCGGAGCGCGCTCCGAAAAAGTGAGCTGGGCGAGATCGCCTTGTGGCAGGCAGAGGAATTAGCCTTTCCGCCAACAGAATGGGAGGCGAACACCCTTGCTAAAATTCTTGCGCTGCCGCAAGTCACTGTGACGCGGCCGCCTGAAAAGCAACTGTTGGCGGCAGGAATGGTCCGCAACCACTGCCACGTGAATTGTTCGTCACAGGCGGTAGCCTACCCCAATCTCATCAGTCATGTTTCGGGGTGGTTGATCAGCAGCCATATTATTGTTTTGCATTCGGTAGTCGAAGTACGCGGGCAATTGTGTTGCGTAACGCCGCAGGAAGTTCGGTCGCCTCAAAGGTTTACGTTCATCCCTGACCCGTTGATCGAATGGTTGGAAACAGATGACGGAAGACAGATGGTCGCGTTTCGGGGTGGGGTAAAGCTGCCTAATGCCCTTCGGAAATATCCCGAGCATCATGTTCGGATGAGGAATGAGTTCCACATGCTAATAGCGTCCGGGATGACAGCTTTTGAGGCTCAGGGAGTCGTTGATGCTACACTGGGGGCCGAACTCAGGAAGCGAGAGCCCATCTAGTTTTCGCGCCTCGCTGTTCGAATTAAACGCGGGGCCGGGATCTGCTTCTGGCGCTCAACGTATGCCGGTTTCTGCAGCTCGAATGATACGATACGGATCAGCGCCTACCGCTCTGCTGACAACTATAAATTCCGCTGCGTCCAGCCGCCGTTCACCGAGTTCAAACTTCGACACGAATGTTTGACGCTGCCCAATGCGCTTTCCTAGCTCGGCTTGGGTGATGCCCGCGTCCTTACGAGCTTGCACGAGCAGCTCGATCATTCGCTGATAGAGATCTGAACGAAGTGAGGACAATTGTAGCGCCAGTGCATAGACCAGCGCTTCAATAGAACCCTAATTTGGAGTACCCCAAATTGGGGTATTGTGACATGCTCGCCTGAGTGGGATTCGGGGGGCGTGCGTGAAGCATCAGTACGTCGGTGACGTCAGCGACTATCGGAAGTATGGACTGCTGAAGGCCTTATCGCGGAGCGGCGCGAATCGAATCGGCGTGTGCTGGATGCTGACGCCCTCAGACGGAAGCTCCGACGGCGGCAAGCTGGCGTATCTTAAGCAGCCTGATCGGTATCGGCACTTCGACCCGCAACTGTTCGACATCCTCGCACATGCCGCAGACGAGCCTGATCGCCGCCGGCTCCAAACCATCGAGGACAGCGGCGCCATCCCCGGCGCAACTTACTTCAACGAGCTGTTGCCCGATGTGTTGGCGGGCCGCGCTGCCTTCATGGAACGTTGCCTAGCCGCGCTCCAGGACGCAGATCTCGTCTTCTTTGATCCCGACAACGGTCTGGAGACATCGCTACTGAAGGGACGCAGGAATTCGTGCAAATACCTCTACCTGGACGAGGTACGTGCGTTCTACGCATCGGGAAAGTCCTTGCTGATCTACCAGCACTTTCCCAGAGTCGAGCGCCGGGCCTTTATAACTTCATCCATCGAGCGGTTGCGAAGTGTCGCTTCGAACTCCTTGGTCTGGACCTTCACCGCCGCCCATGTGGTCTTCTTTCTTGTGGTCCATCATGAGAGTCCCGCGCGACTGGCCGTTGCCGCGACAGAGGCCTGTGGACGCTGGGACGATGGCTTCATCGTGGGCCATCATCCGCGTCTCGCCGACCTCGGTTGACTATCAGATCGAGTGAGGGGCGGCGTAGCGGGGTAGCGCGTATTAGCTCCAGATCCTTTCGAGGGCCGACGGGTCCCATCGACCCGTCCAATACTGCCTTGCAAAGGGGGGAGGGTCGAGACAACCGCCCCGGAGAGAGCCGCAAATGCGAAAATGCGGCGATCGAGAGACGACCGCCACATCTGGGAGCGCAGCTGTGCGATGGTGGCGGTTTATTCCGGCTCGATGGCGATGTAGCCGACGGACTCGCACTCGCCGAACTCTTCCAGCGCCCATTCGATCTCGGCTGGATCGAGTTCCATGACTTTCGCGGCGACTTCGAGCGGCATCCATTCTTCATTGCCGGTTCGCTTATCCCTGACCAAGATGTGCATCGGTCGCCTCCTACTGTCCAACAGGACAGTAAAACACGGCGAGAACTCCGGCACAATTATCCGAGTGATATCAATGCATTAGGGACGTGCGGGCTGGTGCGCGGCTGCACCGTACGGCGCGGCTAGCGGGGCCTGGCGGGCCAGCTGGCAGGCGGCCGTACCCACAGCGCTGTGCGTATGGTCCGGGTGGCTAGGCGTAGCCCGCGCCGGCCTAGCCGCTGTAGGCCCGGTCCAGCGCGGCTATGGCGGCGCTGCCGTCTCGCACGGCCTGAGTGTAGTGGCCGAGCGTCACAGTCGGATTGGCATGGCCGGCGATCTGCGCCACCAAGCCAATCTCGATGCCCTGGGCCTGTAGCGTCGAAATGAATGAATGCCGGGCTGAATGCGGCGTAACATACGGCAAGCCCAGCGCCTTGAAGGCTGGCTCCCAGTAGCGCTTGCGGAAGTTCTGATAGAGAAGCGGGCCACCGCCACCAATGCGCGGTCTGGGCCATTCCTGCAAGCGGCCGGGACCGGGGAAGACCCGATGCAGCTCCTTGTCCTTGCGCGGGCACCGGACCCGCCACGCCAGCAGGATCTCCCGCAGCACCGCACTCATCGGGACTTCGCGGGTGCCGGCTTCTGTCTTGGTCATTTCCGTTAGCGCACCGGTCCGCTCCTGGATGCGGCGAATGTGGATTGTGTTGCGCTCGAAATCGACCTCGCTCCACAGCAGGCCGAGCTGTTCGGACGGCCGGGTGCCCGCTAGAAATGGGAAGGCATAATATGCCCCCTGTTCGAGGTCTTCCCTGGCCGCGGCGATCAGAACGCGAATGTCGTCCGATGCCAGAATCGTCTTCTTGGGCTTGTGCCGCACCTTAGCGAGGCCCGTCGGCATTGACGGGGCGCGAACACCGTAGTCCTCTTCAGCTAGTGCGAAGATCGACTTCAGGTGCGACTTTGCTCGGTTGGCGGTGTAGGTGCCGCATTGGTCCGCGACAGTCCGGTGCCAAAGGCGGAGTGACGCCGTCGTAACGTCGGTTAGCTTGATGTCGCCCAGCAGCTTGATGAACCGCGCATCCTTCGACTTTTCACCGGTCTCGGTATAGTCGGCGCGCTCTTGCCGAGTTCCAACCAGAAGCGGCCCACGGATGGCTCCGTTCACGACCACCTTGTAGCCTTTCAGCGTCGAGGGTTTGACCTTACCCTCCTTGTCGGCCAGCCAGTGGTTGATGACCTGCCCGACTGTTGGCGCAGTGCGCTCGTCGACGTAGCTACCCTCAGCGAACTTGACGAGAAGCCCGGCACGAAACGCCTCCGCATCTCTCTTGGAGTTGAAAGCGCGGCGGCGGCGCTTCTTGAGCTTCGGGTCCTTGTACTCCGCGTACCACTGCGGATAAGCGGCAATCGCACCGCTCTTCAGTTTGCGACGACGCGTGGCCTTGGTGATGCTGACGTTTTTGATTTTGTTATTCATCTCGTTTGCTCGCTGGAGTCAAAAACACGAGGAAAACACGGCGCCGGTAACCCGCACAATTAATCGCGAATTGTGCTCCACGGCCCCGAAACGGGTCCGAATTGTAACCTGACGTGTAACCTCGGTATGGTGTTGGATGCCCAAGCCGCGCGACGACGCGGCTTGTGAAATTTCGGATTCGGCCCCCATCGAGGTTGAAATCGCAGCGGACGACCTTTCGGGCAAGCGGAGCGTGGCATTCCTGCCGGCACGCCGGACGCGATCGCGCTGCCGGCTGCCCGCAGCACCTCGGAAGTGCTGTTCCACCACGCCGTGGCGCGTGTGGCATGCCACAGCCGCCGGCTGGCCGCCGCCCACACCGCACCTGGCACATGTTCCCACACCGCTGTCGCCGTCCCCAGGACGTGCCACACATGCCACGGTGCCACGGCCTAGAATTCCTGGAGATCAACGTGGCCTTCGGGTTTTGGGCGCTCGTACCCGCGGATGGTGTTGTCGCCGACTCTAAATTTGGTCGGCTCCCAACCGAGCTTTCGCATGACGATGGCTAGTCGCTTCGTGTGGGATTGATTTTGGCGTTCTGGGTCGATTTTGAGCTTACTTAGGAGTTCGTGGGTCCCGACCCTCACTAGGTGTCCGCTCGAGTGACCCCTTACAGTGGCAAGGAGTTCGAGCCAAGGGTCCTCTTCCAGCCGCGCCGCCTGCTCAACCGCGGCAGTCTCCCAAAGGTGCGGCGAAAGGCTGATGCTCTCGCCTTGTAGTTCGCGATGAGCCGCTTCCGCCCACAACTGAGCCCGGTCACGCCTCAGTCCCTCAAGGTCGATGACAGTAGTCTTTATCGGCCAGAACCGGCGATTGCCTGTCTGGTCACGGAGGTAAGTAGTTTCATTGGTGGTACCAATGAATATCGCCTGTCGCGGCCTGGATTCGACAAAACGCCCGTAAGCCATTCGGGATCGGTCCTCCTGGCGAGAGGCAAACGCCTTGATCTTGTTAACTTCGGCGCGGTTAAACCCCTCGACCTCACCCAACTCGTAGATCCAAATCCCTTCCAACAGTTCCATCTGGCTACGCGAATCCTGAGTGAGTATCTCCTGGTCAGAGTGGAAACCCTCGCCCGCTAAAATCCGAAGGGCAGTTGACTTACCTGAGCCTTGAGGGCCTTCCAGAATGGGTATCTGGTCGAATTTTATACCAGGCATCCGAACTCGCCGGGCAGCAGCGATGAGGATGATTGGGCCGATGGCCCGATTCAGATCTGTGTCTTCTGCGCCAAGATAGTCGACTAACCAAGTGTCGATGCGCGACGTTCCGTTCCATTCCAGTGAGTCGAGCATGTCGCAAACAGGGTGGAATGAATTCTCCAAGCAGTGTTGGTTGACAGCATCACGAACGTTTTCGGCTCTGGGGTCGAAACCAAACGCACCAATGATGAGGGCGCGGACCATAGCAACAGCGTCATCGCTCAGCTCTCCCTGGAATTCCTGCAGCGCGGCGCCGTTTAGCATCTTGCGATGGCGGAACCGGTCGTAACCGAAGGTAAGTTCGAGTCGTTCAAGCGCCAACAACGTGTTGCGCATAGTGGCTTTGGGTTTGCCACTCCGCTCAACTTCGACCCAGGCGGTTGAAAGTGCCTCTATTGCCCGACGAGCTTGTCGAATGGCGTAAGTTTTCGGATTTCTCTTTTCCAGGACCGAGGCGGAGATTCCGTTCCTGGGGTTTATTAGAATTCCCGCAATTTCGGCCTCATCACACCCGGCACGAGCCAGGCCGTGTACGCACGCAAAAACCGAATGGCTTCGGCTTGGATGGCGGGGATTATGTTCTCCCCGGGGGCGTTCGGCATCATCGCCAACGCTAATCAACTGTCTAACGGCTTCGGTAACGGCTGTCGGCAGATCATCTATTGACCTGGGTATGATGTTGCTCGGTAAAGAGGATGGGCCCTTTTCGGTGGCAACCAAAGCCGAACCACCCACCGGAAAGTTATCGAGACTATAGGATAATGACCAGTTCATCCTACGACCCTCGCAAGGACAGGAACGCGGCCAGCAGCTCGCTTTTTTGCGGTCGGTAGATTGATCGTCCCGGGGAGCCGGAGCAGACGGTCGATGTTGTGACAATTGTCGCCGCCAAGCTGACGAGCGAGCCATATGTTTATGCGCTCGACGCGGTCAAAATCGGTCGAGGCATTCGACAGCCGCCACAATGCCTGGTAGCCACCGCCGGAAAAGACGATGACACTCGGCGCTGGATTGAACGATTTCAGCGCTTGCAGCGTCGCCTCATCGTTTATGTCCACGTCAACATGGAGGCTTCGAACCGCGACAATGTCGGCCTTCTTCGCCTTGAGGTTGAGTACACCACCCGCGATTTCATTCACGTGATAGTAAAGGCCTTCCTTTCCTTGCCGCGCCTCTATCCAAGGCGCGGCAAGATCATGCTCATGTAGCTGGAATGTTCGAAAAGTTGGCGAACCCCCGTCAGGTGGTATAGCTGCGAGGTCCCATCGTTGGTCGGGTAAGAGGCTCGCGAGGAAATCGGTGGCGGCAGCCGTTTCGGGCATTGGGCCGACGTTAGCCATTAGTGTCCTCCGAGCTTTCGCAGTTGCGCTTACAGCTGCCCTGTTGACGCGCTGCGCTGGAGTCTAGAGAGCGAGGGCCTGCGTGGACAACGACCAGCACTACCAACGTTTGGGACGCGTTCGGCCGATTTGGAGGGCCGGCTTGGTCTGGATGCATGTGCGACATGTAAGTCGGTGGCGTCAAATACTCGACGGGATTATCGAAGTTCGGAACTCCGCGGATAGGCGAAATCATGAATTTCCTCCCTGGCGGGAGGCCTCGATAAAGGCGACCACTTCAGACAGCTTGACGAGCGGTCTGCTATTAAACGGCCTATAGCAGGGGATATCCCCTCGCCTCACAGCGCGTTGGATTTGCCAGTAAAATACGCCAAGTTCGTCGGCAGCTTGCTTGAGATTGAGGAGCTTCTCGGCGGAAGTGCCGGGTGCATGGTGGGGTCCAGGAATTTGATAGATTGCGACCATCGTTTGTCTCCAAGGGAGCCGGTGAAACGATGGTTCGATCTCGACCACGGCCCACGCGTTCGCTCCCAACATGTTGATTGGGGTTGAATGCGTGATCAGCCGTAACGAGTAGCGTTAGGGTCTTGAGTGCAGTCCTAGGAACTGCCCGGTGTGTTGAGCTAAACACCTAGGAACTAAAGTCCTGGTGCAGTGCGCCATTGGAAACTACCTAGAATGCTCCTACGCAAAGACTCCCCGTGATCATCACACCGTGAATTTAGCCGCTTTTGCGCGCGCTGGCTCATACTTTTTTGTTCACGGTTTGTGGTCCGCATAGCGGCCCCGCAGGGGTGGTGCGCCCGTGTAGCTGCGCCGCCGCGGAAAACTGAGGTATGGCGAACGGTATGCGTAGCAGGGCCGGTGTCAGCACTGCGTACTCAATAATTTCACCGAGTAACACTTCGAAAGCGGACAGAGCGGTTGCAACCATTGGGAGGCGGTTGATCACCATTTCCGAAAATATCTGCCGCGGACTCTCTGCGCTGTCAGTTCGGTCGAATGTTGTTTGTTCTCACTGCGTTCCGGACCTTAGCATTCCGCCCACCGCCTCCACTGCAGAGGAAACGATGCGCGCTATCTCGCCGAGGAATACCCTTGCTTCCTGCCCCATGACCGCATCGGGAACCGGGGCTGCGGTCGCGCAGATGTTCGCCAAGGCCGTCGCTCGACGATTAACAGATCCTTTGCCGCGGTCATTGAATGACTCTCGCCAGTTCTCGAGTTGGCCATCGACCAGCCGTCGCCGGACGAGTTGATTCAGACTTGCAGCCACGATCTGCCGTGCACGCGTTGTAGCTCGTTGTTCCTCTTCTTGGTCCAACTCGCTAACGGGCGCATCGAGGTATCTAGAAATAGCTTCCAACACGCTAGTCTGGAGATCAGCCACAGGCCGAAGCGTGTCGTACTCTACATCAAATTCGCCGGAGATTCGCTTGGTGAGCGCCTTGATTCTTGTCCAGTGCTCCTTACGAAGGTGCGCGTGAGATCCCAATCCCAGCTTCGCGCGCCAAGCTCGGTTGAAATTCAAAGCGCCGCTCTGGACTGCGAAAGAGATGCCAATGGGGTCGTAAGCCAAAGCCGCCTTCGGCTGATCCTTCGGTTCGGCTGCATGCACGCAGAAATTGATGAGCGTGCTGAGTTGAATAGACATATACGCCGCGACCTTCGGCTTGAGGGCCGAAAGCTTCTTCTGTGTGCCGCCAAGCATGAAGCATCGGTCATCTAACCCGCGCTCTAAGTTGCGGACAATGCGCGCGCCGACGTTATCTTGGAGGCTGGAGAGCGCACTTATGACGGACGCCATTACGTGGGCACGACGCTCCGCCATGCCGGGAAGATTCTGCCCCTTTATCTGATCGAAATGCGTAAAGGCGATCGCAAGCTTTTCATCATAACCACTGATAGCCAAGGCCTTGAGCACTGAGAGAGGCGCCGCCTGCATGGGCTGCTGAGCATTGTCTACAAGCAACACTACATCCACGTCCGCGAACTTTCGGCTGATGTGTGTTGTCAGGCTCGTAGCGTCGTCAGGTGTGTGCCCGATACCCTGCCCATCGATTAGGACCAATTTGGCACCAGAGGGTTTCATCTCAGGGTACAACGGCCCGCGCACCCGTATGCCGTTGACAATTGGCGTGAGCAGACGACCAAAATGAGGCCAGTAATTGCTGGAGAACCAGCGGATGCTGCGAATGAATTCCGAACGGTCGGTCGCCTCGAAAGTCCAAGATTGGGGCCAACCCGAACCTGTATATCCCAATATACCAGACTGGATGCGATCGAACCTCATGCGGATTAAGTCCAGGACGTCCTGAACTAGATTATGAAACTCTTCCTGGGTGTGAAGCTCTTTTTCGAACTCCTCGCCCAGCAGCTCCAGATAGGCGTCATGGTCTTCTTTGGAGATTTGCCTCCCGTCGACGCCAAGGCTCTCGGAGATTTCTCTCGAAATGGCGTCGGTAAGTTCCTCAATGCGGCGAATAACTGCCTCCAAGGCCTCCCGGCTCGCGCGTTGCTCCGTGTCCGGAATAATCTCTTCATCGACAATGACAGCGGCGGCGTTCTCTTCCTCGTCTGTATCTTCAAACGAGAAATCGTCTATCACTTCTCCACTCGACCAGGGCCCGAGAATGTAACTTAGCCGAAATTTTTGGTCGCGGTGATTGAGAAAGCGTTCGGCCACCTTGGCCGTCTGTAGGCCCGAATGCCGAGCGAGCGCCGCATCCAGGATGCATTCCTCAACGTAGGTCTGCACTTGAAACTCGGTGAAGAAGGTGACGATAGCCTTGTAATGTTGTCCGCCGGCAATCACCTCAATGTCCGCAATGGTTGTCTTTGCAGGTGCAGTCGATGGAAATCGATCAACATCGGGATCCGAGCCAATCAACTGCCGAAGCAGGGTGGTTTTTCCAGCACCGGTCGTCCCTACGAACAGAACTCGCGAGTATCCGTCCTGAGCCGAGGGCAGCCGCAGAAAGGCTTCCCGTAGATCCTCCGGCGCTGCACTTCCGGTTTGCAGGTCGTCGAAGAAGGCCTTGACGATCGATGGCTCGAATTTCCTCTCCGCTTCGGCACGACGGGTGGCGTTCCACCAGCTAGGGTCGTGAAGGAGGCTATTCATCTGCGCGACCAAGCGCTCGGCCTCATCGTCGTCGTTCGTCCCAAGCCCCCGACGAACCTTACGACCGAGGCGGCCTTGGCTGTCCTGGCGAAGTGGATGACGGAACGTGATGGACCAGCCCGGTCGATTGGATCGAGTTTTCGAGGCGGTCAGAATTTTTGACATGTTGTACCAAGTTGTTCCAAAAAAGCTTGACGGGGCGCTGCTGTGCGTGTCTGCTACAACATGGTACCACAATAGTGGTTCGCCAACGATTGCGCAAGGAACGGTCAGCATGTTGAAAGGCGAGAAAAAAATGATGAGCGCCCACCGGCAGCTCAAGCGCGGTTACATCCTGCTCTGGCCGGTCTTCCCCACTGCGACTGCTTCTGCGGCCGAGATCGCGGGTCAGATGGGCGATTGGGCGGACTCATTGGACCTGGGCGAGTGGGGGATAACCATCGTGCTGGGCTTGGCACAAGACTGGGCCTATTTCGACGTGACGCTAGGGAGAGACGAAAATGAGGTTTTCATCGAGCTCCTCTTCGGACCACCTGTAGTCTACTGAAGCCGGTGTGGGCATTCACGGTCGCCGGTCTTTTGCACGATGTGCCTCCGGCCTTTGAGTGCGGCAAGAGAGAAAGCGCAAGTGCGCCTCACGCCTCGGTTCGCTTCAGACAGGTTGCGCACTTTGAATTGACACGCGAGGCGTCGCCTGATGATTTGGTGCATAAATTCGCGGCTCGCTGCTGAATGGTCGGTAGCCGCAGACACCCCTCGGCGGAAGGGTGCAAATGTCCCCCTTCATCCCGAACAGGAAGCAAGTTGTTTTAGCTTTGGTGATGGCCACATCAGCAGTAGTGTCCTCACCAACTATAACGACGCAGAACTTCGCCCAACTTGCCAAAAATACATATCTATCAGCTTCATGGGAGGGTAATCGGCTCCGCGCGCCGCAATCACAGCACCCGCCTCCTCGAATTCGGCAGCATGCTCGTCGCAATAGTTCATCAAGGCCGTGTGGTTAGTTTTATTCAAATAGGAAAAGGGCAGCCGGCACACTTTTAACCCTGCTATGAAGTAGCGGTCATAGGCGGGCAAACACGCTAACATTCCTAACACCACCTTCGTTACTAACGTGTCGGTCGGCTCGGCGCCTTTGCTTACCTCTCGGTATGTTGACCGGATCTCATCGAGCATTTCGAAGATTTCGGCTTGGAATCCCAGAGCTCGTCTTGCGCCAATTCCCCGTAGTTTGGTCCGGTTTTCTCGCCCGAGTACCTCAACTGCCAGCTTATGAACCTTGAAATCGCATTGCAGTAAAAAACTAGAGCCCCGCATCATACCCCAACTTGCCAAATAAAACCCCAGGTGCAGCGCCGATAGATCATTCGCGAGGTTCGAAGGTCCCTCAAATTGCGTGTAGCAGTGCTCCCAGGATTTAAATCGATGGTGCGGATCTTGCCGGGCTTCGTCAAAGTAGGACAACACTGTCGCAACGATGGGCGGATTTGACATCAAAACTCCTACCGTAAATCGTTTTCCTGCACAAGTTAGGCCACAGGAAGAGCAATGCCCACACATAATGAATGGTCTGAAGACGAACTGACTGCAGTAGTGCGTTCTTACCTTGACATGCTCAAAGCAGAAGAGGTTGGTCGCGCGTTCAACAAGTCTGCGTATCGAAGGACCCTCCTGCAAGGCCCGCTGAAGGATAGATCTGACAGTGCAGTGGAGTTCCGGATGCAGAACATTTCGCACGTCTTGGAAAGCCTAAATGAAACCTGGGTAACGGGATATAGGCCGGCCGCGCACGTTGGAGCCAATACGCAAAGGCGAATCGTCGAAGTGCTTGCAAGGCTGCGTAGGGCGGTTCCCGTTTCGGCGACAGAGCCTGTTTCGATCCGGTTAAGTGACGTCGTGCCGGAAGTCAGTAAGATAATGGGTGTAAAGGCAGTGTTCGGGCGCATCTCCTCACACGTTCTATGTTTTGGCGGACGCGGCGATCCATCGAAGGAGGAACAGTATTTTTCTAAAGCCAGGTCTGCTGCGACCAAGGCTGTGGCCGCGCCATTTGTTTTAACGATTGGCGGCGGAGGCAATGTTCGCGAGGACCTTGAGGGGCGCGTTGCAAATCTTGCCCAAGTCTCCACGGTGTATGGGCCAACTGCGATGCTCCTCAGTGATGCAGAAGAGGTGCAGCGGCTCGCACAGTGGCCGGTTTCGGTGGCTCTTCACAATGTTTGGCACTTTAAGGAGGAACCGCATTTGGTTGCCGACCTCGGAATGCCGGATCGAACAATTCTCTCGGGTGCGCAGGACGGCATCGTCCGCCCACAATCAAAGGTTGAGCAGCTATGGCATGTGCTTAGTAGTTGCGAGCTAGAACCGGTCGTTCTGCCTGCACCACCCAATTTCTACGACAGTGAGGTGCCCCTCCTCGTAAGGACGCATTTGCCAGGGCTGCCGGACACGCCACAAGGAGCTGAGGAAGGAAAGCGGATCTGGAAAATACAGTGGAATCTCGAGAGAGATCCAAAGCTGGCACGGGAAGCGAAACGTCTAAACGCTCTGCGATATGGTGCAATCACGTGCGAGGCATGCAAATTCAGTCACAGCGATTCAGCCATGTTTGATGCCCATCATCCAACCCCACTGGCTTCTGGCCAGCGTAGAACCTTTGCACACCATCTCGAAGTCCTCTGCCCAACGTGCCATCGCCGTTCTCACCGGACAAAGGAAAGGCTTAGACCTTTTACTGTGGAGGAACTCGGTCAGTGGGTCTCATCCGGACGCCCATAGTATGACCTATTTCCCCAGGCAATCGATCTTCGCATGAGACCATCCATCCCAACTGGTATAGAAGCAGGTGTGTAACGCGCTGAACCACTCGCCATCTTGTGGATGCGGCTTTGGTGGCTTTCACTACGGCAATCGTTCATCGAACCTCGGCGCTCTTCAACCGGCAATCAGCCCAATTGTTGACTGTATCGTATGGCGAACGAACTGCCCGAAGTGTGGCGCCGACGTCTACTATTATCAGAACGAGCATGGGAGCCGTGTGTTTTTCGATCACTTAGGACATCCCTGGCCGAAACATGACTGCGTGAGCAATGAAGGGGCAGCAGCTGGTGCACCCCAAGAAGGATGGAAGTCCTGCAAGGTTTTTTCTATTCGAGGAGCCATACTGCGCGTCCAAGATCGGGCCGATGGAAGACTTATGACGTTCCAAGTTGACGTCGAAATCCCTAAGCTGGGGTTGGGATTTGTCGATATTAGGAAACGTGCATCCGGCAGTTATGAAATCTCTTCTATGACCCATTCGGCGATCGTACTGTTATCGCCACTTGCTACAGTCGGCCCTAACCGGATGGCCCACAAAGTTGCGATTAACGCCACTTGAGCAACGGCCCGAGCGAGAAATACGCGGAAGAAGACAGTGCTGGCGGATATTCCAGGAATGGTTCGCTCGGAGAAGCTTACTGATGTCACTGCCCGACAATATCTCAGATTTGATAGACTATGATCTAGTTACTCTTCGCGTAAGGAGCCGCGAAGGCCGGAGGCTCGAATTCAAAGAGCAGTTCACCGTTGCTCAGCTTGCTTCATATGAACGGACGCTAGCCGCCTTCGCTAACACTTTGGGGGGTACGATCGTCTTCGGCGTTTCCGACAGGCCTCGTCTGATTGTGGGCACCGATCCGGCGGCGATCACGGACGAAGCCGACATCACAACTAGGCTACGCGCGGACTTTTCACCTGAGATTCCCTTCGAGAGCAAGACCTACCAAGTCGGCGCACTCACGCTGTTCGCGGTCTGCGTCCGGCCGGCAGTGGATCGCCCGGTAATCTGTCAAAAGACTCGGTCAAAGCAGACGCGTGACGCAAAGGGAAATAATCCCCGAGATGAGATCGTTATTAAATGTAGGCGGAACTTGAGTTCTGCATTGTTTTGCCCGAAAACATTGAGAAATATTCCCAGGCGGAACGAACTTTCTGCATCGGTTGGAACATAAGTTTCCCGAGAGGCTTCCGGCAGCCAGCAGGAGGGGCTGTTGGGCTGGAGTATTAGTGTTGGTAGGGCTGAACGAACGGAAACAGAGCCCCGACCACTCGTCGAAGTTCATTCGCCTGACGGACGAGGCCGAATTTGATCGGGCCTTCAGGAGTGATCGCGATCGCGTCCTCAACGTCACTGAGTTCAGCACGCCATTTTGCGATCATCAAATCATACTGATTGACAGCGTCCCTTTCGCTGGATGAGAGGGCTTTAATTTTGTTTGGATCAAGCGAGCAACGAAATTTCGCCAGTGGATCGGCGGTATTCGCAGTCAACGGGATATACGAGTACGACATGGTACACCTTTAATTTAGGATTGTTAGGAAGTTCGCCGACCCCGTCGGGAGACTTGCTGGAAATTGTCTCGTACAACAGGGCAGCTGTCAAATTTTTTCCGACGGTGGCTCACGTTATTGTCGTCGTCGCTTCCGAAGATGAGATGGCGAGCTTTAGGGAGGTTAGGCAACAAGAAGGTTAAAATTTAACAGCGGGGCTGGGGGTGGAATCTTGCCGTTTGTATCGGTCGGCGGGAACGAGCACAGCGCCCAATAAGCAGGCATTCGCTCGGCCACGATGTCCGCCGTCGAAGCGCGAGCCACCCCTCGGGAGCGGGTCAGGTCATTAAGCTTGACCGTAAAAGCACTCCGTGCGGTGACTATTACAAACATGCTCGCATCCGATTGATTTCGCGCCGTACCATGTGTCTGCGGGGAGCCCTGCAGCCTGCCGAATCCGGCTTCCAAGTTCTATGCACGCTTCTTGATCCGTCTAAAAGGATCGTGCCCACTGGCGTGGTGTAGCTGACGGCGTTGGTCGCCGTGCTCTCCGGCATGGGCCGGACTGATCAGCGCGCCACTGCCGGCCCGCGTCTCCCAGTCTCTGTCGCGGTAGCCGTTGCGCTGGACAAGCCGCAGCGGGGTCTTCTCGCCATGGGGCGCGCCGGTGGCGGCGCCCACCTCCAGCTCCATCAGCCGCTCGGCGGCAAAGCCGATCATCTCGCGCAGGATATCGGCGTCGGGGGTCTTCTCTACGAGCGTGCGCAGGTTCATCATGTCGTCGGTCATCGGTGGCTCCCTTCGAATCAGGTTGTGTCAGCAACCCAACCCTACCGAAGGACCGCCGCGAAGCCGCTCGCTCGCTACAGCGCTGTTGAGGGCGCGCTCGCCAGCGGCTTCGCTACCGCCGACCTACACCACGCGGTGGGACACGACCTTTCTAAAAGTAAGCTCGCTGATTGCAAACTAAGCGAATGTATAGTAATATCTCAAATCCGGGGAATATCACCTGTCTTGGGAGGGTTGTGTGTCATCGCGCAAGTCACTCCGTTTTCTTGGCGCGGCTTTATTTTTGGCTGGGTGCCAATCTGATATATCTTTCTCTGAAGATGATTCCGGCTACTATCGCTCTTCCGACAACGAAGACGTTGAATATTATGTCAACGATGGAGGGGACGACTGGACGGAGGGTGGCGACCAGCCGAGGCAGTACCGAGATCCACAGCGGTATAATCCAAACCCACCAAGATCCCGACAATGGCCACCAAGAAACCCACAATGGAACGATGGGTACAACGACTATCCAGGCGCATCCCCACGGTTCAATGGCGGACAATACTCTGGCCTGGAAGGGGGATCGCCCTTGCCGCCCGGCCCAGGAGGTGGTTTTCAGAGACCACCAGACCCCGGCGCTGGCAAAGAAGCAATACTGGGTTCTGGCAGTGGTCGTACCTGCCATGGAGATGTGAAACCGACGAGGGATAAGCTTACGGGCGGGGCGTCAAGTAGAGGATTCTGTCACCAGTGACCAAGCTAATCTTCTTCTGGCTTGCCACGTCGCTTTGCATCTGCGCTGCCAATGCTGCGGAAGAGACGACTGCCGGACCCTACCATCCTGACTGTCCGGCGGCCTATGCCCGTCTCGTCCAAAAAGTACCTGAAATTGACGGACCCCTTGTAGCGAAAGTGAAAGATTTGATCGGCGACCACGTTGAAGCTTTTCTGGAATACGACGAAAAATGCCTTGCATACGTCGGAACTGCTAAGCCCGTTACGATCGATTTTCTAAACAAACACTTGGTTGTACTCTTCAGGATGATGGGGGACGAGTATTCGATTGCGTGTTCCGGCTTTCGCATTGCACAGGATCTGATTGTCACCGCGCAACATTGCCGGGAGACCGCTCCAAAAGAGGTTCGCGTTCGGTTGTTTTCCTCGCCAGGCAAAGACCTCCGAGTGGTTGATTATCCGGATGGGTTCCCTCCTCTTACAGACGCGAACGATTTCATGATCTATCGAATTGAGGATCCGGGAGACGATTACGGTGCGGACCCGGAAGATTTGAGCGAGAGCCACCTGCGGCAGCAGGCTATAATCGTGGTCGCCGCTAGCGCAGTCGACTTTACGTACATCCTGAAGAGCGATCCGGACCGATGGACTGAGGCAGTGCGCTTTTCGCGAGTGAACGGAGCTCGTTTGTTCGAGTCAGAAGAAGACGGTCTCATTGCTAGGCCGGACCATTGTCTGATTCATGGCTCTCCGACATATCCGGGCATGAGCGGCGCCGCAGTCATGGCCATCTGGAAGGATGAAGATGCTGAGTACGGTACGAGGCTATCAATAATAGGAATTCATATACGGAGCGGACGAGGTACGTCTAGAGCCGAAATCAATGATGTGAATTGTGGCAGCGAACCTAGCCTAAACATGGGGATATTTCTTCCAAAGAGTGTTCTTGAATTGGCAAACAATTAGGAAATGGGAAAGCGATGTCCAGGAAACGGTACAGAAGCGTAGCCCTTTTTCTTTGTAGTCTGACATGGCCGGGGCTTGCGACCTCCCATGACTTGGAGGGAATTTTTGTTGAACAGAGTTCTCTAGACGCCGAGACGATAGAGACCTTGGAAGAGATCGCCTCCTATAGAAAGGAGCTCGCCGCCCAGGCGGCAGCCGAAAAAGGCGAAGATGAACTAGAGGGCTTCGTTCAGGAAGCGTTCCTTTGGCCGAATGACACAATTTCAGTCTGTTTCTTCGATGGAGCTCCTGCGGCTCATGAGCAAGTGGTGGTCCTTGCAAACCTCTGGACGGAGGGGACTTCAGCGAGTTTCGCTTTCGGGCCTAAAGGTTCTAGGAACCGCTGTGACGGGAGCAAAAAGACTGACATTCGGGTTAGTTTTCGTGGAAAGGGCTACTGGTCATACGTTGGCGTTTCAGCAAAGTATGTTAAGCCGCAAAAACAGACCTTGAATCTCAGCGGAATGGGAGACGGACGGTCACTCACTGATGGCCAGAAAGGTACAGTGCTGCATGAGTTCGGACATGCACTGGGGTTTGAGCACGAACATCAGAGTCCAGCAGCCAAATGTGAAGAGGAATTTGACTGGAGTTACCTGTATAATTCCTTTGGCTGGAGCAAAGAGCAGGTCGACCGGAACATGCGGAGGCTGCTGGTTAATCAATCCAGGAACGGTCTCATTCTAACCGAGTTCGATCCCGAATCCATTATGCTATATAGTCTTCCGGTTGAGGCGTTTAGGCAGGGTCAGGCATCCAGTTGCTACATCTCTCGAAAAAACAATATGCTTTCCGAGGTTGACGTTTCCACTATTCAGGAAGCGTATCCAGCGGGCGCTATGCGGGCTCCGGCACAAGCACCGAATTTGGAAGCCGAGAGTGGCGTTCGGGCCGCGATGCAAAAACTTATCAACCAAGCCGGGGAAGAGTAGAAACCAGCCAGCAGCAAGGCTGTCGCGCGTCGCAACTCTCGTCTCCACAGGAACGAGGCGGCCTTGCGTCATGTCCGCGATGTCCAGCACATGTCGATGTCGTATTGGTTGTCGAGTTACCCCTTTTCGAAGTGCCCGCCATGGTTGTCCGGCTTCCGCATGGAAGTCCGCGGGCGGTCAACCAGAGAACGGCGTTTCGGTTAGCTGCCTTAAATGACGTGTTTCGGTCCGCCGCCTTCATTTACAGTTCAGGGCCAGGGTTTTCCGTATAACTTCTCTGAACGAAGGGCAGAGATGGGTCAACTTTCGACGTGCCGGCTGTCGGCATCAAAATGTCCGGGAAAGGTCCGAACTCGGTCGTTCAGAGTGATTGGCTTTGATCCTAGATTAAAGATGCGGCCATTTATTACCGTTACTCGGCCCAGACCAGCGCCATCGCATATACGGAACTGCGGGCACTGCTCGACGAGCGCGAAGAGCGCCGACTTCGTATCATTATGGAAACGCTCAAGGCGGTGGAGAGGGTCGGCTACGAGAAGGTGGGCGTAGTAGATGCGACCAGTTTCGGCGACCCCGCGAAGGCAACAAACCTCTACGTCTCCAAGGAGACCGCCAAGTCCTTGAACTTTATCGACCAGGGTCGGTTCACAGAAACCACGGACGAGGGCTCCCCAGCGTACCTAGTTGTAGGGCGAGTGTCGCTAGCCGAGGTCGTACGTGCGCCGTTGGAGGATGCCGACAAAAACCTGCCTGGGGAAGTCGCAACCAGTCTGCGCCCGCTAATCGCCGAACTCTACGGGGACGACAATTCCTTGCCAACTTCCGGCGTCAAGAGGCTACTCGAAGCATTCGATCTAATGGACATGCCCTACCACGAATGGGATACAAAAATTGGCCGGCGCTATATTACACGCGAAGGTCTTGCCGAGTTAACCACGCGCATGCGGGCTGAGCCTCTGAAGGCGCTACAGAGTTTCGCCTCGAAGAAATCAATCAAGACCTATGAAGACCGCCTGACCCAGCTGGCAGCGCCGGCACATATTGCCGTTGAAGCTCCGGCGGCCGCCATGTCCGCCGCTCCGCTAAACACGGGGGCTGCGCGGCGGACACGCCAACGTCACCGCTGAATGCCACGCCATTTTTGCAGAACTTGACGCACACAACTGTTCAAAAAAACCGGGGGTGGGTCAGGGTGACCCCCTGGACGCGCCAATCGCGACGAGATGGACGCCAGTCCGCCCACCAGATGTCGGGGGTGGAGTTACTGCCCAATGCAAGGAATGCGGCGTATCGCGCAACATCGTTCGAACTGTCAGCTGAAGGCGGGCGGTCGCCGGCATTTTCAGGCGAGGGCGAGCGCCTGGGTGATATCGGCGACAAGGTCGTCGGGGTGCTCGACGCCGATCGACAGCCTTATTGTCGACTCAAGAACGCCGATTCGTTCCCGAACGTCTTTGGGCACACCCGAATGGGTCATGGCGGCAGGATGGCTAGCCAGCGATTCCGTGCCGCCCAGGCTGACGGCAAGTTTCAATATCTGAAGGGCATTGAGAAACGCGAACGCCGCGGCCTGACCACCGCGAATGTCGAACGAAAATGTCGATCCGGCACCCGTGCATTGCGTCCTGAATACGCCTGCGGCCGGAGTGTCGTCGCCGAGGAACGGCAGATATGCCACCCTTGCGACCTTCGGGTGGTCGGCCAGGAATTCGGCGACGATGCGGGCATTGGCGTTGGCTTTCTCCATCCGAATGCTCAGCGTTTCCAGTGAGCGGCCGAGCATCCAGCACGAGTGCGGATCGAGCTGCGTGCCGATCGCCCCCCTTAGCGCCTTGATGGATTTGGTGACGGCCCTGCTGCCAAGTGCCGCGCCAGCGATCAGATCGGAATGGCCGCCGACATATTTGGTCAGGGAATAGACGGAAACGTCGACGCCGTGGTCAAGCGGACGCTGAAAAACCGGTCCGAGCAAAGTATTGTCGCACACGACGACCGGCCGCTCGCCCTGTTTGGCGGCGATCTCGTCGGCGATGCGGTCGGCCGCCACAAAATCGACCAACGAGTTGGTCGGGTTGGAGGGCGTTTCGATGAAGATGAGCGATACGCGGCCTTTCCTGCAGCCTTCATCCGCCGCTGTGCGAATGGCTGACTCATCGACGCCATCGGCGAAACCCACAGCGCCGACGCCAAAATTGGCCAAGGTCTTGGCTAACAAAGTTTCGGTGCCGCCATAAAGCGGTTGCGAATGCACGATGACGTCACCCGGACGGGCGAACGCAAGCAGAGTGGTGGCGATGGCCGACATGCCGGACGAGAACAGGATGCAGGCCTCGGCCCCTTCGTAGATTGCCAGGCGATCCTCGACGATTTCGCTGTTGGGATGATTGAAGCGGGAATAGACCAGCCCGGCTCCGGTTCCGCTCGGCGGTTCCTTGCGTCCGGAGACGAAATCGAAGAAATCGCGCCCCTCTTCGGCAGATCGGAACACGAAGGTCGAGGTGAGGAACACCGGCGGCTTCACCGCACCTTCCGACAGCTGAGGGTCAAAGCCGTAGCTCAGCATCAACGTTTCCGGATGCAGCCGATGATTTCCGATATGGGTCTTGGACGGACGTGGGGCAGTCATGGCGATTCCTCCGGTCAGGTTTCTCAGACCAAAATTAGAGGAAGAACCAACACCAGTCTCTTGCTAATCCACGCGGGTCCATGATCATCCAGACAGATCCGCAATGCGATGATTCGCTTGCGCCCGAGGATGCTGGTTTCCGACTCGAAACGGTCCGGTCGGTCCGATCTCTTTCTAATTCTAAGCGCGAACAGCAACCAATGACCGATATTGGCGCAGGAGTAGGAGAATAGGAAACATATCGGACCGACCGGACCGGAAATGGGTGAGCCAAGGGCCTGGGCGCCAAGCCGGAAGACGCAGTGCACGGTCCGCGAGGCGCGCAGTTGCCATGCGACACTGCAAGAGATCAGGAGGGATGAAGGCCAGCCTTCAGCGCGCGCTCTTGCGGCGCGCGGAGGCCGGCCCGGGGCCGCGCATATAGTGGAGCTCCGGCCGGTAGCGCGGTGCAACGAATTCGCGAAAGGCTGATGCCAACTGAGTGATCAAAGTCGAATAATCCATGACACAATCTCTCTCTGGGCGCACTCTTAGCCGATTCCTGTAACCGCGAGACTCCGCCGCAGGAGGCTGTTCGTTTCCGATTTTTGTCTGCGCTACGAAGCCTTTTCCGCCGACCGCGGATGTACCGGCGGGGGCCGCATCTTTCAGGAATGCTATGCGCGACCATATCCACAGTCTCGCGGCCACCGAGGCGCTCCTTATGACCTTGTGACACCCGGCGGACACGGTGAGAATTCCGCGACGCCGACGTCCATACGGTCTCGGGTGATGGACCGCTCGAACAAAAAGACCGAATCTGATTGGGTCGCAGTCAGAAATTCCCACGAGGTGACGGACGACCAGAGGCCTACCCCCAGGGAGACGGCCAAAAACGCTGCTGGAAGGCCGAACAGAAGCTTGCGCGACATCATTGCCCCTACCTCACACGCCGGTATCGATGTGGAACAGGGTCTTCGCGCCCGGCATGTCTGAAGCAGTGGTAGCAAGAACCGTGCCACACGAGATTGCAAGGTTCGCTGGATACCAGACCCCAGCGGCCTATGCCGGGGTCATCACCGCAACCGGCTCCGACGCTGCGCTGATCGAAGGCCACGCGCCTCCGCCGGTTCCCCCGCGCCCCATGGCGTAACAGAAACTGCCAAGGCTCTAATCGACGCTGGATGAGAGTTCGGTGGCGGGTCAGGTCGATTCCAACCTGCCTTTGGCTGACCTCTACTCGCCAAGCGCCAAGCTCGGATTGTGGTTCTAAGACAGCTCGCTTCCGAGGTGTTGGATGGTTGTCTCTAGGAGTCAGTCGCATTCAATTACACGGGCGGCTTGTGAAGCCCGCGGCCCTGCCGGCCAATGTTCCTGCCGACGACCGGGAAAGGAATGGTGTCATGGAACTCTTGGCTCCCATCACGCAACTGGCATCAGCGTTTCGTGAATTCGTCACACCGCGCTACCGGCCGGAGCTCTACTATAGGCGCGGCCCGGGGCCGGCTTGCGCACGCCGCGTGAGCAAGCTTGGCGCAACGGCTACGAAGCCCGCCGTTTGTTGAAAATATCCGTGACGCGGCACCGCGCTTGCTTTGGAACGCGCCGGTCGACCACTATCCCACCTGCCGCAACAATCCGCCCGGCCGCGATTCCTGCACCATGATCATCTGGACGGCCGGCGCGACCCACGGGCGGCGTGTCCCGGCTGTCGGGCGATGCGGCCCGCGCGCTGGCGCTGGCAGGCGGGCTGTCCAAGGTCCGTTCATGATCCCGATCCGGACCGATGGTCGTTCCAAGGAAAGGCATCATCGGGTCGCGAGTTGTCGTTCCGGCTAAGCTCGCTGTTCAATGGACGGTCGGACACGCCGCTGTTACGCACGGATTAATGTCAGCCAGATCTACTCGCCGGGTTCGTGTAGTGACATTCAGTCGACTTACAACTTCAGTAAGAAGCAGTGGAGTCACTTGCCTTGGGCGCCGGGCGAGGTGTTAGAATGATCTGGCGGGAACAGGGATTTACGCCGAGCACCGAGATATGACCCCATGAACATCCCATCAGAAATAATCTTCGGATAAATCAACACGTTCTGACTATTGCTAATCGCTATTTGTAAGGAAGCGCTGTCCTCCCGGATGACAATTCCATTTGGTTGCACAATCTGTGTGCTGAAGCAAAATTGAGCTTGAGTTTGTTTAGCGTCACTGGCCGTATCCGAAAAAGTCGCAATAGCCGCAAGTGCCTGATCCAGCTCCGCCTCAACAGTTATCGGAGAAATGCTGTAGTTACCACATTGCCTCGGTCCGGCATCATACAGCCCTATATCTGCGATATCCGCTAGAAGCCAGATACCTGTGAGCACACCCATTTCGAACTTCTCTTGCAGCGGGGAACCTTCGCCTACAGCTACATACTGGTTACCGAATCCGCTTAGTACTGCGCCATCGCTCGACCAGAATAGGTCAACTGCGACCCCCGTCGTAACTATGTCCGCGCCACATTCCATCCTGATCCAGGCGTCATCTTTGCTGGCACCAGACAAGGGGCATCCGACCTCAGAGAAGTACAATTCGCCGAGTACAGACGGCGGAGTTTTATAGCCGATCCAAGGGGGCCTGTCCGTCAAATCGTCGATCGAGTGCGGCGTGGGCTTGGTCAGGAGGATTGAGAATTGCGCAACCACGTCTTCGAAGTAAACAATCTCTGCCACGAATGCAGCGCGCGTATAGGCGCTGGTTCGGACATCCGCATCAGCAATCCCCTGTTTGACCTTCGCGATCTCCTGATCCGAAAGCTTTAATTTAACACCTTGGTCCATCGCAAAACGGAAGTTTTGAGAAAAATGCAGTGCCTTGGCCAAAGCTTTCGCCGGGGTCTCAATCAGCGGCCTGCCTAGCGCCTCTTCGACTGCGTGTCGCGGTGCCCCTAGATGTACGTTCCTGGTAAAAGTCTGCCATTGGTTGAGTTCGGGGTCTTCGCATCCTGCCTTGGCTAAGACTGAAATTCGCGGCGCGTCGATAATAGGCATGACCATGTACTGACCCGGCACCGCATTGTGCTGGTCATCATTGACCTGTCCTTTTGCAATTGCGACCACGTTCCTCTTGCTGTCGAGAACCGGGCTGCCGCTTTGGCCTTCATTGATTGCGGCATCGACGATCCAGGTTCCATGTGGCCCCTCAGTTGAGACGATGCGACCCGATGTCTGAACAAAGGAAAGCGAGCCCGGAAATCCAGCGGTGAAGATGGCATCGTTTTCCTTAGGTGAATAACCCGTGTCGACACAGGTCGCCTTTCCCTGCAACATCGGGTCGATGCTCAAAAGCAGTATGTCTCGATCAGAATTCTTCTCAACGATATCGGCATCTATTGGGGGTGCCTTTTTGCTGCCAACGTGCACGGTGATCTTGAGCGTGCCAGGGCGTGCTCCCTTGAGCCGCCCTACCAGATGGTAGCTAGTCAGGATATTGCCTGATGTGCCGACAAAGAATCCTGTTCCCTGGTTGGATGGGAGAGGCACACCGTTGGCATCCTCGGCATCCACTTCCACAAAGACCAGCATCTTGCGATCTAATTGAACGTCCTCAGCCGATGCCACAGCGATGCCGGCGATGGTCACGATCGCTGCTATTGCGCTCTTGACCTTAAGATCACTGCTGGTGCGCGCCATAAACCTTCTGCACCGCAAAAACATCAAGAGGGCTCAACTTACCTTCATTGTTGTAGTCTGGATTACAGTAATTCATCACTGAGGAGGGATCCCAAGGGGTCAAAAACGTATCGCCATTTCCGCCCTGGCGCCGATCGTAGCACCCTTGCGTAGGAGTGTCGGAACGGTTCTGCTCGTGGGCAAAGCCGATCGCATGCCCGAATTCATGCACTGCAATGCTATAGATGCACTCGACACGCATCTTCTCGCTCTGCCTGCAAGCGGGCGACCATTGGTGGAAGGTGAAATTCAGCAGCATGCCGTTTGGTATGCCATTAATTTCAGTGCCCAAGCCCATCGTGTGAGGACCACTGTCTTCGACAGCGATCCTAATACCCCTATTTTGGGAGTCACACTTCTGCCAGCCGACAAATTGTAATGCGGAATTCGCCGCCCAAGACTCCTCTATTGCCTTCTTCACCAAGGCTCGATCGGCCTCAACGCTCTGAGAGGGGTCTTCCCAACAGACCGCGATCGAGTCGGACTTCCATTTCAACTTCAGATTCGGATAGGAGTGGTCGAGAACATTCCAAGTAATAAGATCCTTTATGTCACCGATAGGGACATCGCCAGCCGGACCAACGCCCGTCACTTCGTTGTTATTCTTAAGGTCCGTTCCTAAGCCTTCAGCAAGGGCGGGCGCGGGTCGGCCGATTTGTCCAACAGAACATAGCAGGCCGAAAATCAGAAAAGCACATCCAATTTTCATGTTAGCCCCCTTCGATATGAGACAACATACACGCAGATGCCGAGGGGCGCTATCAGGATTAGGAGCACTCGCGTAGCTGAAAATCCAACTACGCTGGGGCGTGGCATAAGATGGGAGCCGTCGACCAAAAGTGAATGATTGAATATTAACGTAGCACAACGTCAGCGAGCGGAAATGCGCCAAAATCGGTTTAGAGGCGGCTTCGAGAAAGACGATGACTAGGGGAGCGATAGCTACTGCTTGCCAGGTGACTTTCTCCAGACAAAGGTCTTGGCAGTTCCGCAGCGGTTTAGGACGGTGAACGACTAAAATGAATCTGCGCAGCAAGGTGTAAGACTGTTGACACCCTCACTCCTGGACGCGCAGATTGTGATGAAGATCGCATCTCGATTTTGAAATTCTCGTATACTTCACCGTTGGCAATAGGTGACGACCCGTTAGCGGGCCGTAAGGGGGTATTGAGATGAGGAAGGTCGCTGCACTGCTTCAGTGCACCTTGCTGCTGATATCTTGCACGAGCACGTCAAAACCAGAATCTGCGGCAAATCTTAACGATACGATCAGCTCACTGGGATATGACTCGCTGGCGCTGCCCTCTACTGCCTACGGACCAGGCTCCCTGGTCACGTCGGTCAAAGGGAACGGCCTCAAGCCGCCACTGAAACTCACCTATCTGTGCAGGCCGGACTTCGCCCACACGCCGACTGCCATTGTTGATCAAGCGGCCTCGTCAGAGGCCACGGGGGCGCTCAAAGGCGCTTTCCAGCTCGATGCCACAGCACTGGCCCAGCTTGGGCTCGGGGCCAAGCTTAACTACATCCGCTCGGTTACGGTGAAATTGACCAACGTCACGGTTGAGCAATTGGCGCTTGACGACTTGGAATCCATCAGGTCGCAGCTGGGCCCGGTATGCCAGAAGATAGTTCAGGATTACTCGAAAAACTCACTGGCCTACCAGACCCAGCAGGCAATCAGGGCAGATGTGACATACTCCGTCGAACTCAACAAAGGAGCCTCGGCGGAGGTAAAGGGCTTGGTCGTTAGTTCGCTTACGGCCGCGTTCGGTGGCTCAATCCAGAGCGATTCCGGCCTGACCGCCACCGGAAAAGGACTTTTCTACGGCCTTGTGCTGACCAAGGTTTGATCGGCAGACACGAATAGGCGACGAGCGACATGGAGGTCACGATGCAATTCAGTCGGAGTTTAGTATTTGGTGGTTCCGCTATGTTGGCCACTTCGCGGGCGTTCGGGCAGTCAGATGTCCAAACCGATAAGGCATTTTTGACGAGATAAAGAAGTGGACGAACGATCCTCAGAATTCTGAATACTATACTGGCCCCTAGCAATCAGGCGCATAGCGGGGGCAAAACAACTCGCAAGCGCGCATGACCGCCTGATTCATGTGTATGAAAAGCTCGCCGCCTCCGCACAGGCCCGCGAAAACATCTCCGCAGCGGCGAGTTGGTTGGTCCATGCGCGAGCGAGTGCCGAAATTGCCGCGCAGCGGCGCATCAGCAGCTTGGAGGCCGCTCTCGAGCACAACAAAATGGCCAGAAGACATCCCAGTAGATTTCCGGCTTCTGGGCGGTCAGTGACTTCTCGTGGTATCTGACATCGATCGACCCCGACCCGCAAGCAGGTAGCGCAGTCCACCTGTTAGGTGACTACCCGGACCCGCCGATATCCCGCCACAGCCTCTATTCGTGAGAACACCGCTTACATTCGTGCGTGATTTCAACCGCGAACGGCAATAAGGCGCCTGAAGTACAGCAAGATCGTTCACAATGAAATCCACGCTGGAAAACAGGCCGCCTGAGGCCAAACTTGAAACCCTGGACTCTCCCTCAAGCTGGAGGAGAATAGGGTCTCAGGTCAGCGGCAGGCCGATCACGGTGTCAATGCGGCCCTCCTTGAGCAGCTTGGGGCGTATGCGCGCTTCCGCGCTACCGCGGAACAACACGCCATGCGGCAGGATGATGGCCATTTCCCCGTCCTGCTTTAGGTAATGGAAACCGTGCAAGAGAAATGCGAAGTCTGCTGCTGACTTTGGTGCTATCCCGTAGTTCTCAGCTTAAATCGCTACCTCAACTCGCTCGAAAAACTAGACTAGTTGTTTGACAGAAGAATGGCCACTGTTGGATCGTCTAGGATCCCTGTTACTTCAAGACCTTCTTGAAACTGGAAGGTTCTGATACCTTCCTGAAGTTCGTCAGGATTGGCCGCTTCTGCCGGGCTCAGTATCTTGAGTTGCTGCAGCTTCCCTTTTACTTTTGCGATCTCTTCGTCGGTGAATGGGTTGGCTGGTACGGGCTCCACGAGAGCGTATAGCGTAGCGATGTTGTAGTCACCAGAGGCCGCCAGACCACTTTCCATTTGCAGGTTCCGCAGACCTCCACTTACGTCATCGGAGTTTGCCTCTCCCGGACCCTGTTCGGCCAGCAAACCTTTAGACGATAGCACTTCCTCGACAGCTGCCATCTCTTCGCGTGAAGGTTCCTCGGCTGCTTCAAGCGCCTCCGCAGGGCCTGCGCCGACAACGAAGACTCTCTTTGCCCGAGCAAGCCAAACCCGCGACTCAGGGAGCCCATTTGTCCCGCCGTTGACTAGACGCCGGACGGTAACGGTGTCGTTTCTATCGGCAGGTGTGTTTATTTTGCGCGCCAGCCAATAGCCAACCGCTGTATCAAATCCCGTTTCGGGTTGGCGCACTAGATCAGGCTGCTTATCCAATGGCTTGCCGAGCAACTTGCCTCGGGCCTCGAAATTGCTTCGGCCGGTCAGTTGCATGAACCCCGATCCCCTAAAGCGCCAACCATCACCGGGCAATTTATTCCCCAGTCTGCCGCCATAGACGTGATTGGCAATTAATTCAGGACGGTGTTGCAACCGCTGTGCCTGATCCGGGGTGACTCGAGTTGGAAACACTTGCAGTAGCCGCTTGGCCGAATAATTTAAGTTCTCCTCAATCGTCACAAACCCGCCTGTCTCCGTCGCAATCTGAGCCATAAAGTGTTGGACACGTAAAGGCGAAATCAGCTCCCCTGGGGGAGGATCCTTCCACATCTTCACTATCGCCAATGCAAGGTCGCTCCGAGCGCGTGGCGAAAACTTCGCGATCCGATCGAGAGTTACCAGCGAGGATCCAGCCTCAATTGGCTGAGCGCACGAACATGCTGCCTCTGCGGCGTTCGATACTCGCGATATCATAAGCACGGCGACTACTTGAATAACTGCTACAAACACCCACACAGGAATTCTCCCGGTCACGATCTATCCTCCTCAATCGTGTTGCAGTTAGTTCATATCCTCAACTATTTTGGAGATCCTGACTGCTCGGTTCTGGTCCCAGAATGGCCCCTCGGCAACACCGAAATGATGCAGTCCTACAACCCTGCCTGCCGTGGATAGCACGGGGGAACCTGACGACCCGTGCTCAGTGTCACACACGTGGGAGAAGTCACTCTCGCTCGCTAATCCGTCGACCACCGCGTCTTTTGACGAGCAGTTGACCTTAGATATCATTTTGGGCCGCCCTCCGGGATGCTGAATGATCACGATTGGCTCGTTAGAAGCCACATCAGAGGTCGCAAGCGGTAGAATTCCCCATTGGTTTCCTGGCGAGCCCTCTAGCCTCAAAACAGAATAGTCAAACTCACTCTTCGCTTTAATGAACTCCCTGCAACGGTACTGAGTACCAGCGTCGAGGAAACCATTTTCAAGCTGGTAATGGAATATTGCGACAGTAGACCTGCACGTTTCGGTGTCATTGACACAGTGGTCATTAGTCATTAACAAATCTTCGCCAAACATGAAGCCCGTACACGTATACTGTCGTCCATCCCTAATAAACGACAGTTTCGCCACCGCACGCGACCATGAGGTGATCCCGGGGTCGATTGCATAATCACTTATATCTTGCAGCTCAGATGGTCCGATGATTGAAAGGGCGACGCCCTCCGTGGTCGAGAAGGCCACTTGATCAATAGAGGCGCTAAACCCGACGGGAGGAGTACTCGCAACAAGGGCGACCAGTGCATAGCTTCCCGGGATAACCTTACTCCACCCGCCGCTTATGCCGGAGAGAGCATCTCCGGCGTACGTGTCAACGATCCTTCCGCTGCGGTCTGATATGACAATGCGTCCATCAAAATTTTTGGGTACTTTGACAGTCGAGAAATGAAGCCTGAGAAACTTTGAATCCTTCCATTTAGCAAACTCATGCTGCCAATAAATGGTACCGGCCGCCTCAACAGGCTGAAATGTGGGCGTACGGACCTCCTCCACCTTTTCCGTTGCGCCTTCGGGCTGCGGCTTCAACTCGATAGGCTCAGCGTTCACTTCGCCCCCGCGGGCCAGGCTGGCCGCCAGCGCTATGGCGAAACAAGCGCATTTCAAAGCTGATCGACGGGCTGCCATTATTGATCCTCACAGTTTGGAAACAAAATCCAGGACCTGATCCAAGCGAACCTCAAGATCAGGCCCCCCGTTAACCGGAGCGAATTTTATTTTTCGGGACTGGGACATGAGGTGACAGTCAGCTACGCGAGCGATAGGACTTTCGTTTATGCCGGGCGAAGAGTCGCTGAACACGACATAGAGATTCCTCGCCTCGTCGAAATACAAGCGGCGCAGATCGCGCAAGTATATGTCGACTATCTGACTATCAGCGCGCCGGCATCTAACCGGACTATCGGGCCCATCCCCAATACTCTCCAATGATCCGGACGCAGTCCTTATCTCACCAGATTCTTTATAAATCATACTATCGACAACAATATCGAGCGCACGCTTGTAGTTGAGTCGCCCTCCAACCGACTTGGAAAGGAGACCTGGGAATAAATCAGACGTGTAGATCAGCCTATTTTTCACTCGGATGGGACGCAATGGGCCCCCGTCACCGAACAGCTCAGCATAAGCAGAGTAGATGTAAGCTGCGGCCGCTGCCACCTGAGGCGCCGCTTGCGACGTACCGGACATGCTGGCATATCCATTGCCCGCGCTGGTGCTAAGCACGTCTAAAGCGATGGCACCTATATGAAACCTACGACTAGTATTTGAACCTTCATCCCCCTCCACCCAAACACCTGGGCTACTCTTACGATTAAGGCCTATCACCGTAATGACATTGGGCAGCTCTGTAAGGCACGCGGGCAGTACTCCACAATTTCCATCATCAAGGGCTTGTTTATCATTGCCTGCGGCCACAACGAACAGAACCCTCTGTAGCGACTCCTTTATTGCTTCTTCAATAAAGTCGTTTGCTCCGTTCTCATTCCGATAACGCCAGCTTATGTTATAGACAAAAGATCTTGTGTCGTCAGCAAGAAAGTCCTTTATCATGGCAAGTGCCACGTCGTTACGCACCTCAGGTACAGAGAAATTTTCAAGCGGAACTTGCCTGAATACGATCTCTGCAAATGGATTCAGGCCACCGCCCGCCAGCGTGTTTATCTGCGCGGCAATCACCCCAACAACATGTGATGCGTGGTCAAGAATTGTATTGACCTGATCGGAAGAGACTCTATCACCGCAGTTTTGTACAGGAGCACGGGTTATTCCTGGCGCGGAACCAGTATGAACAACGTTGATCTTCCCGAAGTCGCAGTGATCCTTGTCAAACCAGGAATCTAGAACCTCTATCCGAACTGGGTGTCGGTAGGGCTGGCCAACCAGATCGATATCTTTAAGCCCAGCAAAGTCAAAGCCTAGCAGCGTATACAGGTCACTCTGGTCGTTAAATAGGGGCTCTTGTCCGTATGATCCCTGTAAATCTGCGCCGCCACTTGGAACAATCCTTTGCTCGAAGGATGGAAGCGAAAATCCAGAGGTTTGGCCGATTCCCTTTATACTCTCTTGAAGTGGCCCCTTCGGAAGAATCTCTATCGATGTATTTAACTTCGTTTGCACACCCTGCTGGGGAATAATTATGTCTCCTTCAGCAGTGGGTTTGAGTACCTCAGGATTGTTACCGTTTAATATCTCGATCGCCTCCTCACAACTCCTTCCAAAGGGCGAGCAGTTGACATCCTTCTCCATCAGCTGCTCAGGCGTCACTCCAGCTGGCTTTATGCGAGTGCTAAACGTCGTGAATTCATCGAAAATCAGTGTAGGTATGTTCAACTCATCGCCAGCTTCGTTTAACCAGACAGGCATATCGTCGCTTGTCCTTTTACAGACATGACGGTTGAGGCTACACATGACGGAGTTCACTCCGATTGGAAAGAAATCGCCAGCAAAGCGTTTTTGCTGCTTGAGTATCTCTCGTATAGGCAAGCCTTGAGTGTCGACGTACTTTTCTGTCCTGAGTTGACCTGCTGAATACAACCTAATATACAGATCTTCTATCTCCGCCGAGACTACAGTGCCGTTCCCTGTGGAGGACCGCCAAACGGTTTCGCAGTGCCCGGCTGTTGCATAAACCACGAATAAAGCAATAACTATACGTCGGAAGGCGTTCATAGCGACGCGACCCCCCCCTTTGCTCAGGACTTACGTTAAGCTACGCCTGTGGTTGTCCGATTGCAACACGCTTTGTTTCAGCGCTTTTTTCGGCGTGTGCCCTTGTCAGTACGTTCAACGATCATCGGACGGAACGCTGTGACCCGTAAACTTGCGCAGCCTGTTCCAGGGTTCTCAGTACGCTGTACATTCGCGCAGCAAAATGAGCACACCGTGCTACACCCCTGGTTTTCACGGTGCGCGCGGCTACGCGTGCGCGCGACCCTCCCATAGCTCGGCTGGCCCGTAAGGTAGCATCACTGCCGGCACCGCGTCACACGTGACGGCGGTGACGAGGGCGACGGCGGTCAGCTCGCTACTTGAGGTGCCTCTTGGGAGGGAGTAGTCCCTCGGATAACGATCCATGATCTTTCCGGCGCTCTCGCAACGTTTTCAAACTACTTGAAAGAGTTCGTTGATCTTCCCGCGCCAGGTTGCGCGGTGAAAGTGAGGTCCGCCGACGCGGAACGTAGCGCTTGAGAACGGAACATCCGCAGCTACCGCGATAGCATCATTTACGGCCAGCTTGATACGAACTTTGGGCGTTCAGGATGCCCGCAGCGCGGATTCCGAGCGGCGCACAGAGCCGAACTGGGCCAATCTTGCCGTCGAGCTCAAGAAGCCGGGCGTCACGCTCCTCATCTTGTGGGAGGAGTATCGAGGAAGTCATCCCGACGGATATGGCTACAGCCGGTTCTGCGAGCTCTTTCGCAGCTTCGAACAGCGGCTTTCCCCGACGATGCGCCAGGAACACGCCGCCGGCGACAAGGTCTTCGTCGACTATTCCGGCAAGAAGATCCCGATCGTTGATCGAGACACCGGCGAGATCCGTGAGGCGGAGATCTTTGTGGCGGTCTTGGGAGCGTCCAGCTTCACATATGCCGAAGCAACCTGGACCCAGACACTGCCTGATTGGATTGGTTCACACGTCAGGATGTTTCGTTTCTTTGATGGCGTTCCCCGACTGATCGTCCCCCGACAATCTGAAGTCGGGCGTCAGTCGCGCCAGCTTCTACGATCCCGAGATCGATCGCAGCTATGGCATGATGGCATCCCATTATGGCGTCGGCGTTCTTCCGGCACCGCCGCGACGGCCGAAGGACAAATCGAAAGTCGAGAACGACGTGCGTTTCGCCCAGTCGTGCATTCTGTGGCGGCTGCGCAACCAGACCTTCTTCTCGCTGGCCGAGGCCAATGCCGCCATTCGCCAGGCACTCGATCGCATCAATGATCACGTCATGCGTCGGCTGGGCGTCAGTCGCCGGCAACTGATTGAGAGCGTCGAGCGGGCTGCGCTCGCAAGCCTTGCGAGCGAAGCCTACGAATTCGCCGAGTGGCGTTTGGCCCGCGTCTCGACGGACTACCATGTTGAGTTCAAGACCTTCTTTTATTCCGTACCGCACAACTTCATTCGCCAGCAAGTCGATCGGAGAGCAACGGCACGCACATCGAGATCTTTCACCGCGGGAAGCGCATTGCCGTCCATCAGCGCCGCTATGGCGGCCCTCGTCATGGGACTGATCCGGATCATATGCCCAGCTCCCACCGGCGATATGCCGAGTGGACGCCGGATCGTTTCCGTCGCTGGGCCGCATCCGTCGGGCCCGAGACGGAAAGCTTGGTTGTCGCAATCCTCGCCAGCCGCCCACATCCTGAACAAAGCTTTCGAACATGCCTGGGTGTCCTTCGCCTGTTTCGCGATGTCACACGCGATCGCGCCGAAGCCGTGTCGGCCCGCGCTGTCGAGATCGGGGGCTGAACTGACAAGAGCATCGCCTCGCTCATCGCCAATCACAAGGCCGCAAGGCATTCCACCGAACCGACCGCCATCGTCGATCACGCCAATCTGCGTGGCCCTGATTACTTTCATTGAGGAGACACACCAATGCTTATCCATCCGACGATCGACATGCTGCGCGAACTCGGCCTTCATGGCATGGCCACCGCCTTCCAGGAGGCATAGGATGGCAAAGAACGTGACAAGACTCGTGGCACCCCCAACGGCGCGCCGTTCCGGTTCTCTAGTCTTGCAAGCAATGCCTCAAATGAAAGCTCAGAGTTGCGCCACGGCATTGGTTTTGGAGCGCGCATCGTAAGGACCAGCAGGGCGACGCTGCCTAGGCATCCGTTCGCGACCATGTCGAGAGAGATACGGCCGTCATCACCGACGAGCATCCGAGCTATGGCGATCTGGTCAGCCTCAACGAGCACAGGCACGCCAACCACTCGGACTGCCCGCTAGAGTGCATCAAGAAGGTGACCGGCGACCTCCGTGTCGTCCAGATAGCCCTCTATGCCGTGCCGGTTCAAAGTGTGATTGTTGACGTTCCCGAAGTTGGAAATAACAGGCGTCACCGGAAAGTTGTCTTCGTCCAAGGGAAACAGTGCGACCACGTCTCTGGGATCGAAAGCGTTGAACCAAGCACTTACGCTGTTCGGAAAGGCCAGCGGCATGAGCTGATTTCTGATAGCCCTGATTCCCAATGGACTGCCGATGGTCACGAACAGCGGAATTTGACGAGAAGCTGACTGATCGCGGAGAACGTTGTAGGCGACCACCGAGCCGAGCGAATGCCCTATGACGATTGTCGGATCACCGGTCAGGTCGCTTCGAACTACCTCATCCACCGCATCCCTCACAAACTGTCGTGTCGTGTAGAGGAAAACGTCTCGGGTGACGCGTTCGATCGCGGCGCTGGAGAGCCCGCTCGCATGTTTGTCGATCGCCGTGAGGATCGCATGGACCCATTCCCAATTTAGAGGACCGCGGGCTTTCGGGTTGTCCCCGTACTCTTTAATGATCTCCTCGTCGGTGACACCTGCTTGCTCGCGGATCGACTCTGCCACCTCGGCTTGAAAGGCCAGGAATTCGTCGTTCTGGCCTACGCCGCCACGAGCCACTAAGTCGGGCGTCAGCGGCAGGTCGGCTTGAGTGACAAAATTGTCGAGAATTTTGCCGTAAAAGGGAAACGATACGTCGAGGAGATCGGGAAGACTTCCACCGACCGCTTGGGCGCCCTTGGAGAGCGCGTCAAGCCAGTCTGCCTTCAGTTTCTCGGCGTCGAACCCTGCTTGCCCACGACCGTGGACGAGCAGAAGTTTCGGTCTTGTTTGCCCGAAGGACGAGCCCGCTGAACCGATGACCGCACCAGCAAGTAGCAGAGAATGAAACTGGCGACGATTCATTCCGATCAACTCCAGATATCGCTATTCAGCAGCATGTCCATACCTTCAGGATCGTACGTTGTCCAAAGGCTTTGGCGTAGATGCGACCTCGCGTCGAACACGACTCTTGGATAGTCGATATTCATCGCGCGAAGGTAATTCCATCCCTGCGTCAGCATCGGGCAGAAGGGCACTACCAAAGTTCCATCGCGGGTCGTGGAGCGGACGGAACTAATTCGAGAGTTGGTCAGCTGTTCGGTAAGGAGAGCCACGTCGAAAAGTAGTGCATGGAGGTTCGCTTCCATAATCTGTTCAACCGAGTTCAACTTGTCCGGGAGGGCAGCTTGCCAATAGGCATAAGCTGCATAAAGCCCGAGTGTTGGATCAATTCCCTTGCCGACACGGATACGATCGCCAAAACGTTCCGCTTCTTCTTGCGATTGAAGTCGCAACGCGCCGATAGAAGCAGCGGCGGCAACTGTGGCTCTTAGTTCTCGCAATTGTTGACGATCGAAGTCATCGAAGAGGGACGTATAGCTCACGTTGCTGACGCCAGACGATTCGACAAGGATTTCGCCGCTAAATTGCGGTAAAGCAGGAAGGACGGTTCCCGACCCATCAGTGAATTGAATGGCGATTGTTCCCGGTGTACCATATTGAAAATCGACCTGTACTGTCGCGCGCTGAGCGCCTTCCATCCCGCCGAGCACAGAGACTCTCAGATCACGCGTTCCGACGGCCCTCAGCACTCCCGAACCGGCGACGGCAAAGTTGGACCAACCAAAAGCTGGATGTGAAGGCGACGGTGGCTCAACTGCAAGCACCGCTCTTCGCGTCTTGTCGAAGCCCGACTTTCGGCCAAATTCCTGCAGAGATTCGGGCAGGTTGTCGAGCGGCGATGGATCCATCAAGATCGGACCACTCTGGGGATCTACCTTAAGGATCTCCTTTGAAAAGTCGCCCGGTCCAACTGCGGGAGCTTGCTGACTTGGCGCGGCTTGGGTGCGGATGACCGGAGCGATAAACGTCTTAATTCCGCATTGTAGTATGTCGTCCGGAACCTGATCCTTGAAGACCTGTGCCGCTCTGCTCGCCACGGCTCCGCGCAAATATGCGCCTAGTTGACGATTCGTGACAACTTCCTCGCGGTCGATGACTTCGACAATCTCCTGAGGCGGGTCTCGGAAGGTGTCGACGAACACCGAGGTGAACAGCCCTTCGTATTGTTCCGCTGCGGTCTTCGCCTCGAACGCCGGCTGCAAGAGCCCTGTGGCTAGGAACAGATCGACCTCGATATGCATGTTATGGGTTGAGCGGGGATTGGGGAAAATTTCGCTTCCTCGGAGGTTCGCCTCCCCGGGGTTGGACGGCATGGAACGGCACGCGTCGGAGATGAAAATGACATTCGGTATGCGGTTTCTTCTCGCCTGGTACGCGCTTTCGTCGAGATTGATGGCTTGATCCGCATCGCCCGGCGCCTCGGACAACAACCAAAGCTCAGTCCGCCCCGTTGCAAAACCATGGCCAGCAAAATAAACTACGAGCTGTTGGCAAGTACCTTTTTCGACGAATTTCTCGACGGCGTCTTTTATGAGCTGCGCCCGCACAATTTCGGTTTGATCGGTGATGGTTACAACAGAGTAGTCCTGGTCAGCGAGCCAATTCCCGACCTGCTCCGCGCCGCTAACCGCGGCCTTTAAGATAGGAAGCCCTTCTGACTTGTTGACGCCGATCACAACAGCTGCGTGCGTCGTCTTAGTTGGCTTTGCTATAGAATTCCTGCCCCCAAGGAGGAAGGCGGTTCCCACGCCAATGATGAACTCACGTCGCTTCATCGCTTTGATCCCATAGCTTACAGGATGGGCTCGAACGCGTTCAGGCGAGCTCTATCATACAATAAGCCGACTGTCTTAGGAACTAATACTACCGAGTAGAATTTGTTTGATAACTCGGTACCCAGTCCAATCTCGCTAGGTGGGATGTTCGGAAACAGTGCTTGTCATTGCCGCTTGGCAAACTGACCGTATCAAAGGCGAAGGCGGAGTTCTGTAGCGCATTGCACCGCCCGGTGGACGAATAAGGCAGTTGTCAGGGCGGAGCGTCGCCCCGCTGCTAAGGTCTGGACGGGGGTCAACTGCAGCCCACACAATTGCGCCACTGACACCTTCCGGGTCACCACGCGGTCACGTGTGACACATTTCGCAGTGGTTCGACCCAGTTCCGCGGGATACGCCAAGGTGCAAAATCACAAATAGCCGCGAAGCCGGCAGAACGCGCAATCTCGCGGATTTTGGCGTACTGTAAGTCATTCTGGCGAATTCCTTCGACGGCGTAATTTTTCGCTTGCCAAGGTTGGGGTCGAGCGTTCGAATCGCTTCACCCGCTCCAAATCTTCTTGAGATTTGAAAAGCTTAAAGGGCCCGGGTATCCGGGCCTTTTTGCTATCTGGCGCCGGGGAGCGTCAGGGGTAAATGCAGCTCGAATTCGCACCACTGGTTGCACCATCACCGCTTTTCGCTAGTCTTCCCGGAGCGGAGGGAACGGACGTTAAGAAGTCCGTGGTATGGCAACAATCAATCATGCGATCGGCAAACTTTGAGTTCTTGGAAGTTTATCACGAGCAGCTGGTACAGCTCGGGTATTTCGCCGAACGCTTTTTCGCCGAAGACCCAAACACCTCGTTGATCAAATCAAGACAGTTCGCGGAGCTGATCACTAAAGAAACTGCCGCTCGAACGGCAAACTATGCGCTCGGTGAGCGAGAAGCGTTTTCAGAACTGCTACGGCGATTGCGAACTGATCGTGTGATCCCGCAAGAGGTGCTGGATATCATCCACGCCATCAGAAAGCAGGGGAACAGCGCCGTCCATGAATTCATTGGCAGTCACAGCGATGCGCTATCAAACCTAAAGCTGGCACGTGCATTAGCCGTTTGGTTTCACCGGACATTCGGCGGCGATCCACGCTTTATGCCGGGGCCGTTCGTACCACCACAGTCACCTAAGATTGACGAAAAATCAGTGGAAGTCGAGCTGCAGCGATTGCGTGATGCAGTGATCAACGCAGAAGCAGAGTCGCGCCAGCACGCCGAAAACAGCGAAGAGCACAAGAAGGCGCTTCAGGCTGTCTCTGAGATCGCGAAGCAGGCGACGGAAGAGAGTAGGATATGGCAGGAACTGGCGACCGAACAGGAGAGGCAGCAGTCGGTTCTCAATAAACAATTGCGCAAACTGCAGGAGGAAGCGGAAGCTGCTCCAGCTCAAACAACCTTGTCCTTCGTCACCGCCGCCCACGATGCGGGTGATGCAATCGAACTCGATGAGGGCGCTACCCGAGCGCTAGTTGACGTGAAGTTGTCGGAAGCAGGCTGGGAAGTCGACAGCCGACTGGTCCGACATGCTGCGGGCTCACGACCTGCGCCAGGAAAAAATAGAGCGATTGCCGAATGGCCGACGAGCTCGGGGCCTGTCGATTATGCCCTATTCGTCGGTCTCAGATGCGTAGCTGTTGTTGAAGCAAAGCGCATCGCTTTGGATGTGCCAGCCGTTCTCGAACAGGCGAAGCGTTATGCTCAGGATGTCGTTTTAGATCGAGATTGCGTAGACTCAGAGTCGCCATGGCAGCACGGCCTGGAAAAGGCGTTTCAAGTTCCCTTTGTGTTGGCGACCAACGGCAGGCCATACATCCGGCAATTCGCGAACAAGTCCGGGATATGGTTTTGGGACGCGCGTCGGGAGACCAACCATTCGATTGCGCTTCCTCAGTGGTTTTCTCCACAGGATTTAGTCTCGAAGCTGGAGCAAAATCATCAGCCGACAGCATACGAGTTGGCCGAAGACACAATCGGCTTTGCGGCGCTGCGTCCGTATCAACAAGCCGCAATAAGCGCTGTCGAAGAAGCGATACAAAATGGCCAACAGCAGATCCTCATCGCCATGGCTACCGGGACTGGCAAGACGCGTACATGCATCGGCCTGATGTACCGTCTGCTCAAACAGAAACGGTTCCGACGCATACTGTTCTTGGTGGACCGGACGGCTCTGGGCGAACAGACAACCGATGCTTTGAACACCACTGAAATCGAAGGATTCCTCAATTTCTCGCAAATTTACAAGGTCGCCGGGTTACAAAAGCGGCTGCCCGACAAAGAGGATCAAGTGCACGTTGCAACCGTGCAGTCCTTGGTCGCGCGAATTCTGAATGAGGATGATCCAGAAAAGCGGCCAACCCCTGGCATGTATGATTGCATCATCGTTGATGAGGCGCACCGAGGCTACACGCTTGACGCCGAGTTGATCGAGACCGCAAGCAGCTTTCGAAACATTACCGACTATCTCTCGAAATACCGACAGGTTCTCGAGTTCTTCGACGCGTTTAAGATCGGGCTCACCGCCACGCCGGCAATCCATACAACGGAAATCTTTGGTCGCCCGATTTTCAGGTATTCCTATCGACGAGCGGTGATTGACGGCTGGTTAGTCGACCACCTTCCGCCCAAACGGATAACAACAGCTCTTTCTGAGGCAGGCATACGGTTCGAAGGCGGCGAAGAGGTGGAGATCATTGATCCGAAAAGCGGACAGATCGACCTGTTTGCCTTGCCAGACATGGTCGAGTTCGAGGTCGAGCAATTCAACAAACGAGTTTACTCGGAGTCATTCAACCGCGTTGTTTGCGAGGCACTAGCCTCGGAAATCGATATCGACCATCCGGGTAAGACACTGATCTTCGCGGCCCGGGATGACCATGCGGACACTGTGGTGCGACTCCTCAAGGAGGCGTTGCAAGCCGAGCACGGGGCGATACCGAATGACATGGTGATGAAAATCACCGGCTCGGTTGACAATACTCAAGACAAGATTCTCCGGTTCCGCAACGACACGCTCCCCAAATATGTGGTCACCGTTGATCTGCTGACCACTGGGGTCGACATCCCCAAAATCTGCAATCTGGTTTTTCTCAGGCGCGTGAACAGTCGCATTCTCTATGACCAGATGATCGGCCGCGCGACCCGCTTGTGCCGCGATATCGGCAAAGAGCATTTCCGGATTTTCGATGCGGTCGATCTTTACGCGCATCTCCAGGAGCTGTCGGACATGCGGCCGATCGTGACCCAGCCGAAAGTTCCCCTAAGCGAACTCGTTGAAGATTTGCGCACCGCTTCTTCACCAGACGACCGAAGATGGATTGCTGACCAGATCATCGTCATTGTTAGGGCAAAAACCCGCCATCTCGATGAAGATCAAGCCGCGCTGGTCCAATCCGTTGCCAAGATTCCAGCCACTGATCTTGCCAACAGGCTCAACCAAATGACTCCGGAGGAAATGAGGGGATGGTTTGCAGCGCATCCCAGCATCTCGCAAGTTCTGGATACGAAGCCTGCAAGCTCCGGCCGACCCCGCGGGATCATGATTTCCGAGCATGGCGATGAACTGATTAGCGTAGACGATTATTTTGGGAACAATGCCACGCCGGAAGATTACATCGACGGGTTCGAGCGGTTCATCAGGCAGAATATGAACACAGTCCCGGCAATTGTCGCCGTGACCCAGAAGCCGCGCGACCTGACGCGCAAGGAATTGCGCGAGTTAGCTTCGCTTTTGGATGACAACGGATACTCTGAAACAAGTCTCCGCACTGCCTACGGCCGTGCACGCAATTCTGACATCGCCGCGCATATCATTGGCTACGTACGACAAGCTGCGCTCGGCGACCCTCTAGTCCCCTACGAAACACGCGTGGAAAATGCCCTGCGCAGGATCGAAGGTTCGCGGCCTTGGAACGCGTCTCAGAAGCGTTGGCTGAAGCGTATTGGCCGGGCGCTGAAGGAAACGCCGGTCGCTGATATCGATACGCTTAATGAAGGAGCATTTGCTGGACAGGGCGGCTTCGTTCAGATTCAAAGAGAGTTCGGCGACGAGCTTGAATCGGCGCTCCACGAAATCAATGAGGCCATTTGGTCGACACCGGCTGCATGAAGCGGTTGTTGAGGGGACGGGGACATGAACGCTAATGACATCGTCGGCAAGCTTTGGCGCCTATGCACGATCCTGCGAAAGGATGGCATTACCTACCAGCAATACGTGACCGAGCTCACCTACCTGCTCTTTCTCAAAATGATGAAGGAGCTAGGCAAGGAAGAAGAGGTGAAGAACGACCGGAAGCTCGTCAATATCCCCAAGGGGATGCGCTGGGAAGACGTGGTGAAGGCCAGTGGCATCGCGCAGCTCCAACTTTACCGCGAAATGCTCACTGCGCTCGGCAATCCGCGCTCGCGCGTGTCGAAGGATGGGAAGCTACTATCGCCCCCAACTGCAGAGGATGATTCCTCAGAGGGCGAGAAGGCCAAGAAGGAATACGACAAGGCACAAGCGCTGCCGCGTACTGTGCAGGCGATCTTCTCAAATTCATCGACCTTCCTCCGCGAGCCGGCAAATCTGAGCGAGTTAGTCAACCAGATCGACAAGCTCAACTGGTTCTCGACTGAGCGCGACCAGTTCGGAGACCTCTACGAAGGGTTGCTGCAAAAGAACGCGGAAGAGACAAAGCGCGGTGCCGGACAGTACTTCACGCCGCGCGTCCTGATCGATGCCATCGTCGAGCTGATGAAACCGAAGCCGGGTGAGATCATTCAAGACCCGGCGGCTGGAACGGGCGGATTTCTGATCGCCGCAGATCGCTACATGAAAGCCAGCACGGACGACTATTTCGAACTGGACCAGAAGGCGCAGAATTTCCAGGCGACGAATGCTTTTCATGGGATGGAGAACGTCGCTGGCACTTATCGCCTGCTCTTGATGAATCTCTATCTGCACGGAATCGATCCCGCGCACGTCAACCTTGGCGATACCCTGTCGCCCAAGGGAGCCGATATGGAAGCTGCGACGCTGATCCTTACCAATCCACCATTCGGGCCATCAGGCGGCAAGCCGACCCGCGATGACCTCTCGGTCACCAAAACCGTGTCGTCGTATCAGCTACCCTTCGTTGAGCATTGTATTCGCAATCTGCAACCAGGAGGCCGGGCGGCCATGGTGCTGCCTGACAATGTGCTTTTCGAGGATGGCCGAGGAAAGCAACTGCGTCAGAAGATGATGCGCGAATGCAATGTGCATACAATCCTTCGCCTGCCAACCGGCATTTTTTACGCTCAGGGAGTCAAGACCAATGTCGTCTTTCTCCAGCGAAGCAAGAAGGCAGACCTTGCTCGACTTAAGGATGACGCGACTCAGACTGTATGGGTTTACGACCTACGGTCGCAAATGCCGCAGTTCGGTAAGACCAGCACATTCAACGCGACGCACCTGGCAGCATTCATCAAAGCCTATGGCGAGGATCCAAGTGGCGAAAGCGAGCGGAAGGACGAGGGCGCCGACGGTCGCTTTCGTAAATTCACACGCAGTGAGATCGCCGCGCGCAACGACAGTCTCGATATCAAATGGCTCTCTGATTCCGACAACATCGATGAGGATGCGCTGACCGACCCAGTTGACATCCTCGCTGCGATCGTCGTGCATTTGGCAAATGCCACAGCCGAAATTCAGGCTTTGCAAAACGAGCTTGCAGATGAGGGGGTTGCGTAAATGTCGGAGCCTAGGTGGCCAGTTCCGGACAGCTGGGTTTGGTGCGCGGCGAATGAGATCTCGGACATTATCGGCGGAGGAACACCACCTACGAGAATCGACAGCAATTTTTCAGATAGTCGCGGAATTCCTTGGATTACACCCGCAGATCTTACAGGATACGATAAGGCATACATTGCAGCAGGACGGAGATATCTCAGCGACGAGGGGTATGCGGCTTCTGGCGCCACGCTTTTGCCGGCAGGAACCGTCCTCCTATCTAGTCGGGCGCCGATAGGTTATTGCGCGATTGCAGCGAACCCGATCGCTACAAACCAAGGCTTCAAAAGTTTAATTCTGCATGGCGGGATTATCCCTGAGTTCGTGCGATTTTACCTTCTGGCATCCAAGCAGTTTCTGGAAGAGCAGGCTAGTGGAACTACTTTCCTGGAGTTGTCTGGTCGGAAAGTCGGCGAGGTGCCAATTCCTCTTCCACCGCTCGCAGAGCAAAGACGCATCGTCGCTAAGGTGGACAGTCTGCTTTCACGTATTGCGCGCGCCCGTGAGGAATTGTTGCGGGCAGCAGTATTGGCGAAGGACTTCGAAGAACGGTACCGAGAGGGATTATGCGGCACCAATACCGCGATCGAGCATGGTTGGGACGTTCTTTCACTTGAACGCGTACTCACTGATATTCGTTATGGTACCTCCAAGAGGTGCGAGTTTGATCCGAAGCTAACCCCCGTATTGCGCATTCCAAACGTGATTAAAGGACGGGTCACTGACGAAGAACTCAAGCATGCCGAATTTAGCGACAAAGAATTACTGTCACTTTCGTTACGATCAGGTGACATTCTGGTAATTCGATCGAACGGCAGCCTCAATCTTGTTGGTCGCTCAGCGATCGTGGACAAGATGCATGAAGGATATTTATTCGCCGGTTATCTCATTCGACTCAGGCTCAATCAAGAAAGGATCTACCCTGATTTTCTTAACTACGTCCTGCAGACGTCTTCTATAAGACGAATTGTGGAAGATCTTGCAAAGTCAACAAGCGGCGTGAATAACATCAACAGTCGCCAGCTTTCCGCACTCATGATCCCGGTTCCTCCAATGTCGGTTCAAAAAGAGACCGTCGAAAAATTGGCTAAGGCGAGCAAAAGTGTAGAGATCGCCACGGCCGAGATCGCGAATGCGACGAATATGCTTGATGCACTTGTATCGTCTATGTTTCTCAAAGCATTTTGCGGCGAGTTAGTTCCCCAGGACCCAAATGACGAGGCGGCGAGCATGTTGCTGGAACGCATTAGTGCGGGATGGGCGGAACGTGCATCAGTGCCTGTGGTGGTGGAACTGCCGGCGTTACCACCTAACGAAGGGCCTGCCCCGAGCCGCAAACGGAGGAGCAAGAAGTTGCCTAAGAGCCGTACAGATGAGGATGTTTGGCATCAGCCCTACCTAGCAGGGATGCTGAGCATAGAAAATCTTTTCGATGACATCGACCTGTCAGCGGACCTTGGCATCGAGAGCGATCCCCCACGCAATCCAGAAGAGGTCGCCCGCGCCCTGTTCAGAAAATCCGAGCTGGAGATCGCCGACTTCTACAAGCAACTCGCCTGGGAAATTCAAGCCGGTCACATTCTAGAAGTCGACGGGCGATTGAAAGCGGTCTGATGCGTCTCGACCGAGTCTACATTGACGGATTCAAGAACCTCAAGGAGTTTGAAATCAACTTCGACGACTCGCGCCTGACAGCCGTCATCATCGGCCAGAACGGTACAGGTAAATCGAATCTGATTGAGGCAATCGCCACGATCTTTCGTGACGTCGATTTGAACCGACGAACGCGATTCACCTACGATGTAGAGTACCGAATCGACGGCCGCCCAATTCGCCTGACGAATAGGCAAGGCCGAACGCATATACTCGCGGACCAGGGACCGGTAAGCCGCAAAGAGTTCGATACTAACAAAGATTCATATTTCCCGGCACTAGTGTTTGGTTACTATTCGGGTACCAGCCGACGCCTGGAGGCGATCTTCGACGACCACCAGAAGCGGTATTACAGCAGGATAATTAAGGAAGAAGGCTCCGACTCCTACCGAGCAGCAGGCAAGGACAGGCGATTGTTCTACTGCCGGTCTATTCATGGTGCGTTCGCTTTGATAGCTTTGCAAGCCTCTCTCCGAAATGCGTCGCCCAACCAAGTTGATGCAATTGGGTTCTTTGATGAAAAACTGGGAATAACGGGGTTTCACTCTGCACTGGCGTTGTTAAAGCAGCCTTCATGGTTCAGTCCGAAAAAATCCGATCGGGGACGGCAGAGCTTCTCTACCCTGGCGACGCAAGCCAACGAATTGTGGGGCGCTAAGGGGTTAGCCGGTGAGTTCCTACGGAAGCTAAAGGAGGCCGCCTTCTTGCCACTCGCATTGCAAGGCGATGTTTTGGATGACTATCGCCAAAATGCTCACAAAGAATCGCAACTTGCATGTTTTGTGCGCGATAGGGATGCACTCGCCGATCTGGCACACTCGTATACGGAGCAGGAGTTCTTCACTGCATTGGAGGCGGCCGACATTTCTGACCTAATCCGCGATTTCATTGTCTGGATTTATCGTCGTGATGATCAGACCGGAGACATTGGATTTGCCGACCTATCAGATGGCGAACGGCAGTTGTTGATGGTGCTAGGGCTAATCCGAATCTCTCGCGGCAGAAGTTCGCTGTTTCTGTTGGACGAGCCGGATACTCACCTCAATCCGGTGTGGCAACATACTTACCTGCAGCTGGTCCGGGAGTGGACCGGAATAGCGGCTGAAGCGCAAGACTGTCATATCGTTATGACGTCGCACAACCCGTTAACTATCGCTGGGCTGAAACGGGAAGAAGTCCACGTTATGTACGAAGATCGAGAGACCAACCTTATATCGGTCGATCTGCCGTCTGTTGATCCTAAAGGGCTCGGAGTGGCAGGTGTTTTGCGTCAGACTTTTGGAATGCAAACAACACTTGATCCAGAAACGCAAAAGCTGATCGACGAGCGTAATCTGTTGCTTGTCCAAGAGAATCGAGACCGCATTCAGGAACGTCAGCTTCAAGAAATGAATAGTCGGATTAGAGCATTAGGAATCTCGCTCCAGAACCAGCAAGATCTGTTTGAGCAATTTTTGCGCGGACTTGATGCAAAGTTCCGCGAAAGCAGCACGCTCACTCCGGATGAAATCGTCCAGCAAAACGACGCCGTTAAGGCAGCAATTTCAAACCTGAAATCCGACAAGACGATTCAATGAGATATGTCTATTTGGATGCTTCGAAGGTTCCCGCCGATTGGTTAACCAAGGCAAACGACCTAACAGCCAAAATCAAAGCAGAAACTGATGTTGCGAAGCGCAAAGAATTAATAGACGCCAACGCAGCGCATTGGGGAAAACTCAAACCTGAACTGCTCGCTATGTCCCATCAAAAATGTTGGTACACGGAGGCAGATGACTGCGTCTCAGATTGGCATGTCGATCACTTTCGACCGAAGAGCAACTATCAATGGCTTGCGTTTGAATGGACGAACTACCGAATAGCCGGGGCGAAGCCAAATCGAAAGAAATCAGACTATTTTCCGCTTCAGGATTCAGCGACCACAGCTTCGTTTGCCGCTCAGAGTACAGCAGCAGAAGGAATCATCTTAATTGACCCGACGGTTCCCGGTGATGCCGATCTCATAGTTTTCGACGAGCAGGGTAAAATAAAGCCAGCCAACCCGAACGATGCACAGGTTGTCAACCGGGTTGAAGCTTCCCGAAATCGCTTCGACATGGATACGGAGCGGCTAATTGCAAAGCGCCTTGGGGTTTGGAATGCGTGTCAGAAAAAGATCGACCAGATTCGGAGGTTCATTGCATCGTCGCAGAGCACCGAAAATGCTTTATCTTCCAATCATGTGAAAGAGCTTGCTAGTGAGGTGCGGGCGGCAGCGATGCCTAGTTCACCGTTTTCCGCAGTCGCAAAGTCATTTCTACGCACGACCGGCTCGGAATGGGTCTTAGATATACCGGTCGAGGCCAACGCATGAGCGACATCAAACTTTTTAATACGACCGCCACCGACGTAAGCGAACTTCGGGGCAGCGCTGTCACGCTTGAAAAGTCGCTCCAGACCCTTATCGAACGCAACATGGAAGCGTTTCTCGGCGTCCGCTTCGTGGCCTCCGAGTTTTCGACGACGAACGGCGGGCGAATGGACTCACTGGGCATCGACGAGAATGGCTCGCCGGTAATCATCGAATACAAGCGGGCTACCAATGAGAACATCATCAACCAGGGTTTGTTTTATCTCGATTGGCTGATGGACCATCGGCGCGATTTCGAATGGCTGGTAATGGAGCGCTACGGTGCGGATCTTGCGAAAATGGTCGACTGGGTCACGCCTAGGCTGATCTGCATCGCCGGAGACTTCACTAAGTACGACGCCCATGCCGTCAATCAGATGAACCGCAATATCGAACTTGTTCGCTATCGCCGCTTCGGCGAAGAGCTTTTGTTGTTCGAGCTTCTGACCTCCGCTTCGGAGCGTCCTGCCAGGGCGATTCTGAACGACGGCGAAATCGGCAGCGAGCCGGTGTTGCAGCGTCCTCGTTCCCGACAGAAGACGGTTACACAATATCTCGCGGACGCTAATCAAGACCTTCTCGACCTCTACGAGGCGATCAAAGCGTATCTGTTGGCGCTGGGCGACGACGTGCAAATCAAGACTTTAGACAATTACATTGCATTCAGAAGGCTAAAGAATTTTGCCTGCGTTGAGGTGAAGCCGCAAATTAGGCATATCAAGCTTTTCGTGAAGGTCGACCCCGACAGCATAAAGCTTGAGCCTGGGTTCACGCGCGATGTCCGCAACATCGGTCACTTCGGGACCGGCGATCTCGAAATTATTGTCACCGATACGGCGACATTCGAGAGGGCAAAACCGCTGATGGATCGCAGTTATGATGGGTCATAGCCCCAATCGACCGCTGCGTACGCAGAGCCAACAAACGCCGGCACGAGCCTGAGCGATGGAAAGTCTATCGCCGACCGATATCTCGACTTCGCTTATTTCTGATATAAAACAGAACGTGGCTGCGTTTTCGATTGGCCTCGTCCGCATCAGCACGGATCGAGCCGATGCAGAGCTTTTGGGATCGGGCACACTTGTGCAAGTTCTAGGCAAAAGAGCAATTTTGACAGCCGATCATGTCTTAGAGGTACTGCCGAAATCAGGGGAATTGGGTCTCCTCCTTTCATCAAACGCAGGCGCACCAACCGTCTCGGTGGAGGCTCTGAAGTACTTGCGAATTGATCGCGGGCTACGTGACGAGGCTGGTCCAGATTTAGGTGCCATAGTTCTCCCTCCAATCGTCCCATCCAGCCTCGAAGCAAAGAAATCATTCTTGAACCTGACGATGTGTCGAGGGCGAATGTTAAACAAGCCGCCAGCTGCAGATCACGGTTTGTGGTGCCTCTGCGGTCTTCAGAGCGCACTGACTGAGGAATCCAAACCCGCCTTTGGATTCACGCGGTTAAAGCGTTTTCGCGGGTTTTGCCCTGTCGGCAGCGTGGAAGTGGCTCCGCCAATCGGAATGTATGACTACTTCACCTTTCCGATACCGCACGGGAAAGGCTCCCCGTTGCCAGATAGAATCGGCGGTACCAGCGGCGGAGGCCTTTGGCAGTGTCTCCTCGGCCGTGCGCAGGATGGCAGTCTGGAGGTGCGTGAGTGCCTATTTTCAGGCTTAGCCTTCTACCAAGGGCCGATCGACGGCGGCTGGTCGCCGGTTAGATGTCACGGCCGCAAGAGTGTCTATCAGGCTGCTTATCATGCAATAGCCACAGGATAAGACGTGAACAGCGGATGCCCCTTTTACGCCGAGGGAAGTAGAATGGACGCTTTGTTCGCCGCTCGGAATACCCCCAATAGAGTTAGGACCTTTGCCTTTCAATTTCGGACCAAGGTCCCTTGCGGACAGGTGCATTTAAACCAAACTGGCTAAGCAGTGGACCATCATATTAGAGAGTCCTCATATTTATAGTCCGGAATCATCCTGGCGGGAGGGCGGCTCGAAGGAGGAATTATGAAAACTCGAACCAGTCTGTTCGCAACGGTCGCCGCTCTCGCCCTTGTCGCGTCTCCAGTCCTCGCCGGCCCCGGCGGCAATGGCGGCGGGAAGGGTAACGGAGCAAGCAACGGCAACGGCGGCAACTCGGCCGCGGCCGGATCGCAGGGACACGGAGCCGCAACGTCTGCGGCGGCCAGGGATAAGTCCACTCGGGGAATTGCCCATGCGATGGCTGTCGTTTCGACGACGCCGGCCTCGCCGCAGGCCACCCTGTCCTTGCAGGCAGCCTTGGACAAGTTCCTGGCAAGAACGGCCGCGGATGACCCGGTAGAGTCTTCCGACGACACCTCCGGCGAAATTCCTGACGCAGCCGAATAGAATTGCAAATCCGTCCGCTGCGCGGCGGCGCACCGCACCATCGAGATTCTTAGCCCGTTGGCGGGCTCTTTCATCTGTTCGGCCGATGCCCTGGGTCAAGGAAGAGCCGACATTTGAGCCCGATCCTCAGGGATCCCTGGACGGTCCTGCCCCTACAGACTGATCCAGAGAGCGCCACCGGCTTCGGCCGGTGGTGCGTTTTTGCGTGGGCGCTCAACTGGTCCCAACCGCGGCCGTTTTGGTGCCGGGCTCGGAAGGCGGCATCGCGAGGCGGGCAGGCTCGGCGGGGATATGCTGACCTGAGGCGCAGCGCCTGCCTCTACCGTCCTCCAAGGCGACGCACTGGAAGGACCGGCGGCGTTAGCGGGGAACTGCGAACATGTCGAAATTCTTCTTGCTGCCGAGGTCGTTTTCGTTGAGCTTCGGACCGAATAGCGTTGTCGGCCCAGCCAGGTGGACGTCGTAGCCCTTGTCGGCAAAGAACCGGTGCATCCGCAGCCGCTCGTCCACCGAAAGATTGTGATTGACCTCGGACTTGATGTAGGGCCGGCATTCGTCGATCAGCGCGCCGATCGAGATCAAAACCGACAGGTCGTGCGACTCCACGTCGGTCTTGATGTAGCGCAGGCGCTTGATGCGCTGGCCAAGCCGGGCACGGATCAACGGTTCGATCCGCCGCCCCTCGACCGGGATACTGAAAGCGCTGCCGTGCTGCCACCGCGACACCCCGGTGTGGTCGCCGCCGTTCTCGAACTCCGGGTTGCCGTAGTCGAAGACGAACGACCCATCTTCCGGCGTTGCCGCGTAGGGAATCGGAAAAATGTTCAATCGGGAAGGATTGAGCGCGGCATTGGCGCCGAGGATCGTGAAGGTATAAGGGTTCGGCTCGAAAGCGAGGACCAGGCCCTGCGGTCCGCAGGCGAGCGCTATCGGTACCGTGCTGTCGCCGACCTGGGCGCCAACATCGATCGCCACGTCGCCATCGCTCAGGAACGTCCGGAGATCATCGACCTCGCCCTGGGCGAGATCGAGATCTGCCCCGCGCGGGTTCTTCCATCGAGCGAATTCAATCTTCCCGTCTTTCGGGAGATCAATGACCTGTATCGAGTGGCCGTAAACGCGTGTTCTTGGCTTCAATCCAAGCAGGTAAAAAAATTCTTTGAGCCTCATCCGCTGCTGATAGCTCAACCCGTGACGGCATTTCAACCGGCGCAGGGCGTTGTAGCGCCGGCATCGACCGGCGTGGCTCTATTTGACTTGGACTATCTGATTCACTGGGACTATCTGGCGCCTGCACCTCTGCGAAAATCCGAAGGCGACATGCCGGCCAGTTTGCGGAACGACTTGTTGAAGGCGCTGAGCGAGCCGAAGCCGGAGTCCATGGCGACGCGCAGCACGTTGGCGTCCTGGTGCATCAGCAGCGCCTGCGCGTAGCTGAGCCGCAACAGGTTGACATATTCGTTGAGTGTCATGCCGGTCGATTTCTTAAAAATGCTCATGGCGTATTTGGGATGGATGTCGGCCGCCGCCGCGATGTCCACGCAGTCGATGTCGTATAGGAAATTCTCCGCGATGAAGTCGCACATGCGCCCGACATTGCGCAGGGATTGCTGATCGAAGGGGCTGCCTGTTTCCTGCTCGATCGGAGTTTCGGGTACCAGCCGGTAAGGTTCGAAGCGCACCCGCTCCAGCCGCAGCAGCAGTTCGTTGACGGCGTGCTCGGCTTTGCCCGGATCGCCTGACCGGACGTAGCGGTTCCAGCGCTCGAAATTGTCGCTGTCGGACCGGTCGGTGGCATTGGTCACCAATGTCGCGCCCGTCATCAGCCGGTTGCGGACGTCCGCGGGCAGGTGCAGCCGGAAGAAGTGCACCAGCGGCAGATGCGCGCCGGCATAGACGGCGTCCTCCGACGCATCGTCCATCTGGTGCGGCAGGCCGCCCCAGAACAGGCACATGTCGCCGGCCGAAAGCGAGATCTCGTGCTCATCCATGCGGTAGTGCACGGCGCCGCGGACGATGAAATTCACCTCGACCTGGGCATGCCAATGCGGCTTCAGCATCACCAGAGGCTGGGTGTGAAACATCTGCAGCAGCAGCGGCAGACCCTCCACGCTGCTAGCGCCAGGCTGATAAAACGGCCTTTCCGGCATCTTACTTTCCGCCAATTTTTTATTCCTTTTGTCGCGGACAAGCCTTCCCCAGTGCCTAGTCTAGGCACGCTCGCGATGAGAGAGCAAATGAAATGGGAGGATTTCAATGCGCACCATACTGACCTGCGCCGCGCTCGCGCTTGCCCTGGGCTCTGCCCCGGCCTTTGCGCAATCCGGCGAAATCACGATCTGGAGCTGGAACGTCGCCGCTTCGTCGCTGAAGGCCACCATAGAAGGTTTCAACAAGCAGTTCCCCGATATCAAGGTCACGGTCCAGGATCTCGGCAACAACCCGACGTACGACAAGTCGATTGCAGGCTGCGCCGCCGGCGGCGAGGGGCTGCCTGACATCGTGACGATCGAGAACGGCGAGGCCGAGAACTACTGGAGCCAGTTCCCGGACTGCTTCGTCGACCTCCATACGCTCGGCTATACGGCCGAAGACCAGGCGAAATTCCCCGACTTCAAGCGCACCGAACTCGAAGTGGAAGACAAGGCCTATGCGATGCCATGGGATTCCGGCCCGGTGGCGATGTTCTACCGCCGCGATTTCTACGAGAAGGCCGGCGTCGATCCAACCTCGATCAAGACCTGGGACGATTTCATTGCCGCCGGCAAGAAGATCCAGGAGGCCAATCCTGGTGTGAAGATGACCAATGCCGATTTCAACGGCGACTCCGAATTCTTCCGCATGATCGCCAACGAGCAGGGCTGCGCCTATTTCGCCGCCGATGGGCAGTCGATCACCGTCAATCAGCCGGCCTGTGTGGCGTCGATGACCAAGATCAAGGAGATGAATGACGCCGGCATCATCACCTCGGCCGACTGGAGCACCAAGATCACCAACAACACCGCCGGTACTGTCGCCAGCCAGATGTATGGCGGCTGGTATGAGGGCACCATACGCACCGAGTCGCCCGACGGGAGCGGCAAGTGGGGCGTCTATCTGATGCCGAGCCTCACCGCCGATGGCCCGCGCGCCGCCAATCTCGGCGGCTCCTCGCTCGCCATCACCTCGGTGTCCAACAACAAGGAGGCCGCCTACGCCTACCTGAAATACTCGCTTGCGACCAATGAGGGCCAGATAGCGATGCTGAAGGGTTTTGGCCTCGTGCCGTCGCTGATCTCGGCCCTCGATGACCCCTATGTCTCCGAAGGCCAGCCCTATTGGGGCGGCCAGGCGGTGTGGAAGGATATTCTCGGCACCTTGCCCAAGGTCGTCCCCAGCCGCGGCACGCCGTTCCAGAGCGACGCGGAAATCATCGTCCGCGCGGTGCAGACCAAATATCTGGGCGGCGGCTATCCCGATGCCAAGGCGGCGCTCGACGATGCCGCAAGCCAGATCGCCTCGGCGACCGGCCTGCCGGTCGAAGAGTGAGCTGAGCGCCGCTCTCCCTTCTCCCCTTGTGGGAGAAGGTGTCGCCGAAGGCGACGGATGAGGGGTGTTCCAGCTTGGCAGGACGGCATTCCGTCCAGCACCCCTCAACCGTCTTGGCGCTGCGCGCCAATCCACCTTCTCCCACAAGGGGAGAAGGCAAGACAAGGCCGACCTCGACAGTGGGCCGGTAAACTTAGAAACGGGAAACGAAGGAGGCAATGATGCGCTATCAGAACGCCACGGCCTATCGCTTCCTCGCGCCCTATTTGCTGATCTTCTCGATTTTCTGGCTATGGCCGATCATCAGCTCCTTCCTGATCTCCTTCCAGGCGACGCGCACCGTGCCGTGGCGGTTCGCGCCGACCTTCAACTGGGGCCGGCTGATCGGCGACCCGGCTTTCTTCAACGCGTTGAAAAACACTTTGCTCATCCTCGTCATCCAAGTGCCGGTGATGATCACTTTGGCGATCGTGATGGCCGTGCTGCTCAATTCGCCGCTGCTCAAGGCCCGAGGCCTGTTCCGCTTCGCCTTCTTCGCTCCTGTCGTGGTCGGCGAAGTCGCCTATTCGGCGGTGTTCCGGCTGATGTTCAACCTCGATTACGGCATCATCAACAAGCTGCTGAACAGCGTCGGCCTGCCCCGTATCGACTGGTTTTCCAACGTCACGCCGGCGATGGCGGTCATCATGATCGCGGTGACCTGGCGCTGGGCCGGCTACAACGCCATCATCCTGCTCGCCGGCCTGCAGTCCATCCCCCAGGATGTCTACGAGGCCGCGACGCTGGACCGCGTCAGCAAGCTCAAGCAGTTCTTCTACATCACCCTGCCGCTGCTCAAGCCGATCATCGTGTTCTGCGCCGTGCTGTCGATCATCGGCACCATGCAGCTGTTCACCGAACCGTTCCTGATCACCGAACGCGGCGGACCGGGCGGCGGCACCGAAACGCTCGGGCTGCTGCTTTACCGCCAGGGTTTCAGGTCGCTCAATTTCGGTTACGCCTCGGCCATCGCCTACACCATGGCCGGGCTGGCGATCGCCATCTCGCTGGTGCAACTGTGGCTGACGAGGGACCCGAAATGAGCTCGCGTTCCTCTTCGCGCCGTTCCTCCGCCAGATTGGGACGCAGCATCGCGCTGCATCTGTTCCTGACGCCGCTGGCGCTGATCTGGCTGTTTCCGCTGTGGATGATGGTAATCTTCTCGACCATGCCCGACAGAGGCATCTTCAGTCCCAGCATCGAGCTTTTGCCGCACGGCAGTTTCCTCGACAATGTCAACAATTTGCAGCGCGACACGAATTTCATCGGCGCCATCGGCATCTCCGTGTCGGTGGCGGTCACCTACACGTTCCTGTCGGTGCTGCTCACCTCGATGGCCGGCTGGGCGCTGGCGCGCTACCAGTTCTTCGGCAAGGGCGTGGTCGTCGCGATCATCCTCGGCACCATCACGCTTCCCTATGCGGTCGTGCTGATCCCGCAATTCATCATGGTGGCGCGCGACTTCAAGCTCGCCAATACGTGGGTGGCGCTGATCGTGCCGCCGCTCTTCAATTCGCTCGGCGTGCTGTTCATGCGGCAGAGCTTCTCGATGATGCCGGGCGATCTGTTCGACGCCGCTCGGGTCGAGGGGGTCAAGGAGTGGCGGATCTTCCTGTTCGTAGCACTACCGCTGGCGCGGCCGATGCTGGCGGCGCTCGCCATCATCCTGTTCCTTGCCTCCTGGAACAACTACCTCTGGCCGCTGCTGATCAATTCCAAGCCCGGTGCGATGACGGCGCCGGTAGCGCTCGGCACGCTGATCGGCCTCACCAAAGTGTCGTGGGGCGGCATCATGGCGGGCGCCGTGATGCTCACCGTGCCGATGCTCGTCGTGTTCGTGCTCTTGCAGCGCCATTTCGTCGCCGGCATTGCCGCCGGCGCCATCAAATAGGATCAGCATGGCAGCGGTTACACTCAAGAATGTCGTCAAGCGCTTCGGCGTCTTCGAGATCGTTCACGGCGCGAACATCGACGTCAATGACGGCGAATTCGTCGTCTTCGTCGGCCCTTCCGGCTGCGGAAAATCCACGCTGCTGAGGATGATCGCCGGGCTCGAGGACATCAGCGGCGGCGAGATCGCCATCGGCGGCAAACTGGTGAACGATGTCGAGCCGGCCGACCGCGGCATCGCCATGGTGTTCCAGTCCTACGCGCTCTATCCGCATATGAGCGTCGAGCAGAATCTGAGCTTCGGGCTGAGGATGAACGGCAACCCGAAAGCCGACACCGAGCGGCGGGTGAAGCGGGCCTCCGAAATCCTGCGCATCGCCGAGCTGATGAAGCGGCGCCCGCGGCAATTGTCGGGCGGCCAGCGCCAGCGCGTCGCTATCGGCCGCGCCATCGTGCGCGAGCCGCAAGTGTTCCTGTTCGACGAGCCGCTGAGCAATCTCGACGCCGAGCTCAGGGTGCAGATGCGGGTCGAGATCTCGCGCCTGCACAAGGAGCTCGGCGTCACCATGATCTATGTGACGCACGACCAGACCGAAGCGATGACGCTGGCCGACAGGATCGTGGTGCTCAACGCCGGCAATATCGAGCAGATCGGCGCGCCGCTCGATCTCTATGACGACCCCGCCAACCGCTTCGTCGCCGGTTTCGTCGGCTCGCCGAAGATGAATTTTATGGCGGCGAACGTGGTCGGAAACGACGACGGCGCAATAACCGTCGAACTCGCCAACCATTGTGGCGCCAAACTGCGGAAGCCGCTTTCGGGTGCCCCGCCTGCGGTCGGTGCCGAGGTCGTGCTCGGCGTCCGGCCGGAGCATTTCTTCGAGGCCGGCGAAGGCGATTGCGACATTGCTGTCAAGGCCGACGTCGCCGAGCACCTCGGATCGGTGAGCTACATCTATGCCAATGCCGGGCCAGAGGAACTGATTATCGAGCGCGAGGCATCGCGGCAGCGGGCGAATGGCGACCACATGGCGGTGTCGATCAAGGCCGGCCGGTCGCTTCTCTTCGACAAATCAGGTGCACGCATTCGCTAATGCATGTCGCCCAAAAGCATGCCCTCGGGCGTGAACCGAGGATGCGCAGCGGTTTGGGACAACGACATGCACAAAACTAAGACACGCAATTTTTCTTTTACCAACTCGCGACGCCGAGGCGTCCCCAAGGAGATTTGAAATGACGTCCGAACCACGAAAGATCCACTGGGGCATTCTCGGGCCCGGCACCATCGCCAAAGCCTTTGCCGGCGGTGTGGCCCATTCGCATACCGGCACACTGGTTGCGCTCGGCGCACGCAATCCCGGCAAATCAGGCCTTGCCGATAACTTCCCCGGTGCCCGCATCCTCGACGGCTACGAGGCTCTGCTCGCGGATCCGGACGTCGATGCGGTCTATATTTCGACACCTCACCCGAGCCACGCCGAATGGGCGATCAGGGCGGCCGAGGCCGGAAAGCATGTGCTTTGCGAAAAGCCGATGGGGCTGACCGCCTTCGAGGCGGACGCGATGATCCATGCAGCGCGCAAGGCCGGCACCTTTCTCGGCGAAGCCTTCATGTACCGGCTGCATCCGCAGACGGCAAAGCTGGTCGAACTGATCAGGTCCGGCGCGATCGGCGAGGTGCGCATGGTGAAGTCGAGCTTCGGCTTCGCCATGCCTGATTTCATGCCGGAACACCGGCTCTACGCGAACGATCTCGCCGGCGGCGGCATTCTGGATGTCGGCGGCTATCCCGTTTCGATGGCGCGGCTGATTGCCGGGGCAGCATTGGGAAAACCCTTCGCCGAGCCGGACAAGGTGGCGGGTGCTGCACATCTTGGTCAGTCCAGCGTCGACGAATGGGCTTCGGCGCTGCTGCATTTTCCCAGCGGCATCGTCGCCGAAGTCTCCTGCGGCATTTCGCTGGCGCAGGACAATGTCCTGCGCATCCTTGGCACCAAGGGCCGCATCGAGGTCGCGGATTTCTGGTATGCGAGCGGCAGGGAAGGCGGCACCGGCGAGATTCGCATCATCCGTCCGGGCGGTGAGGAGGTGGTCGAGGTCAGGGAAGACCGCTGGCTCTACGCTTTCGAGGCCGACGCCGCCGGTGAGGCGATCGTGGCCGGAAAGCAGGAGTTTGCCTGGCCGGGCATGGGCTGGGCCGACAGCCTCGGCAATCTGCGCGTGCTCGACAAATGGCGTGCCGCCATCGGGCTCGAATACGAGATCGAGAAGCCCGAAAAACGCGTCAACACCATCTCCGGCCGGCGGCTGCGCTCCGGCGGTACCACCATCCCGAAGCGCGAAATTCCAGGCCTGCCGCCGCCGGCCTCGTGCCTGGCGCTCGGCTTCGAGGATTTTCGCACGTTCTCCTCGGGGATGATCCTGCTCGATGCCTATTTCGAAGCCGGCGGCAACGTCTTCGACACGGCCTTCATCTATGGCAGCGGCTACACCGAAACGCTGCTCGGCCAGTGGTTGAAGAACCGCGGCGTGCGTGAGCAATCTGTGGTCATCGGCAAGGGCGCGCACACCCCGCTCTGCTATCCCGATGTGATCGGCAAGCAGCTCACCCAGTCGCTCGACCGGCTGCAGACCGATCATGTCGACGTCTATTTCATGCACCGCGACGATCCGGACGTGCCGGTCGACGAATTCGTCGACGCAATGGACAGGGAGTTCAGGGCTGGCCGCATCCGCGGTCCGTTCGGCGGCTCGAACTGGACGAGGGAACGCATGGACGAGGCCATTGCCTATGCCGAGCGGACCGGCAAGCAAAAGCCTGGCGCGCTTTCGAACAATTTTTCGCTGGCCGAAATGCTGGTGCCGATCTGGCCGGGTTGCGTCACATCGTCGAGCGATGAATGGAAGGCCTGGCTGACCGCCCGGCAGATGCCCAATTTCGCCTGGTCGAGCCAGGGCCGGGGTTTCTTCACCGGTCGCGCCGGGCGCGACCAGCGCGACAATGAAGAGCTGGTCCGGGTCTGGTACTCGGAAAAAAATTTCGGCCGCCGCGACCGGGCGATCGAGCTCGCCAACAGGTTGGGCAAGAGCCCGATCCATGTCGCGCTCGCCTATGTCCTGGCCCAGCCGTTCCCGTCCGTCCCGCTGATCGGACCACGCACGCTTGACGAACTGGAGGACAGCCTGCAGGCGCTCGACATTGCGCTTTCGCCTGACGACATCGCGTGGCTGGATGGCGGTTCGGACCAGCATCCCGCGCGCCGCACGGGCTGAGCTTCCTTCCACCTTCTCCCCTTGTGGGAGAAGGTGGATCGGCGCGCGCCCGAGACGGAAGAGGGGTGCTGGACGGAGTGCCGTCGGTGCCAAGCTGGAGCACCCCTCATCCGTCGCCTTCGGCGACACGTTCTCCCACAAGGGGAGAAGGGAAGACGGGGCGGCGCAACGCTGCGGCTCTGCCCTACCTACCAGCTCACCTTCGGTCTGCGGTTCCAGTCGGTCATCCCGCAGAAATCAGCCTGTAACTCTCCTACTTTACTGCCAAGCGGCGACCACGGCTCTCGCTGGCAAGATCGCTACTCTCAGCAGCATGTGTTTGTTTTAACTGAGCTTTCTATTTCTTGAAAAGCTTGTTGCTTTCCTACATACTTCGGAAACCGGCCGCGTGAGGCGAGCAGGCAAGCGATGCGCGAACATGGTAGAGGTCGAGTTCTACGAACTGCAGGGGAAAGATTCATGACCGAAGCTGAAGGCCATGTACGATTGACCTCGGGCGACGAACCCGATGGGCGCGATCATGTCAGGCGCATCCCCGACATCATCTCGCTGGTCAAGGACTCTTACGGTGAATTGCGCCCGGCGGAGCGGCGCGTCGCCGATGTCGTGCTCGACGATGTCAGATTCGCGGTCGACGCTTCCAACGCAGCACTTGCCCAGCGCGCCCAGGTCAGCGAACCCACCGTGACCCGGTTCTGCCGGGCCATTGGCTGCGAGGGCGTGCGCGATTTCAAGCTGAAGCTGGCGCAGAGCCTCGTCGTCGGCGCGCTCTATCTGAGCAAGCCGCCGCCCACCAGCGGCGACAACGGCATGCCGTTCTGGAATGCCGTGTTCGGCGAAGCACGCCGGGCGCTGCAGGAGGCCGAACGGCAGCTTGATCCGGCACAGCTGGTGAAGGCGGCCGAGCTCATCGCCAAGGCGCGCCAGGTTACGGTGTTCGGCCTCGGCGGCAGCTCCTCGGCGCTGGCGCAGGAAACCCAGTACCGGCTGTTCCGCTACGGCATCACCGTCAGCGCCCAGTGCGACCCGTATCTGATGCGGATGACCGCCTCGACCTTGAAGCCCAGCGATCTGGTGATCGCCATTTCGGCGACTGGACGCACCCGCGAAGTGATCGAGGCCGTCGAACTGGCCAAGCACTACCGCGCCAACGCGATCGGCGTGACCGCGCCCGACACCGACCTTGCCCGCGCCTGCGACGTCAGGCTGACGGTGGCGGTGCCCGAATATCCCGACACGCTGAAGCCGACCGCCTCGCGGTTTGCCTTTCTGGCCGCGATCGACCTGATGGCGGTGGCGGCCGCCTACAAACTTGACGGCTCGGCTCGCGAAACGGTCCGCCGCATCAAATACAACGCCCAGATCCACAGGACGGGCAAAGAGATGGAGCCGCTGGGGGACTGAGAGGCGCGGCTCTCGTTCTCCCCTTGTGAAGGGCGGGCGAGGCCCGTGACTCGCCCCGGGCGGTGGATTGGCGCGTAGCGCCAAGCTGGAATACCCCTCATCCGTCGCCTTCGGCGACACCTTCTCCCACAAGGGGAGAAGGAAGACCGGGCGGCGGCGACTTGAAGGAGAAAAAACAGATGCTCGACATGGAACCATCGAAACAGGCGGCCACCTGGTTTTCCTCCCTCTCCCGCGCGCTCGAGACGGGCGACGCAGCGGCCGCGACCAACCTGTTCGTCGAGGATTGCTACTGGCGCGACCTGCTGACCTTCACCTGGAACATCAGGACGATGGAAGGCCGCGCGGCGATCCGCGACATGCTGGAAGCCACACTGGCTACGACCAAGCCGACTGCCTGGCAGCTCAGTGGCGAGGCAAGCTCGGACGAAGGCATCGTCGAGGCCTGGTTCACCTTCGAGACGTCATCGGCGTGGGGCCGGGGCATCATGCGCCTGCAGGACGGCCGATGCCGGACGCTGTTCACGGCGATGAGCGATCTTAAGGGTTTTGAGGAGCGCAAGGGGCCGGCGCGGCCGCTGGGTGTCCGCCACAAGGCCGATCCGGACCGCGAGACTTGGGCAGAGGCGAGGGCGCGCGAGATGCGTGATCTCGGCGCCGGCCAGCAGCCCTACTGCCTGGTCATCGGCGGCGGCCAGGGCGGCATCATGCTAGGTGCGCGGCTGCGGCAGCTCGGCGTGCCGGCCATCGTCATCGAGAAGAACGCTCAAGCCGGCGATTCCTGGCGCAACCGCTATCGCTCGCTCGTGCTGCACGACCCGGTCTGGTACGACCATCTGCCCTACATCCCGTTTCCGGAAAACTGGCCGGTGTTCACGCCCAAGGACAAGATGGGCGACTGGTTGGAAATGTACACGCGCGTCATGGAGCTCAATTACTGGACCTCCACGACATGCGTCCGCGCGTCCTACGACGAAGCCGAAAAAATCTGGACGGTCGAGGTCGATCGCGCCGGCGAGCGCATCACGCTCAAACCCAGGCACATCGTCTTCGCAACCGGCGCCTATGGCCCGCCGAGGCAGATCGACCTACCGGGCGCCACGGCGTTCCAGGGCGAGATCCTGCATTCCAGCCAGTATTCCAGCGGCGAAAAATTCCGTGGCAAGGCGGTCGCCGTCATCGGCGCGGCAAGCTCGGGCCACGATGTCGCCGTCGATCTCTGGGAGAACGGCGCTGAGGTGACCGTGATCCAGCGCTCGCCGACCACGGTGGTCAAGTCGGACACGCTGATGGAGGTCGGCTTCGAGATTTTTTCCGAGAAGGCGCTGGCCCGCGGCGTCACCACCGAAAAGGCCGACATGATCGTCGCCTCGACGCCGTTCGCGCTGCTGCCGCAAAGCCAGCGGACGCTCTATGACGTCATCAAGGCACGCGACGCGGCCTTCTACGACCGCTTGCGCGGCGCCGGCTTCGCCATCGATTTCGGCGACGACGAGACCGGGCTGCTGATGAAGGCCTACCGCACCGGCTCGGGCTATTACATCGACGTCGGCGCCTCGGATCTGATCATCAACGGCGAGATCGGCATCCGCAGCGGCGTCGAGATCAAGTCGCTGACGCCGACCGGAATCCTGTTCGACGACGGCACCGAACTGGCGGCCGACGCGATCATCTCCTGCACCGGCTATCAGTCGATGAACGAGACCGTGGCGGCGATCGTCTCGCGCGAGGTCGCCGACAAGGTCGGCCCGTGCTGGGGGCTCGGCTCGGGCACCAGAGGCGACCCAAGCCCATGGCAAGGTGAATTGCGCAACATGTGGAAGCCGACGGCGCAGGAAACACTATGGTTCCACGGCGGCAATCTCGCACTGTCGCGTTTTTACTCGAAATTCGTCGCGCTGCAGATCAAGGCGCGCATGGAAGGCGTTGCGACGCCGGTTTATGGGGCGCCGGGGTGAAGCTGTGATCTCCCCCCTTGAGGGGGAGATGCCAAGTTCTGGCAAAGAGGGCAGGCCAAAGGGGGTCGCCGCATGTCGAGCGCCAACCTCCATCCGTTGCAAGGCGAGCCCGGTCGAACCGACCCCCTCTGTCGCCTTCGGCGAACATCTCCCCCTCAAGGGCCCTCAAGGGGGGAGATCACCCACGCCCGAAATGCCGGACAGCAACATCGACATGCGTCTCGTGCGCATGCGCTTCGAAGCGTTCGGTATCGCCAAAATCGTTAGCCGCCTCGTTCGGCCACCAGATGCCGCCAATCACAATGCCGTCCGAGACCAGCCTCTGCTCGGCGACCAGCGAGGCGCCGACCGCATCGACGAAGGTGAAACTGCCCGGGCGCAGCCGCAGCACCGCGATGTCGCCGACGGCACCGACTGCCAGCGCGCCAAGCTCGGGCCTTGCGATCGCCTCGGCCGGCCGCTGTGTTGCCGCGCGCAAAATCTCGACCAGCGGCATGCCGAGCGCCAGCAGTTTCGACATGCACACCAGAATGTCGAAGGCCGGTCCGTCGACGCAGTAGAGATGCACGTCGCTGCTGATCACATCAGGCGCCAGCCCCTCCTTGAGCATCGCTTTGGCGACCTCGAAATCGAACGAGCCCATGCCGTGGCCGATATCGAAGATGACGCCGCGCTCGCGCGCCAGCCGCATGTCGGGCCGCACCGCGCCGGATGCGAAGATCGGCGCGTTGGGAAACGGCCGGAAGCAATGGGTGAGAATATCGCCCTTGCGCAGGCGCGGCAGCACTTCCGAGCGGCCCGGCGGCGGCTCGTCGATATGCGCCATCAGCGGCAGGCCGGCCTGGTCGGCGGCCTCGAGCGCCAGATCGACCGGCGCGATGCCGCTGCTGCCGCCGGCATGGCGACCCGAGCGGACTTTTACGCCGACAATCATGTCTGCGTGCTCGCGCACCGCCGCCACCGTCTCGCGCGGTTCGCAGAGCCGGAGATCACTGCACTCGCCAACCGAAACGGTCTGCGAGAAGCCGAAAATCCCGGCAAAGGAAATGTTGACATAGGCCAGGATGCGGACTTTCGAGCGCTCGATGACATGGCGGCGAAAGCCGAGGAGGTTGCCGGCCCCAGCACTTCCCGCGTCGATGAACGTGGTGGTGCCGCTTTTTGCGGCGAGGCGGTCGGCATCGACGCCGAGCGAGGTGCCGCCCCAATAGACGTGGCTGTGCAGATCGATGAGGCCGGGCGCGACGATGGAGCCGGTGGCATCGATGACGCGCGCGGCGCGATCGAAGGGAATGTCGGCATCGATCGCGGCGATGCGGCCACCGGCGATGGCCAGATCGCGTTGCGCATCGAGGCCGGACGCCGGATCGATGAGGCGGCCGCCCTTCAGGAGGAGATCAAATTGCATCGGCGTCCGGCTCCGTTGTGTCTTCTCGTCAAACCGGTCTGTAGGCGACAGCCTCGACCTCGATCTTGATGTCGATCATCAGCCGCGACTCGACGGTTGTCCGCGCCGGCGGATCCTTTGCAAAATGCCTGGCATAAACGGCATTGAAGGCGCCGAAGTCGCGCGCGTCCTCGAGCCAGACTGTCGTCTTGACCACGTCGTCCATGGTGCAGCCGGCCAGCGCCAGGGCTACCTGCACATTCGAAAGTACCTGCTCGGTCTGTTCTACGATACCGCCCATGACCACCACGCCGTCGCTGCCAACCGGCACCTGGCCCGAGATATAGACCATATCGCCGGCCCGGACTGCCGGCGACAGCGGCACATGCGATGTTCCAAAACACTGCTTGGGCAAGGTCTGTTCTCCTTCAAAAAGCATTGGTGCGTTGCCGTGCTGTCCGGCAATCGCCGCGAAGCTCCGCGCGGGCTCTTCGCTGCGCCGGTTTGCCCGTTCCCGGCGGAAGGCTATGCCTCCCGGCGATTCTCATACAGGCCGTGTTGGAAAGCAACATTTTTTAGAATTCATGTTGCTTTATTACAGGAGCATCGGAGGTGTGAGCGGAGTGCCGAAACTGCCGATCTCCCCCCAAGTGGGAGATGTCCGGCAGGACAGACGGGGCGCTGTCCCGCCGACGCCCCGAAAGGTTCCGCTCGACAGCAGCATTTGGAAGGGACCCTAAGAGTTTTTGCTTCGCCCTGGGAGGGAAGCGGCCCAATGCTCCCGCCAAGCCAGTCACCGATCAATCCGCGTCGACAGGATGATCGAAGACGATGTCCGCTCGACCCCGTCCATCGCGCCGATCTGGTCGAGAAGCGTGTCGAGATCCCTGATCGACGGCGCGTCGACGATGACGATCATGTCGAAATTGCCGCTCACCGAATGCAGCGTCCGCACCGGCGGCAGCGCCTGCAGGCTGCGCACCACCTTGTCGGCGAGCTTGGGCGTGACGGTGAGCAGGACATGCGCCCGCACCAGTCCCTGTTCGTAATCCGGCGAAAGCCTGACGCCATAGCCGGTGATGATGCCGCGCTGCTCCAGCCGCTCGATCCGGCTCTGCACCGTTGTCCGCGACACGCCCAGCCGCCGCGCCAGCTCGGCTGTCGAGGCGCGCGCATTCACGCGCAGCAGGGAGAGCAGGGCCTGTTCGGCGTTGCTAAGCACTTTCGACGAACCTCATCGGCATACTGAGCAATCTGACACTTCGTTTCGAACAATTCCACGCTTCCTTTCGACAGGCAAGCTGCGATTCTATCGTCTTGAGCAAATGTAAGGCGAGGGAACCGGTCATGAAGAAAATCATAGTTGTCGGCGCCGGCAAGATCGGCTCGACCATCGCCGAGATGCTGGCGTCCACGGGCGACTATCAGGTCACCCTCGTCGACCGCTCGGCCGCACAGCTCAGCGCAGCCGAATTGCCTGCCACGGTCGAGACGCTGGAACTCGACATCGAAGCCGCCGGAACGCTCGAAGCGGCCCTGGCCGGCAAGTTCGCGGTGCTCAGCGCAGCGCCCTTCCATCTGACCACGCGCATCGCCGAAGCGGCGGCCAGCGCCGGCGTGCATTATCTCGACCTGACCGAGGACGTCGTCGCGACCCGACGCGTCAAGCAACTGGCGCGCTCCGCCAACAGCGCCTTCATCCCGCAATGCGGGCTGGCGCCGGGTTTCATCTCGATCGTCGCCAACGATCTCGCCAGCCGCTTCGACACGCTGGAGAGCGTGCGCATGCGGGTTGGGGCGCTGCCGCAGTACCCCTCGAATGCGCTGAACTACAATCTGACCTGGAGCACGGACGGCGTCATCAACGAATATTGCGAGCCTTGCGAGGCGATCGTCGAAGGCGAACTGATCGAAGTGCCGCCGTTGGAGGAGCGCGAGGAATTCTCGCTCGACGGCGTCACCTACGAGGCGTTCAACACGTCCGGAGGGCTCGGCACTCTGGCCGAAACGCTGAAGGGCAAGGTGCGCACGCTGAACTATCGCACCATCCGCTACCCTGGCCACGCCGCGATCATGAAGGCGCTGCTCAACGATCTCGGCCTGCGCCACCGCCGCGACGTGCTGAAGGACATTTTTGAGAGCGCCCTGCCGGCAACGCTGCAGGACGTGGTCATCGTCTTCGTCACCGTCAGCGGCCGCAAGAACGGCCGCCTGCTGCAGGAGACCTACGCCAACAAGATCTATGCCAGGCGTGTCGGCGATACGGTGCGTAGCGCCATCCAGATCACCACGGGCTCAGCCATCTGCGCGGTGCTCGACATGCTGGCCGACGGCACCTTGCCGGCGAAGGGTTTCATCAAGCAGGAGGACATCGCGCTCGATGCCTTCCTTGCCAACCGCTTCGGCCACGCCTATGCGCAGCACGAGATGGTTAGCCGGCTGGCGGGGTGAGCTGTGTAATCTCCCCCCTCGAGGGGGAGATGTCGCCGAAGGCGACAGAGGGGGTCGCCTCGCGTAGAGCGCTAACCTCCATCTGTCGCAAGGGAGGTCGCATCCAGTCGAACCGACCCCCTCTGGCCTGCCGGCCATCTCCCCCTCAAGGGGGGAGATCACCTGCCCTCAAACATGCAGCGCGTGCCCAAGCGCCTTCAGCGCGGCTTCCTGAAAACCCTCGCCTTGTGTCGGATGTGCATGGATGGTGCCGGCGATGTCCTCCAGCCGCGCGCCCATCTCCAGCGCCAGGCCGAACGCCGCCGACAGTTCCGACACGCCCTGGCCGACCGCCTGGATGCCGAGCACCAGATGGTTGTCCGCGCGGGCAACAACCCGGACAAATCCATCTTCACCCATTTTGGTCATTGCCCGGCCATTGGCGGCAAAAGGAAACAGCCCGACCTTGATCTCACCGCCGAGCCCCTTTGCCTCCTCCGGCGACAGGCCTGCGGTGACCAGTTCCGGATCGGTGAAGCAGATGGCGGGAATGCAGCGTTTGTCCCAGCTGCGCTTGTGGCCGGCGACGATCTCGGCGACCATTTCGCCTTGCGCCATCGCCCGGTGCGCCAGCATCGGCTCGCCGGTGACGTCGCCAATGGCAAAGATGCCGCGCATCGAGGTGCGGCACTGGTCGTCGATGCGGATGAATTTCCCCGCCATGTCGAGGTCGATCTGCTCCAGCCCCCAGTCTTCGATCACCGGCTTGCGCCCGACGGTGACCAGAATCCTGTCGGCAGCGATCTTGCCATTCTTGCCGGTGGCCGTCTCGATCAGCAGCGCATCGCGCTTGGTCGACAACCCCTTGGCCTTGGCGTTCACGAGCACCTCGATGCCGAGCTCAGTGAGCCGTTTCACCACCGGCCGGGTCAGTTCGGCATCATACTGCGCCAGTACGCGCGGCAAAGCCTCGACCACGGTCACCCTGGCGCCCATCTTGGCGAAGGCGATGCCGAGCTCGAGCCCGATATAGCCGCCACCAACGACGGCAAGCCTTTCCGGCACTTCGCTCAGCCCCAGCGCTTCGGTGGACGAGATCACCGGCCCACCGAACGGCAGTGACGGCAGCTCGACCGACGCCGAGCCGGTGGCGATCACCACCGTCTCGGCGCGGACGACCTGTGTACCGGTCTCTGTCTCGACCTCGACAGTCTTGCCGTCACGGAATTTCGCCCAGCCATGCACGGTCTTGACCCCGGCCCTCTTGAGCAGGCCGGCGACGCCGCTGTTCAGCCGGCTAACAATGCCGTCCTTCCAGGCGACGGTCGTTTCGAGATCAATGGATGGTGTTGCGACTGAAATGCCAAGCGGGCTCTTGCCGCCGGCCATGTGCGACGCCTTTTCGAACTCTTCGGCCGCATGGATCAGCGCCTTGGACGGAATGCAGCCGACATTGAGGCAGGTTCCGCCCGGCTTGCCGAACTCGACGATAACCGTATCGATGCCGAGCTGGCCGGCGCGGATGGCACAGACATAGCCGCCGGGCCCGGCGCCGATGACGAGCAGCTTGCAGGATATTTCCTTCATGTCGATATGCTCTTTTTGGCGAAGAAAGGCCCCGTCATCCGGCCGCTTCGCGGCCACCTTCTCCCCACCGGGGAGAAGAGGCTGGCGCCGGCGCTAGAGACCTCCTCTCCCCTCGGGGAGAGGGTGGCCGTAGCGAAGCGGAGGCCGGGTGAGGGGGCCTTTGCGACCGTTCTCATCTCATCAATCCACAAAAATCAGCGCCGGGGTTTCCAGCAGCGTCTTGATCCGTTGAATAAACACTGCGGCATCCCAGCCGTCGATCACCCGGTGGTCGAAGCTGGAGGACAGGTTCATCATCTTGCGCGGAATAAATCGGGTGCCGTCCCATACCGGCCGCACCATCATCTTGTTGACGCCGAGGATCGCCACTTCCGGATGATTGATCACCGGCGTCGTCGCCACGCCGCCCATGGCGCCGAGCGAGGTGATGGTGATGGTCGATCCCGAGAGCTCGTCGCGCGTCGCAGTGCCGGATCTGGCCGCCTCAGCGAGCCGGTTGAGCTCGGCGGCGCAGTCCCAGATGTCGCGCGCCTCGGCGTGCTTGACCACCGGCACCACCAGCCCAGAAGGCGTCTGCGCGGCGATGCCGACATGGACGCCGCCATGCTGGTGGACGATGCCGCCCTCGTCATCGAACAGCGCGTTGATATTGGGCTGGTCGGCGATCGCCTTGACCATCGCCCGCATCAGGAACGGCAGCAGCGTCAGCTTCGGCCTTTCCGCGCCGCTGCGCTTCTCCTTGTTGAGCGCCGCGCGCAAATCCTCGAGCGCAGTAACGTCGATCTCCTCGACATAGGTGATGTGCGGGATGCGAGACTTGGCCAGCGTCATCTTCTCGGCGATCTTTCGCCTGAGCCCGAGGATCTTGATGTCTTCGACGGCCTCGTTGCGGGCGAGGCCGGAGACCTTCGCAAGTTGCGGTCCGCGTGCCAGGAAGGCGTCGATGTCCTCATGCTGGACACGTCCGGCCGGGCCGCTGCCCGCTACCTGCCGAAGGTCGACGCCAGCCTCTTTTGCCCTGAGGCGGATGGCCGGCGACGCCAGCGGCTTTTCGCCTTCGGGACGCGGCGCGGCGACGGGCGCAGTACTACCACCGACCGCAGTACCCCCACCCCTAGCCCCTCCCCACAAGGGGGAGGGGGATTCCGTCGCCATGGCAGATTCATCCTCACGCGCGGAGACTTTTGCGGACGGGCGCGCGACAGATTTGGCATCAGCCTTGGGAGCCGAAGCGCGTCCCCCTCCCCCTTGTGGGGAGGGGCTAGGGGTGGGGGTAGCGCCGGTAGCTTTCGCCTCACCCTCTAACGATGTCGTACCCTCCCCCACATTGCCCTCGCCGGCCACTTTCAACCTGACGATGGGCGAACCGATCGCCACCGTGTCGCCGATCTCGGCGCCCAGCCAGAGGATCTCGCCATCGACCGGCGAGGGAATCTCGACCGTCGCCTTGTCGGTCATCACGGCGGCCAGCACCGCGTCCTCGCGCACGAGATCGCCGACCTTGACCTGCCATTCGACGAGCTCGGCCTCGGCGACGCCTTCGCCGACATCGGGCAGCTTGATCACATATTCGCCCATCGTCGTCAGGCCTCCATCGTTTCAACGAGCGCTCGGCCGAGCCTGGCCGGACCAGGAAAATAGTCCCACTCCTGCGCATGCGGATAGGGCGTGTCCCAGCCGGCGACCCGCGCCACCGGCGCTTCCAGATGATAGAAGCAGTTCTCCTGTACCAGCGCCGAAAGTTCGGCACCGAACCCGGATGTCAGCGTCGCCTCGTGCACGACCACGCAGCGGCCCGTCTTTTTCACCGAGCCGACGATCGTCTCGAGATCGAGCGGCAGCAGCGTCCTCAGATCGACGATCTCGGCGTCGATGCCGGTCTCCTCGGCCGCCGCCTGCGCGACATAGACCATCGTGCCATAGGCAAGCACGGTGACATCGGCACCCGGCCGGCGGATCACCGCCTTGCCGAGCGGGACCGTGTAATGCCCGTCCGCGACCTCGCCGAGCTCATGCTTCGACCACGGCGTCACCGGGCGCTCGTGATGGCCGTCGAACGGACCGTTGTAGAGCCGCTTCGGCTCCAGGAAGATCACCGGGTCGGGATCCTCTATCGCCGCGATCAAAAGGCCCTTGGCGTCGTTCGGGTTGGACGGCACGACGACCTTCAGGCCGGAGACATGCGTGAATAGAGCCTCCGGGCTCTGGCTGTGGGTCTGGCCGCCAAAAATGCCGCCGCCGGTCGGCATCCTGACCACGATCGGGCAGGTGAAATCGCCGTTCGAGCGGTAGCGCAGCCGCGCCGCCTCCGAGACGATCTGGTCATAGGCCGGATAAACATAGTCGGCAAACTGCACCTCGACGCAAGGTTTCAGGCCGTAGGCGGCCATGCCGATGGCCGAGCCGACAATGCCGGATTCGCTGATCGGCGCATCGAAGCAGCGGCTCTTGCCGTATTTCGCCTGCAGGCCCTGTGTGCAGCGGAAGACGCCGCCGAAGAAGCCGACATCCTCGCCGAACACGATGACGCGTTCGTCGCGCGCCATCGACACGTCCATGGCGTCGCGGATCGCTTCGATCATGGTCCGCCTTGGCATGGTCAGACCCCTGCCTGCTGGCGTTGGCGCCTGAGATGCGGCGGCATCTCGGCATAGACTCCCTCGAACATGTCGCGCGCCGAGGGCTTGCCGCCGGCATGCAGCGTGCCGTGGCGCTCGGCCTCCCTTTGCGCTGCGATCACCGTTTCGAGGATTTCCGCCTCGGCCTGAGTGTGGCGTTCGTCCGACCAGACGCCGCGCTGGATGAGGTGGTTTTTCAGCCTGACGATCGGGTCGCCGAGCGGCCATGCGTCGGACTCGGCCTTCGGCCGGTAGGCCGACGGATCGTCCGAGCTCGAATGCGCGCCGACGCGGTAGGTGACATATTCGATCAGCGTCGGCCCGAGATTTTTCCGCGCGCGCTCGGCCGCCCATTTAGCCACGGCATGGACGGCCAGATAATCGTTGCCGTCGACCCGCAGCGAGGGAATGCCGAAACCAAGACCGCGGGCGGCGAAAGTGCCGGAGCCGCCCCGGGCGATGCCCTGAAAAGTCGAGATCGCCCACTGGTTGTTGACGACATTGAGCACGACCGGCGCCTTGTAGGTCGAGGCGAACACCAGCGCCGAATGGAAATCGGACTCGGCCGTCGAACCATCGCCGATCCAGGCGGCGGCGATCTTCGAATCATTGCTGATCGCCGAAGCCATCGCCCAGCCGACCGCTTGGATATATTGCGTTGCCAGATTTCCGGAGATCGAGAAGAAGCCGTGCTCCTTCGACGAATACATGATCGGCAGCTGCCGCCCCTTCAGCGGATCGGCCTCGTTCGAATAGATCTGGTTCATCATTGTGACCATCGGATAGCCGTCGGCGATGAGCAGCCCGGCCTGCCGATAGGTCGGAAAGTTCATGTCGCCCGACGCCAGCGCCTTGCGGAAGGCGCAACTCACCGCCTCTTCGCCGAGATGCTGCATGTAGAAAGAGGTCTTGCCCTGGCGCTGCGCCATCTGCATGCGCGCGTCGAAGCTGCGCAGCTTCATCATATGGCGCAGCCCTTCCAGCAACTCGTCGTCGGAAAGCAGGCCGGCCCACGGACCGACGGCTTCGCCGGCGCGGTTCAGCACGCGGATGATCGAGAACGCCATGTCGCGGATGGTGCGCGGATCGACGTCGATCTCCGGGCGCGGCACCGAGCCGGCCTTGGGGATGGTCACATCAGAGAAATCCGGCGTCCCGCCCGGCCGCACCTCGGGTTCCGGCACATGGAAGCGCAACATTCCTGTTTCGGCCATGACCTTCGTCCTCCCATGTTGCCCGGCGCGATATTTGCACACCGCCAGACCAGTGCCAATTCGTCGGGCAGGGCTTCAGGCCAGCGACGCGCCAGCCAGCACTTGCCAAGATGAAGATATGTCGGCGAAATTTCTTGTCGATCTTCCGCCGCCATGCGCAATTTGGCGCATGATTGCGCCGGGTTTCCCGCCAGATAAGACAATGCGTCGGATTGAGGCCTCGCGCGGCGCCCCTTTCCTTCTCCCCTTGTGGGAGAAGGTGGTCGCCGAAGGCGACGGATGAGGGTGTTCCAGCTTGGCAAGGACGGCACTCCGTCCAGCACCCCTCAACCGTCTTGGCGCTACGCGCCAATCCACCTTCTCCCACAAGGGGGAGAAGGAAAGGAGGGGTGCGCCGTTCACCCCGCACCCGCATCATGCTAACCAGAACCCATGGCACAGAAGAAAGGTTACGAAGTCGATTCGTGGTTGGCGCGGCCGGACCCGCGCATCTCGATCGTCCTGCTTTACGGGCCCGATCGCGGGCTCGTCGCCGAGCGGGCGAAGGCCTTTGCCGGCAAAACCGGACTGCCGCTCGACGATCCGTTCTCGGTGGTCAGGCTGGACGGTTCGGAAGTCGACCACGACGAGGGCCGCCTGCTCGACGAGGCGCGCACCGTGCCGATGTTTTCGGACCGGCGCCTGCTCTGGGTGCGCAATGCCTCGGGCCAGAAGGCGCTTGCCGATGACGTCAAGGCGCTGACATCAGAGCCGCCGCGTGACGCCATCATCCTGATCGAGGCCGGCGACCTGAAGAAAGGCGTCGGGTTGCGTTCCATCGTCGAGGCGGCAGACATTGCCATGGCCTTGCCGTGCTACGCCGACGAGGCCCGGGACATCGATGCGGTCATCGACGACGAATTGCGCAAGGCCGGCATGTCGATGACGCTGGAGGCCCGTCAGGCGCTGCGCCGTAACCTCGGTGGTGACCGGCTGGCCTCCCGCGGCGAGATCGAAAAGCTGGTGCTTTATGCCCACGGTCAGGCCGAAATCGGCCTCGACGACGTCAAGGCGACATCGGGCGACGTCTCCGGTCTGTCCTTCGACGACGCCGTCGATGCCGTGCTCGAAGGCAAGGTCGGCGATTTCGACATGGCCTTCACCCGCCACTGCCAGTCCGGCGGCCAGGCTTTTCTGGTGCTTTCCTCGGCGATGCGGCAGCTGCAGGCGATCCAGGCGATGCGCGGCTTGATGGACACCGGCGGCCGCAACGCCGCGGCGGTCGTTGCCGCGGCGCGCCCGCCGGTTTTTTTCTCGCGGCGCAAGTTGGTGGAGAAAGCCCTCGAACGCTGGAACAGCGAGGCGCTTGGCCGCGCTTTGACCAGGCTGCAGACGGCGGTCCTGCAGACGCGGCGCCGGCCGGACCTCTCGGTCGCGCTGGCACGGCAGGCGCTGCTCGGCATTGCTGTGGAAAGCGCCCGGCTGCTCCGAGGTAACGGCTTGTAGGGGCCTCGTGGAAACGAAGAAACCAAAGCTCAATCTGTCAGAGCGAATCAAGTTCGCATTTCGTTATGGCGATCTTAATCCGACTACTGATTCCGAAGAACTCAAACGAAGGGATGAGTTTCTCGTCAGTATCTCAGGCTACTTCGTTATTATATTCAAACTGATACTCGTGGGCTTCGCCATCTTCGCGATTGCCGCCACAATAGTCATTAATCTTCAGTGAGAGCGTCCAGCCCAGACAAAACTCCAATTTGGAGGCTAGCAGTTGTCGATGCTTGCGCCGCCCCTCATTGCCCTGCCGGGCATTTCTCCCCGTAAACGGGGAGAAAGAGGCTGACCGCAGCCTCGGCACCTTTTCTGCAACGTTGGTGATTGGCGAAACCCTCGATGACAGCCCCCTCTCCCGTCGCTATACGGGGAGAGGATGCCGGCAGGCAGGTGAGGGGCGGCGGAAACGCTGGAGCAGGTAGGCTATGAGGTCGCCTATCCTCGCCTAAAACAAGCAGACCCCGAGGCCATTGCCGGCTAATCACCGCTCCTGCTTCAACCGCCGGCAAAGCTCATCGAGCTGCTCCAGCGTCCGGTAAGCGACGCTGATCACGCCGCCGCGCTCCTTGTGCTCGATCGTGACGATCATGCCGATCGTGCCGGTCATCAGCTTTTCCAGCGCCAACGTATCGGCATCCTTCTGTGCCGGTGCTGCAGGCTGTCGCTTTACCGTTGGAGCGCCGGTCGGCATCTGCGCCAGCGCTTCGGCCTGGCGCACCGAAAGCCCGTCCTCGACGATCCGCTTGGCCAGGCCCGCCGGATCCTGCGCCGTCACCAATGTGCGGGCGTGGCCGGCCGACAGCGCGCCATCGACCAGCATGTCGCGAATCACGTCCGGCAGCTTCAGCAGCCTGAGCGTGTTGGCGACGTGGCTGCGGCTCTTGCCGATCACCTGGCCGAGATCGGCCTGGGTGTAGCCGTGATCGTCGATCAGCTGCTGGTAGCCCATCGCCTCCTCGACCGGGTTGAGGTCGGTGCGCTGGACGTTTTCGATGATCGCCAGTTCGAGCGCGGTGCGATCGTTGACATCGCGCACGATGATCGGGATCTCGGTCAGCCCGGCGCGCTGCGCCGCGCGCCAGCGCCGCTCGCCGGCGATGATCTCGTAGCGGCCAGCTTGCGTCGGCGATGGCCGTGCCACCACCGGCTGCACCACGCCATGTTCACGGATCGACTGGGCAAGATCGGTCAGGTCGGCGTCGCCAAAATGCCGGCGCGGATTCTTTGGGTTCGGGCTCAGGAACTCGATCGGCACCTTGCCGTCGGCATTCATGCCCTGCTTTTCCGGCGCTGCCGGCCGATCGATTTCGCCGATCAGCGCCGCCAGTCCCCGCCCCAGTCTTTTTCTCGAAAGGTCTTCACTCATCATCTGTCCAGATCGTTTCGGTATCGAATCGGCTTCTAGGCGGCGCGCAGTTTGCGCTCGCGGCGGATCACCTCGGAGGCAAGCTGCAGATAGGCCTGGCTGCCGGAGCATTTGAGGTCGTAGAGGATCGCCGGCTTGCCGTAGGACGGCGCCTCGGAGACACGCACATTGCGCGGGATCACGGTTTCATAGACCTTGTCGCCCATATGCGCCCGCACGTCCTGCACCACCTGGTTGGCGAGATTGTTGCGCCCGTCGAACATGGTTAGCACGATGCCCTGGATCGTCAGCTCGGGATTGATCGAGCGGCGAACCTGCTCGACCGTCTCCAGCAGCTGGCTCAAGCCTTCGAGCGCGAAGAACTCGCATTGCAGCGGCACCAGCACCGAATCGGCCGCCGCCATCGAGTTCAGCGTCAGAAGATTGAGCGACGGCGGACAATCGATCAGCACATAGCCAAAATTGGCCGATCGATCAGCCGAGGCGCGTAAGGCGTTGCGCAGCCGCAGCACCCGGTCCGGCGCCGACGCGATCTCCATTTCGATGCCGAGCAGGTCGAGCGTCGACGGCACGATCGACAGGCCCGGCACCGCCGTCGGGATCGCCGCCGCCTCCAGATCGAGCTCGCCAGTCAGCACGTCATAGGAGGAAACGGTGCGGTCGCGCCGGTCGATGCCGAGGCCGGTGCTGGCATTGCCTTGCGGATCAAGATCGACGATCAGCACCCGCTCGCCGATCGCGGCCAGCGCCGTGGCCAGATTGATGGCCGTCGTCGTCTTGCCGACGCCGCCCTTCTGGTTGGCTACGGTGATGATTCGGGGGCCATTCTTCATCATGGGTCTATGCCAGAAATTCATTCCGAGGTCGCCGATCTAAGTCAGTTGGCGCAAATCAGACAGTTCGAGGATGACGCCATGAGCGTCGGTCGCGCTGGCATGTTCTACCAGATCGAACGACCATCGTTGAGCGCTTTCTGCCAGTTCGGCACGGTAATCCCGGCCTTTGTGGAACAGGCCGCGCGCGCCGGCCGTCAGCCACGGCGCCGACAGTTCGAGCAAGACCGGTAGCGACGCCAGCGCTCTGGCAGTGACGATTTGAGGTGTTGAAACAAACGGATAGGCGTCGTCGATGCGACGCGCGACGACCCTGGCGGGCAGGTTGAATTGGCCGACGACCGCTTGCAGGAACGATGCTTTTTTCCGATTGCTTTCAACCAGATCGATGCTGGCGCCGTCGCGCTCGGCGAGCAGGAACGCAAGCACAAGGCCGGGAAAACCGCCGCCAGAGCCGAGATCGATCCAGCGCTTCGCCTCTGGTTTGATTCGCGCCAGCTGCGCGCTGTCGAGGATGTGGCGGCGCCAGACATCGTCCTGCGTCGACTGCGCCGCCAGGTTTATCCGGCGGTTCCATTTCTGAAAGACCGTCTCGAACTCTACCAGGCGTTCGAATGTTTCACGTGAAACTGGACCGGCAGCCTCTTGCAGGCTCGCCCATGAGGCAGCGCTCACGCAACATTCCTTCGTGCAGCAGCCTCGGCGTTGCGGACATGCGCGACAATGATGGCCAGTGCAGCCGGCGTCATGCCTTCCATACGCTGCGCATCGGCGATCGAGCGCGGCTGACGCGCCAGCATCTTCTGCTTCAGCTCATTGGAAAGGCCTGGAACAGAGGCGAAATCGAGTGAATTCGGGATCAGCCGGCTCTCCTCATGCCTGATCTGCGTGACGTCAGCTTGCTGGCGATCGAGATAGACCGAATATCTCGCTTCCGTTTCGAGGCGCTCGGCCGTCTTGGCGTCGATTGCTGCAAACTGCGGAGCGATTCGGGCCAGCCAACCGACATCGACGCCGGGATAGGCCAGCAACTCATAGGCGGAGCGGCGCACACCGTCCCTGTTGATCTCGAGCCCATGGCGCGCCGCTTCGTTGGGGGTCATGGTCGTGCCAAGCGCAAGGTCCCTCGCCTTTTCAAGGTCCTGCACGACGTCGCTAAACCGTTGCATCCGCTCCTGCGAGGCAATCCCGAACTTCATCGCCAGCGGCGTGAGCCGCTCATCGGCGTTGTCGGCCCGCAGCGACAGCCGGAACTCGGCCCGCGAGGTGAACATCCGGTAAGGTTCGGCGATGCCGCGGCTAGTCAGGTCGTCGACCATGACGCCGATATAGGCCTCGGTGCGACTGAGCACGATCTGGTCGCTCGCCGGAGCCTGCCGCGCGGCGTTGAGGCCGGCCAGCAGCCCTTGCGCGCCGGCCTCCTCGTAACCAGTGGTGCCGTTGATCTGCCCTGCCAGAAAAAGACCGGAGATTCGCTTGGTTTCCAGCGTCGGCTTGAGCTCGCGCGGATCGACATGGTCATATTCGATGGCGTAACCCGGCTGCAGCATGGTGACACGCTCAAGGCCAGGAATGGTTTTTAGAATGTCGAGCTGTACGTCCTCCGGCAGCGAAGTCGAAATGCCGTTCGGGTAGACGGTGTCGTCGTCCAGCCCTTCCGGCTCAAGGAAAATCTGGTGGCCCTCGCGGTCGCCGAACTTGACGATCTTGTCCTCGATCGACGGGCAGTAACGCGGCCCAACGCCTTCGATAGAGCCGGAATACATTGCGGAACGGCTCAGATTGGCGCGGATCAGCTCATGCGTCGCCGCGGTCGTTCGCGTGATGCCGCAATGGATCTGCTGGTTGTCGATGCGGTCGGTCATCAGCGAAAACGGCACGGGATTGTCATCGGCCGCCTGACTCTCCAGCGACGCCCAATCGATCGTCCGCCCGTCCAACCGTGGCGGCGTGCCGGTCTTCAGCCGCCCGAGCTTGAAGCCGGCGCGGCTCATCGTGGCCGACAGGCCGAGGCTGGCCTGCTCGTTCATGCGGCCGGCAACGATCTTCTTCTCGCCGATATGGATCAGCCCGCGCAGAAATGTGCCGGTCGTCAGCACCACGGCGCAGCAAGCAAGTCTGCGACCATCCGCCAGCAGCACGGCCGCTATGCGTCCATTGTCGATTTCGAAATCCAGAACCTCGCCCTCGACCACGTCGAGACCGGCCTGCTCGCGAATCGCCGCCTGCATGGCGAGCCGATAGAGTTTTCTGTCCGCTTGCGTCCGCGGCCCGCGAACTGCCGGGCCCTTGCGGCGGTTGAGCAAACGGAACTGGATGCCGGCCGCATCGGCGACGCGCCCCATCAGCCCGTCCATGGCGTCGATCTCGCGAACCAGATGCCCCTTGCCGAGCCCGCCGATCGCCGGATTGCACGACATGACGCCGATCGTCTCGAAGCGCAGCGTCACCAGCGCCGTCCTCGCGCCAGCGCGCGCGGCCGCGCTGGCCGCCTCGCAACCAGCATGGCCGCCACCCACCACAACCACATCATAATGACCGGTCATTTTAGAATCCCGAATTCAAGTGGACCGACACATGTGCCCGGAGGCACGCGCTGTCAAGAACACCGTCGATTGGCGGGTAATCTCTTCGGATATGTAGCTGGGACAAACCCATGCTGAGACGGCCAAAGTCGGCGCCGCCCCCTCTTGCCTTCTCCCCTTGTGGGAGAAGGTGGATTGGCGCGCAGCGCCAAGACGGTTGAGGGGTGCTGGCCGGAGTGCCGACTTTGCCAAGCTGGAACACCCCTTGCATGTTCGGATTGCGGCTATTTGTGCAAGATAGCTGTACTCCCCGACGGATGGCCGTCCGCCGGGGAGTGGACGGATGGGACCGTACGCCCCTTGGTGTGAGCCGCGGATGAGCAAGGTCCATTCGTTCTCACATTTGGTCCTGAACAGATGATGGGGAGCAAGTCCCGCATGCAAGGCAAGGTATTGTCCGAACCGAATGCGATGCCGCCAGTCTATGCCGGCATCGACGTGTGTAAAGAGTGGCTCGATGTCTACGTCCATCCGGCCGGCAAGAGCTTCCGCGTCGCCAATGACAGTGGCGGACTGCGGCGGCTGAAGCGCCTGCTCGGCGAGCTTGCGGTGAGGCGGGTGGTCATGGAGGCGACGTCCAAATATCATCGGGCGGCGCAACGCTCGCTGCACGAGGCGCGATTGGCCGTGGCCGTCGTCAACCCGCTGCGCGCTCGGCTCTTGCCGAAGCCTGCGGCCAGCTCGCCAAGACCGATAGGATCGACGCCAGGCTGCTGGCCTTGATGGGGGTCGCACTCGAACCGGCCGAGACGGTACCGGCTTCGCTTGCGATGGAAGCATTGCAGGAAATCGTCGGCGTGCGCGGTGCCGCCAGTGCCGAACGCACCGCGCTCATCAACCGCCTGGCGACACTCCAAAGCCCCTTTCTGCGCGCCGAACTCAAGCGCAGACTGCTGGCGATCGAACGCCACCTCGTCCGTCTCGAAACCCAAACCGCTCGCCTGATCTCGGCCGACTCCGCCCTTGCCCGCCGCCACGCCATCTTGGTGTCGATCCCGGGCATTGGCCCGATCACGGCCACCGCGCTGTTGGTCGGTCTCGCCGAGATGGGCACGCTCAACGCCAAACAGGCGGCCATGCTGACCGGCCTCGCCCCCGTCGCCCACGACAGCGGGCCGCGCCAGGGCCGCCGTGCAATCAAAGGCGGACGCAAGGCTGTCAGAAACGTCCTCTACATGGCGGCGCTGTCGGCAAGCCGCTACAACAAGGATCTTGCCGCCTTCGCCGCACGCCTGCGCAACGCCGGAAAGGCCGCAAAGGTCATCCTCGTCGCCGTCATGCGAAAGCTCGTCGTCATGGCCAACGCACTCATCGCCCAAGACCGCTTCTGGAGCCCAATCGCCCCTTGACAACAAACACAGATGCTCATCCGTCGCCTTCGGCGACACCTTCTCCCACAAGGGGAGAAGGAAGAGCCGCACATCGCCCGGAAGAATGAAGCGATTGCCCAGCGAATCGTTTCACGTGAAACAATGCCTTCGAGCTAATCGCGTGGTGTTTCACGTGAATCATCCGAGGCCGCCCAACCTCCCCAAGTGTTTCACGTGAGTCACTTGCCAATGCAGAACTGCGAGAAAATAACGTCCAGCATGTCCTCGACATCGACCGCTCCAATGATGCGGCCAAGCCTATCCGCTGCCAGCCGCAATTCCTCGGCCCGCAACTCCTGCCCGCGCTCATCCCCTGCCACTGCCGCAAGCAGGAAGCGCTTCGTCTCATTGAGGAGTTCGACGTGCCGCAGCCGCGACGGCAGGACGTCGCCGGCCTCGCCGATCTGCGCGGCGGCGCGATGGCCGATCTCCGCCAGCAATTCCGCCTGCCCTGTCCCGTCCCTGGTCGAGATTGCCACGTCGTAGCGCGCCACAAGCGATTCATCCCGCAGCAAATCGACCTTCGTCCCGATCCTCAATGACGGGACATCGGCTGGAACTGCGCCGATGGGGACCGGCTCCACCATATCCTCCAACACCAGCAACAAATCGGCAGTGCCGGCTTTGCTCCTCGCCCTTTCGATACCGATCGCCTCGATCCTGCCGGGTGTCTCACGCAAGCCGGCGGTGTCGGTTACTCTTACCCGCATCCCCTCCAGATCCAGCACCACTTCGAGCAGATCGCGTGTGGTGCCGGGCTCTTCGGTGACGATCGCCGCCTCGCGCCGGGCCAGAGCGTTGAACAGGCTGGATTTGCCGGCATTCGGTGCGCCGAGGATGACGACCTCGAACCCGTCGCGGATGATCTCGGCGGCCCGGAACCCTTGGACATGACGTTCGATCTCGTCGATCATCGCGCGGACGTCCGACCAGACCGTCTCCGCAACGGAACCCGGCACATCGTCTTCGTCGGCAAAATCGATCTCGGCCTCGATCATCGCCCGTGCATGAATAAGCCGACGGCGCCAGTTGACATAGAGCTCGCTCTGCGCGCCTTCGGCATTCTGCACGGCAAAGCGCCGCTGCGCCTCCGTCTCGGCATTGACGAGATCGGCCAGCGCCTCGGTCTCGACCAGATCGACCTTGCCGTTGAGAAACGCACGGCGGGTGAACTCGCCCGGTTCGGCATGCCTGACGCCGTCAAAGCCGGCGATCGTTTCCAGCATCTTCGCCACCACGGCACGCCCGCCATGGACATGGAATTCGGCGATGTCCTCGCCGGTAAAGCTGTTGGGCCCGGCAAAAAAGACGACCAGGCCGCTGTCGAGCACCGATCCGTCGGGCGCCCTGAACTTGCGATATGCGGCAACACGGTTCTGAACAATCGAACCGGCAATCGTTTCGACGACGAATCGACTCTTCGAGCCGGAAATGCGGATCACGGCAACACCGGCGGGCAGGCGGCCGCTCGACAGGGCAACTATGGAATCACCGGAAATCATTTGCCGACCCAGCACAACCGCCCTAGCTTCGCTTGTTCATTGACAATTGCCGAGTTATCAACCGTGACATTGCCCGCGCAAAATCTACTTGCCGAAGAGGCCAGCCCCTACCTGCAGCAGCATAGCGGCAACCCGGTGCATTGGCGGGCATGGTCGCCGGCGTCGCTTGCCGAGGCAAGAGCGCTCGAGCGGCCAATCCTGCTCTCGGTCGGCTACGCGGCCTGTCACTGGTGCCATGTCATGGCCCACGAAAGCTTCGAGAACGACGACGTCGCCGCCGTCATGAACCGTCTCTTCGTCAATATCAAGGTCGATCGCGAGGAGCGGCCGGACATCGACCAGATCTATATGGCCGCACTGTCCTCGATGGGCGAGCAGGGCGGATGGCCGCTGACCATGTTCCTGACACCGGACGGAAAACCTTTCTGGGGCGGCACCTATTTTCCGCGCGAGGCACGTTACGGTCGCCCTGGCTTCGTCCAGGTGCTGGAGGCGGTCGACAAGGCGTGGCGCGAGAAGAAAGAAAGCGTTAACCAAAGCGCCGACGGCCTGACCACGCATGTCAAGGCGCGGCTGGCGGGCACGCATGCCAAGGCCGTGCTCGATCGCGACACGCTCGCCACGCTCGCCAACGGTATCGACGGCATGATCGACCGGGATCTGGGCGGCCTGCGCGGCGCGCCCAAATTCCCCAATGCGCCGTTCATGCAGACGCTCTGGCTGTCCTGGCTGCGCGACGGCGCCACAGCCCATCGCGACGCCGTCCTGCTCAGCCTCGAAAAGATGCTGGCTGGCGGCATCTACGACCATATCGGCGGCGGGCTGAGCCGCTACTCCACCGATGCCGAATGGCTGGTGCCGCATTTCGAAAAGATGCTCTACGACAACGCCCAGCTCGTCCGGCTGTGCAACTGGGCTTATGCGGCGACCGGCAATGAATTGTTCCGGGGGCGAATCGAAGAGACGATCGACTGGCTCTTGCGCGAGATGCGCGTCGATGGCGGTGCCTTCGCTGCCAGCCTCGACGCCGACAGCGAGGGCGAAGAGGGGTTGTTCTACACCTGGAGCAGGGATGAGATCGAAACCGCTCTCGGCGACGAATCAGCCTTATTTGTCAAATACTTCACGCTTTCCGGCCCGCATGGCTGGGAGGGCAAGCCGATCATCCACCAAACTGAGGCCCAGCAAAAGCAAAGCGTCGCCGATCGCGACCGGCTCATTCCGCTGAAAGAAAAATTGCTGGCAGCCCGGGAGCAGCGCGTCAGACCCGGGCGTGACGGCAAAATCCTGACCGATTGGAACGGCCTGGTGATCGCGGCTCTCGCCGAAGCCGGGCGCGCTCTGAAACGGATCGACTGGATCGAGGCGGCGGAACAGGCCTTTGCTGCCATTGCCAGCGCTGGTCGAGACGGCCGGCTGCCGCATTCGATGCTTGGCGCAAAGAAGCTTTTTCCGGCGCTGTCGAGCGATTACGCCGCCATGACCAACGCCGCGATCTCATTGTTCGAGGCTACCGGCACATCGAGTTATGCCGAGCTGGCCGGCCAATTCATCGCGCAGCTCGATCAATGGCATAGCGATGAGAACAACATCGGCTACTATCTCACCGCGTCGGACAGCAGCGACGTGCCGATCCGCATCAGGGGCGATGTCGACGAGGCCATTCCGTCAGCGGCCGGCCAGATCATCGAGGCTCTGGTTCGATTGTCTTCGCTTTCGGGCGATCTCGAATTGCAGGAAAAGACCTTGAGGATAGCCGAACACGCGGCCGGCCGTGCGGCGCACCAGGCCTATGGCCAAGCGGGTGTCGTCAACGCCTGTGCCTTGGCGATCGAGCCGTTGAAGCTGGTGCTGGTGGAGAACCCGGAGAATCCGGGGCTTGTTCCGGTCGCGAATCGAAATCCGGACCCGCGCCGGATCGACACTATCGTGCCGGTCGGTTCGGCGACAAACCTGCCGATGCTCCCAGGCGGCGTTCTGCCGCCAACGACCGAGCCCGGCGCCTGGCTGTGCACCGGGCAGGTCTGCCTGCCGGTGATAACGGACACTGAGGAGCTCGAGCGGCGGTTGCGGCGCGGATAGGTGAGGGGGTGCGCGGTTCTCCTTCTCCCCTTGTGGGAGAAGGCAGGAAGGGGCAGCGCTGTCCAACCCCTTACGTATTCATCGAATCGAAGAAATCCGCGTTGGTCTTGGTCTGCTTGAGCTTGTCGATCAGGAACTCGATGGCGTCGGTGGTGCCCATCGGCGCCAGGATGCGGCGCAGCACGAAGATCTTCTGCAGATCCTGGCGGGCGACCAGCAGGTCTTCCTTGCGGGTGCCGGACTTGAGGATGTCCATGGCCGGATAAATGCGCTTGTCCGCGACCTTGCGGTCGAGCACGATCTCCGAGTTGCCGGTACCCTTGAACTCTTCGAAGATGACCTCGTCCATACGGCTGCCGGTGTCGATTAGCGCGGTGGCGATGATGGTCAGCGAGCCGCCTTCCTCGATGTTGCGGGCGGCACCGAAGAAGCGCTTCGGCCGCTGCAGCGCATTGGCGTCGACACCGCCGGTCAGCACCTTGCCGGATGACGGCACCACGGTGTTGTAGGCACGGCCGAGGCGGGTGATCGAATCCAGCAGAATGACGACGTCGCGCCCGTGCTCGACAAGGCGCTTGGCCTTCTCGATCACCATTTCGGCGACCTGGACGTGGCGCACCGCCGGTTCGTCGAAGGTCGAGGAGACGACCTCGCCCTTCACCGAACGCTGCATGTCGGTGACTTCTTCCGGCCGCTCGTCGATCAAGAGCACGATCAGATAGCATTCCGGATGATTGGTGGTGATCGAGTGGGCGATGTTCTGTAAGAGCACCGTCTTGCCGGTGCGCGGCTGCGCCACGATCAGGGCGCGCTGGCCTTTACCGAGCGGCGCCACCAGGTCGATGACGCGGGCCGAAATGTCCTTCGAGGTCGGAACATCCATTTCCATCTTCAGCCGCGAGGTCGGATAAAGCGGCGTCAGATTGTCGAAATGGATCTTGTGGCGGATCTTTTCCGGGTCGTCGAAATTGATCGTGTTGACCTTGAGCAGCGCGAAATAGCGCTCGCCCTCTTTCGGGCTGCGGATCGGGCCTTCGACCGTGTCGCCGGTCTTCAGCGAGAACCGGCGGATCTGCGACGGCGAGATGTAGATATCGTCCGGACCCGGCAGATAATTGGCATTGGCCGAGCGCAGGAAGCCAAAACCGTCCTGCAGCACTTCGACAACGCCGTCACCGATGATCTCGATATCCTGGGTCGCCAGCCGCTTCAGGATCGCGAACATCAGCTCCTGCTTGCGCATCACACTGGCGTTCTCGACCTCGAGCGATTCGGCATAGGCGATCAGCTCTGGCGGTTTCTTGTTCTTGAACTCGGTGAGTTTCATTTCTTGCATCATTAGACGGACTCTGAGTGAGTAAGCATGGGGAAAATATCGGCGGGATGCGACAAATGCCGGGCGCGGCCGAAGCGATGAATGGGCGGCGCATGACGGGAAGGAAGACCCGTCTTTTATCGTCGGTCGACTAAAAGAGCAAGCCGCCTTTTGTGGCCGCTGCGCGTCTCTCTTGACGCGCAAAGGGACGCTGTAAGACTTTTCGAGTCCCGCATCGTACTTTCCGAAAATCGATTCCGATTTCTGGCCGATGCGGCGGCGTCAGAACGGCTTCACGATGACCAGCACGACGACGACGATCATCAGCAATGTGGGGATCTCGTTGACGATCCGCCAGTGCTTCGCGGGCTTTTCGTTGCGGTCCTCGGCGAATTTGCGGACCGCGCCTGCCAGATAGCCATGAACGGCGGAGAGCCCGAGCACCGCGGCGATCTTGGCATGCAGCCATCCGCCCTGAAAAGCAAAGCCTTTCCAGGCCAGCCAGAGGCCGAATACCCAGGTGATGATCATGGCCGGATTGATGATGCCGCGTAGCAGCCGGCGCTCCATCACCTTGAAGGTTTCCGACTGGGCGGAGCCTTTCTCGGCGTCGGCATGATAGACCAGCAGCCGCGGCAGATAGAGCATGCCCGCCATCCAGGAGATGACGGCGATGACATGGATCGCCTTTGCCCAGGGATAGAAATCATCCGGCCCGAACAGGAACAGAAGCCCAGCCAGGACGAGGAAGATGACGATGGCGATCGCTGCTCGACGCATCGCTCCCGCCCCGCTGCTGTCCGCACCACTGTTGGCGTTATTCGTGTCGGTCATCGACGTGCCCGCACCATCTTCACCATCGCCTCGACATGCGCGATCGGCGTCTCCGGCGTGATGCCATGGCCGAGATTGAAGATCAGCGGCCCATCGCCCAATGCCTTCAGGATTGCGTCGACGCCGTCGGCTAGCGCCTTGCCGCCGGCCACCAGCCGCAACGGATCGAGATTGCCCTGTACGGCGCCACCGCGCTGCAGTTCCTTCGCCGTCGTCAACGGCACGGTCCAGTCGAGCCCCAGCCCCGTCACGCCGGTTTTTTTGCGATAGCTGCGATAGTGGGCGCCGGCGCCCTTGGGAAAGCCGATAATCGGAACATTGGGATGGACGGCCCGAACCTGCCTGACGATCTCCGCCACCGGCCCGACGCAAAAGACCTCGAATGAAACTTCATCGAGCACGCCGGACCACGAGTCAAAGATCTGCACCACATCGGCGCCGGCTTCGATCTGGCGGATCAGATAGGCGGCCGAATGATCGGCAAGGACGTTCAGCAGCTGCAGGAAAGCCGCCGGCTCGCGATAGGCAAACAGCCGCGCCGGCGCCTGGTCTGAGGTGCCGTGGCCGGCGATCATATAGGTCGCCACCGTCCACGGCGCGCCGCAGAAGCCGATCAGCGTCGTTTCATCTGGCAGCTTTGCCCGCAAACGTCTGACCGTCTCATAGACCGGTTCGAGATTCACGTGAAACGTTTCGCCGTCGAGAGCCGCAATCTCCGTTGCCGAGATCGGCGTCAACAGCGGCCCGCGTCCCTCTTCGAAGCGCACGTCGCGGCCCAGCGCATGCGGCACGACAAGGATATCGGAAAACAGGATCGATGCGTCGAAGCCGAAGCGTTCGATCGGCTGCAGTGTCACTTCCACGGCAAGATCGGGATCGTAGCAAAGATCGAGGAATGACCCGGCCCGCCTGCGTGTCTCCCGATATTCCGGCAGATAGCGGCCAGCCTGGCGCATCATCCAGATCGGCGGCGGAAACGCAGCCTTGCCCTTCAACACGTCCAGCATGATCCGGTTTTCAGGCATTCAGCACTCGCCTCTCCAGGCTTCTCTATAATTAAATATTCTATTTCTAGGAATCTTATGATTCTAAGAGTCTGTTGGTATCGGTGGTTGTTTCCTGTCCCGCTTTGCCCCGGAAAAGGCCAGCCAGCATATTGTCGCGTGCTTCTTCTGCCGGATAGGAGGACTTTGGGGACAGTTGGAAATTTCCAACTGGGAACAATGCGTTGCCGCCCGCGCAAAGAAAACGGACCTGTGGATAACGCCTAGTCAAAAAAGCACGTCCCCGAACTTGTCCCCAGCCGCCCGACGAAGCCGACAGCGCATCGAATTGTGGACAAACTGGCATCTGATACAGTCGCCCCGAACTGGCCGATCTTTCCGACCGACCTTATCCACATCGGCCCACAGCTTGGAACGAACCCCTGTGAACAAACCCCAGAGCTTCTTTCACCTTCACCTGATTTCCGATGCCACCGGTGAAACGCTGCTGGCGGCCGGGCGCGCGGCTTCCGCGCAATATAAGGATGCGCGCGCCATCGAGCATATCTACCCGCTCATCCGCACCGAAAAGCAGGTGACGAAAGTGTTCGAGGACATAGAGGAGGAGCCGGGCATCATCCTTTATACGGTCGTCGACCAGAACCTCGCCCGCGGCATCGACGAACGCTGCGCGGCAATGGGCCTGCCTTGCGTCTCCGTGCTGGAACCGGTGCTGACCGTGTTCCAGTCCTATCTCGGCACGCCGGCCGGCCGCCGCGTCGGCGCCCAACATGTCCTCGACGCCGAATATTTTCGCCGCATCGACGCGCTCAACTTCACCATGGAGCATGATGACGGACAGCTGCCGGCCAATATGGACGATGCCGACATTGTGCTCGTCGGCATTTCGCGCACCTCGAAGACGCCGACCAGCATCTATCTCGCCAATCGCGGCATCAAGACCGCCAATATCCCGATCGTGCTCGGCGTGCCGGTGCCGGAAAGCCTGGTCAACGCCGCGAAGCCGCTGATCGTCGGGCTCATCGCCACCGCCGAGCGCATCTCGCAGGTTCGCCAGAACCGCATCCTCGGCAACACCAGCGCCTATGAGCCTACCGACTATGTCGACCGCGCCGCGATCAGCGAAGAGCTTGCCTATGCCCGCAAGATCTGCACCCGGCATGGCTGGCCGATGATCGACGTCAGCCGCCGCTCGATCGAGGAGACGGCGGCGGCTATCGTTGCCCTGCGCGGCAAGACGCGCTAGGGCGTGTGATATTCAGGTGATGCCGGCCTGCAAACGGCGGCTTCCTGCGCTTCCGGTGCTCACGTACGAAAAGTACGCTCCGCTCCGGTTCTCGGAAGCCACCATTTTCGGCTCGGCCTGACCTGAATCTCGACACACCCTAGTGAGCGTCAGGAATCGGGCGATAAAAAATGGCCGAAAAAATCATCCTTGCCTCGAGCAGCTCGTTTCGCAAGGCGCTGCTTGTCCATGCCGGCGTGGCGGTCGAGGCGGTTCCGGCGGAAGTCGACGAGCGCGCGCTCGAAGCGCCCTTGCAGGGCAGCGGTATCTCGCCCGAGGACGTCGCACTGGTGCTTGCCGAGGCCAAGGCCACCGAGGTCAGTGAGCGAAAGCTCGGCGCCCTTGTGCTCGGCTGCGACCAGACGCTGTCGCTCGCCGACGAAGTGTTCCACAAGCCAGCCGACATGGAAGCCGCGCGCCGCCATCTCTTGGCGCTATCGGGAAAGACCCATCAACTCAACAGCGCCGTCGTGCTGGCCCGCGACGGCGCGGCCCTGTGGCGGCATGTCGGCATCGCCAGCCTGACCATGCGAAAGCTCGAGCCCGCCTTCATCGGCCGCCATCTGGCGCGGGTCGGCGCCAAGGCGCTGTCCAGCGTCGGCGCCTACCAGATCGAAGGCGAGGGCATCCAGCTGTTCGAAAGAATAGAAGGCGACTATTTCACCATTGTCGGCCTGCCGCTTCTGCCCGTCCTGGCCAAGCTGCGTGACCTCGGCGCCATCGATGGCTGAGGCCGCGAAAAAGGCCTTCGTCACCGGCCATCCGGTCGCGCATTCCCGGTCGCCGAAGATCCATGGCTATTGGCTGGCGAAGTACGGTGTCGACGGCAGCTACCGGGCGATCGACGTCGCGCCGGAGGCTTTTGCCGAATTTGTCCAAACGCTCGCGGCGAATGGCTACCGTGGCGGCAACGTCACCATCCCGCACAAGGAGGCCGCCTTCGCGCTGGCGGCGCGCCGCGACGATGCGGCCGAACAGATCGGCGCGGTCAATACGCTCTGGTTCGAGGGCGGAAAACTGTGGGGCGGCAACACCGACGCCCATGGCTTTGCCGCCAATCTCGACGAGCATGCGCCGGGCTGGGCAGACAATGGCCCGGCCGTGGTGCTCGGCGCCGGCGGCGCCTCGCGCGCGGTCATCCATGCGCTGAAGCAGCGCGGGGTTGACGATATCCGCATCGTCAACCGGACGCTCGCCCGAGCCGAGGAGCTGCGCCACCGCTTCGGCGGGGTCTCGGCCCACAGCACGACCGCGACCGGCGAGCTGCTTGCCGATGCCGGCCTGCTGGTCAACACGTCAGCGCTCGGCATGCACGGCAATGAGGGCCTGTCCGCCGATCCGGCCAGGCTGCCGCACCATGCCATCGTCACCGACATTGTCTATGTGCCGTTGGAAACGGCATTACTGGCCGCAGCCAGAGCACGGGGCCTGAAGACCGTCGACGGGCTCGGCATGCTTTTGCACCAGGCGGTGCCCGGCTTCGAGCGCTGGTTCGGCATCAGGCCGCAGGTCACTGCCGAATTGCGGCAGATGATTGTCGCCGATCTTGGCGCCCAAGCAATGACCAGGGAATGAAAAGCATGATCGTGCTCGGCCTCACCGGATCGATCGGCATGGGCAAGTCGACGACGGCAAAGATGTTTGCCGAAGCCGGCGTGCCCGTCCACGATTCGGATGAGGTGGTACATCGCCTCTACGTCGGCAAGGCCGCTCCGCTGGTCGAGGCGGCTTTTCCCGGAACGACAAAATCCGGGTCGGTCGACCGCACCAAGCTGGCCGAGCGGGTGCTCGGCGATGCAGCCGCGCTGAAACGACTGGAAGCGATCATCCACCCGCTGGTCCGCGCCGACGCCGACGCCTTCCTGGCCAGGAACCGCGCTGCCGGCGTACCGCTTGTCGTTCTCGACATCCCGCTGCTGTTCGAAACCGGCGGCCGCGACCGCGTCGACAAGGTCGTGGTCGTCACCGCCTCGCCCGACGTCCAGCGCGCCCGGGTGCTGGCGCGGCCGGGCATGAGCGAGGAGAAACTGGCGTCGATCCTGGCCAGGCAGGTTCCCGACGCCGAAAAGCGTAAGGCCGCCGATTTCGTCATCGACACCGGACAAGGTTTTGATGCGGCGCGCGCGGCGGTTAATGCGATTGTCGCCGAACTGGTCGGGGATAAAGCCGGCAAGCCTGCTTAACGGCGCTTGCGTCCGGCGTAATATGTTGCCAATTTGTTCCAATCATGATTCGGCTGAAATAACGCCGGAACCAACGGACTGATTCGATGCGCGAGATCATCTTCGATACGGAAACCACCGGTCTCGATTTCCGTGATGACCGCGTCATCGAGCTTGGCTGCATCGAGTTGGTCAATCGGTTCCCGACCGGCCGCACCTTCCACCATTACATCAATCCGCAAGGACGACCGATTCATGCGGAGGCGCAGGCCGTTCATGGTATCAGCGCCGCCGACCTCATGGGCAAGCCGACCTTCAGCGACATCGCCGAGGAGTTTCTTGCCTTCATCGACGGCGCCAAGCTGGTCGCCCACAATGCCACTTTCGATATCGCTTTCCTCAATGTCGAGTTCGGTCGGCTTGGCCACCCGGTCGTTGATCCCGGACTTGTCGTCGACACGCTGGCGCTGGCGCGCCGCAAGCATCCGATGGGCCCCAATTCGCTGGACGCGCTGTGCCGGCGCTATGGCATCGACAATGCTCGCCGAACCAAGCACGGCGCGTTGCTCGATTCGGAATTGCTGGCCGAGGTCTATATCGAGCTCATCGGCGGCAAGCAGGCGGCGCTCATCCTCGACAGTGCCACGGCGTCGGCCGGCGGCAGAAGAAATGTCGACGATATTGACATCAGCATCGGCGTGAGGCCGATTGCGCTGCCGTCTCGCCTGACCGACGCAGAGCGCAGCGCGCACACGAGCATGGTCGGCACATTAGGCGAAAAGGCGCTCTGGCTGCGCGTCGCCCCCGAAGCGAGTTCCGCGGCATAGTGATTTTGACGGGTGCCGATCGGCAGTGGCGTCGATATGCAAATCTTCGAGATTGGCCGAAAACGCCCCTCCACTTCGTCATCCTAGGGCGGAGCAAGGAGCGACGCGGCGCAGACCCCTGGATCCATGCCGTTACCTCAGCCGAAGAATGCAGCGTTCAGGATCAGCCGACCCGTAGCGATCCTTCGCGCCCCCCTCTGTCCTGCCGGACATCTCCCCCACGAGGGGGGAGATTGGCAGTTTCGGCGCTCCGCTCACTCCGGCAAGGTTGGCGATTGGCGAAAGCCGGTGTGAAGTCCGATCTCCCCCCTTGTGGGGGAGATGTCCGGCAGGACAGAGGGGGCGCTGTCCGGGCGCTGTCCCTCCGGCGTCCCAAAGAAAAAACCCGGCGCGAGGCCGGGTTTTTCAAACGTCACCGAGCAATCGCCTCAGCTCGCCTTGGCCTTGCCGGCGGCCTGGTCCTCGGCCAGCTTCTGCTGGAACATCTGCGCGAAATCGATTGGGTCGAGCATCAGCGGCGGGAAGCCGCCATTGCGGGTGGCCTCGGCGATGATCTGCCTGGCGAACGGGAACAGCAGCCGCGGGCATTCGATGAACAGCAGCGGCAGCATGTGCTCCTGCGGGAAGCCGCTGATGGCGAACACGCCGCCATAGACCAGCTCGACGTTGAACAGCACTTCCTTATCGAAGGACGCCTTGGCGTTCAGCGTCAGATTGACGTCGAACTGCTTGTCCGAAAGCGGGTTGGCGTTGACATTGACGTTGATGGCGATGCCGGGGGCCTTGTCGCGGCCGCGCAGCGAGTTCGGCGCGCCGGGGCTTTCGAACGAAAGGTCTTTCACATATTGGGCAAGCACGTTGAGCGAAGGCTGCGTCGCGTCGCCGTTGCCACTGGCCGCGCCGGTCGGCGCGTCGTCTTTGCTGGCCATAAGCCTTTGTCCTTTTGCCTCGGCAGCGTTGCTGACCGGATTGAAATCGGGCGTTCGCTACCATGGTCGGCATGACAAGACAAGGTTTGGCGACCTGCTCGTCCTTAAAGGCGACCTACTCATCCTTGAGGCGGCGCCAGGGGGAATTGTGATCCGGGCCGCGCTCGTCGCCGCGCGAATAGTCGCTGTCGTCGAGGTCGATGGTCTTGTCGCGTTGCCGGGCCCCGAATCCGCCGGTGCCGAAACTGGTGGCCAGCACGATGCGGCCTTTCAGCCGGCGCCAGGCGAGGTCGCGGACCGGCGGCAGCAGCAGCAGAATGCCTAAAATGTCGGTGATGAAGCCGGGAATGATGAGCAGGATCGCCGCCAGCACGATCATGGCGCCATGCGCGAGCTGACGGCTTGGATCACGTCCGGCGTCCATTTCGGCACGGACCCGGGTCATGACGCCGAACCCCTGGTATCGCAACAACAGCGCGCCGGCGATGCTCGAAGCCAGCACCAGGCCGACCGTCGCCAGGGCGCCGACCTGGCGGCCGACAACGACGAAACCGGCGATCTCCAGCAGCGGAAGCGCGAGGATGAACAGGGGAAGCAGCGAAATGCGCAAATCTTGACCGATCGTTTCGATGTTTTGCCGGCCGGCGGGCAATCGCCGCTGGCACTGAACCTTTTAGATAGGTATGGCTGCCTTTAATTTGAATGATTGCAGCTTGCGTTCTATATGCTTTGGATGTTGAACGCTATGCGACCGCAGCCATTGCCTGGCCGGGCGGTCCGGCCGGAGTAGGGATTGATTGGCGGAAGATATGGGATTCTTCGACTTCGGCACGATTTTCTTTCTGGTTGCGGCGGTTGTGATCTTTTTCCAGCTGCGCAATGTGCTCGGCCGCCGCACCGGCAGCGAGCGCCCGCCCTTCGATCCCTATACGGCGGGGCGGACGCGCGAGGACGCCCAGAAGCCGGAGAATGTGGTCTCGCTGCCGCGCAAGCGAGCGCCGGGAGAGCCGGCAATCGACGCCTATGCGGCGATCGACGCCTTCGCCAACCCTGACACCGATCTCAACAAGGGCCTGCGCACGATCAAGGACAATGATCCGGCATTCGACCCGAAGACCTTCGTCGACGGCGCCAAGATGGCCTATGAGATGATCGTCATGGCCTATGCCGATGGCGATCGCAAGACGCTGAAGAACCTGTTGTCGCGCGAGGTCTATGACGGCTTTGTCGCGGCCATCGGCGACCGCGAGGCGAAATCGGAAAAGATCCAGTCCTCCTTCGTCGGCATCGACAAGGCCGACATCGTTTCCGCCGAGATGAAGGGCAGCGAGGCGCATATCACGCTGCGCATCGTCAGCGAACTGATTTCGGCGACGCGCGACAAGGCCGGCGCCGTCATCGACGGCGATCCCGAAACCGTCGCCGAGGTCAAGGATGTCTGGACCTTTGCCCGCGATACGCGCTCGCGCGACCCGAACTGGAAGCTCGTCGCCACCGAAGAAGAAGACTGAGCCCGGACCACGGCGGGGTCTGTCGTGTCGCTTTCTCAGGCGTTCAGCGAAAAATCCTTTGACGATCTGCCCGGTTGGGACGAGGACGACCATCTGGCTGCGTTCGCCGCTTTCCGGCGCTCGGCTTTTCATGTCATGACGAAACCCTATCGCTCCGGCGGGCTCGGCGTCGACTTCAATGCCTTCACCGAAGTCTACGCTGCAGCCCGCACCGTGTCGCCAACCGACCGGCGCGAAGCCCGCGCCTTCTTCGAGCGGCATTTCATCCCGGCGCACATAGGAGCCGAAAGCGGCGGCGCCGGCCTCGTCACCGGCTTCTATGAACCCGTGGTCGACGCCTCGCCGGTGCGAACCGAACGATTTGCGGTGCCGCTGCTGTCGCGTCCGGCCGATCTCGTCGACATCGACGACGCCAACCGGCCGCACGGCATGGATCCCTATCTCGCCTTCGGCCGCGCCACGCCGAACGGACCGGTCGAGTATTTCGACCGCGGCGAGATCGAGCGCGGCGCGCTTGCTGGCAAGGGTTTGGCTGGCAAGGGTTTGGAAATCGCCTGGCTCGGCGACAAGGTCGACGCCTTCTTCATCCACGTACAAGGTTCTGCGCGGCTCACCATGACCGACGGCCGGCTTTGCCGCGTCACCTATGCCGCCAAATCCGGCCAGCGCTTTACCGGACCGGGCAAGATACTGAGCGAGACAGGCGAAATCCCGCTCGAAGCGGTGACCATGCAGTCGGTCCGCGCCTGGTTCCAGGCGCATCCGGATCGCATCGACGAGATCCTGTGGCGCAACCGCTCCTATATTTTTTTCCGCGAGACTTCGGTCAGCGAGGCGGCTGTCGACGACCCGGAACTCGGGCCGATCGCTGCCGCCAAAGTGCCGCTGACACCGGGCCGTTCCGTCGCTGTCGACCGTCTGCTGCATACATTCGGGACGCCGTTCTACATCGATGGGCCGTCGCTGACCGCTTTCGGCAACAAGCCGTTCCGGCGGCTGATGATCGCGCAGGACACCGGCTCTGCCATTATCGGGCCAGCCCGTGGCGACCTGTTCGCCGGAACAGGACATGCGGCCGGCGAGATCGCCGGCGTTATCCGCAATCCTGCCGATTTCTACGCGCTGATACCGCGTCCGCTTGTACCGGGAGCGGGGCGATGACCCGGCGCATCGACAGGCTGAGCGAGGACGACCGGGTCCTGTGGAACCTGGTGGCGCGCACCGCCAAGCCGCTGAAGGGCAAGTCCGCCATCGACAGTCCGGACATCGGCCCGGGCATCGCTGATGACACGAAGCCACCGCCGCGTGTCCAGGCGATGGCTCCGGCTGCGGCGGCGAAAGCCAAGACGCAGCATGTTTCGCATGCACTCGACGAACCGACGCTGGAAAAGCTGTCGAAGGGCCGGCTGCCGATCGAAGGCCGCGTCGACCTGCATGGCCTGAGCCAGGACGAAGCCTATTCGCTGCTGTTTTCCTTCCTGCACCGGGCGCACGCCGGCGGCATTCGCTACGTGCTGGTCATCACCGGCAAAGGCTCCTCGTCGGGCGGCGACGGCATCCTGCGGCGCGCCGTGCCGGCCTGGCTGTCGACACCCGCATTCAGGCCGCTCGTCTCCAGCCACGACCATGCTGCCCGCAACCATGGCGGCTCGGGCGCGCTCTACGTCCGCCTGCGGCGCGCACGCACATGAGAATGCACCCCATGAGGATGCACTTGTGACTCCGTTCGGCGAAAAGCTTCGCGCCCTGCGAAGCGAACGCGGCGTCAGTCAGAAGGCCATGGCCGAGGCGATCGGCGTCAGCGCCGCCTATCTGTCGGCGCTGGAGCATGGTCGCCGCGGCGCGCCGACCTGGACGCTGATCCAGAAGATCATCGGCTATTTCAACGTCATATGGGACGATGCCGAGGAACTCGCACGGCTGGCCGAGACCTCGCACCCACGGGTGAAGCTCGACACGTCGGGCCTCAGCCCCGCCGCCACCGAGCTTGCCAATGTTTTGGCCGAAAACATCGAAAAACTCGACGAAGCGGCGCTTCGCCGCATCACCGCATCGATCCGCGCCGCGCTGAAGCAGCCAAAGTGACGGCCTGCTACTGGACCGCGCCGACCAGAACCGGCTGGCCATCACGGATCGAGACCCAGCGGCCGGTATTGTCGATCGCTTGTCGCTTGAGGAAGCGGTAGCCGGTCCGGTCCCATGAGCGGACCTTTCCGTCCAGATTGTCGAGGATGTAGTCGCCCTTGCTTGTGCGCACCGTCAGCACGGCATGGCCCTCGCCGTCCGGCTTGCGCACGACGGTCATCAGAAGATTGGCGTAGGACAGGCCCAAGCGATTCAATTCGCGGCGCTTTTCCAGGACATAGTCCTCACAGTCGCCAACGCCCTTGACGGGATAGGCCCAGACCTCGTCCCTGCCATAGATGTCGATGTCGCTTATTGGCTTGACGGCGGTGTTGACCCTGGCATTGACGCTGAGGATCTTGCGCCAGAGCGCACCGGTCATGGTGGCGGGGGCGAGATGGCCCGGGTGGATCGAGCATTCGGCCGGACTGGTTTTGCAGAAATCATAGTGGCCGATCGGCTGCGATGTCGGCCCGCCGGTTGCCATTGGTCCGGCCGCCGATGCCGTCGTCGACCAGCCTGCCGCAAGTGCCAGCCCAAACAGTGCGCACACGCGTAGCGTTCTCGCCAGTGGTGAGGAAATCATTGTCCCCCTCGTCCCTTGTTGTTAACGAAAGGTTAAGGGCGATTGACAGTCCCTGTCAATTATACCAACGGCCAGTTTTGCGACATGGTTACCCGCGCGGCCGAAACAGCGGCTATTGTGCAACAGATCGACTGAGCGGACACGAGACCGCCGTTCCACCGGCCGCTCCCTTACTTGCTGGCGATGCGGACCAGCTTCGGCTTCACCGCAACGCGGGTCTGGCGGCCATAACTGGTGATGAAGTCGATGATGCGCGGCACGATTTCGGAGCGGAAGCGCGAGCCGTTGAAGACGCCGTAATGGCCGACCGCCGGCTGCATATAGTGAGCGTGCCTGTCCGCCGGGATGTTGACGCAGAGGTCGTGCGCGGCCTGGGTCTGGCCGAGGCCGGAAATGTCGTCGTTCTCGCCCTCGACCGTGAACAGGGCGACATTACGGATATCGGAGGGATCGATGGCCACGCCGCGATGCGTCATTTCGCCCTTGGGCAAGGCGTGGCGGACAAACACGGTGTCGACCGTCTGCAGGTAGAACTCCGCCGTCAGATCCATCACCGCCATATATTCGTCGTAGAAGTCGCGGTGCTTCTCGGCATTGTCGCCATCATTCTTCACCAGATGCATGAAGAAGTCCTTGTGGGCGATGATGTGGCGGTCGAGATTCATGCTCATGAAGCCCGAAAGCTGCAGGAAGCCGGGATAGACCTCGCGGCCGAAGGCCGGTACCGGCCACGGCGCCTGCATGATGACGTTGTCGCGGAACCAGTCGACGCCCTTCTCCTCGGCCAGAAGGTTGACCGCGGTCGGATTGCGGCGGGTGTCGATCGGCCCGCCCATCAGCGTCATTGTCGAGGGAACGAACGGGTCGCCGCGCGTTTCCATCAGTGCCACCGCCGCCAGCACCGGCACCGAAGGCTGGCACACCGCCATGACGTGGGTGTCGGGCCCCAGCGCATGCAGCATGTCGACAATGTAGTCGATGTAGTCGTCGAGGTCGAAGCTGCCCTCGCTGAGCGGTACCATGCGGGCGTCGACCCAGTCGGTGATGTGGACGTCGGCATGGGGCAGCATCGCCTCGACCGTGCCGCGCAGGAGCGTTGCATAGTGGCCCGACATCGGCGCCACGATCAGCAGCTTCGGATCAGGCCGGCGGCCGGCGGAAACCGCCCGCTCGAATCGGAGGAGATTGCAGAACGGCCGCGACCACACGGTCTTTTCGGTGACATCGACGCTTTTCCAGTCGACCACGGTCTTGGTCAGGCCGAATCGCGGCTTGCTGTAGCGGCGCGTCGTGCGCTCGAACAATTCGGCGGTTGCCGCGACCGAGCGGCCCCACGACGTGTGCGTGAATGGATTGAGCGGATTGGTGTAGAACATCCGCACCGCATCGGCATAGAGCCGGGCCGGCTGCACGGCGGCGTGGTTAAATTCGTAGAACTGGTAGAACATCGAGAACCCCCGCTGCTGCGACCGAAGGGACGACAGCAGCGTCGAGCCTTGAATCTCTCGCGCGGAGGTTAACAACAAACTGCTGCGATGCAATACGTCAAGTGAAGTGATTTATGCTCATACTTTCGTTTAAGCTGTTGAAAACCGGCTTTGAACGGCGGGAGCCGGCTTATTGTGCGAATGCGAAGGCCGGCAACGGGCAATCGCTACAGCATAATCTCAGACGCGTGGCATCACACGCGGTCGGTGCACACAGCGGTATGGCCCGAACTGATGAAGCCGAGCCGTCTGGCGGCGCCCTTCGACAGGTCGATCACGCGTCCCTTGATGAACGGGCCGCGGTCATTGATGCGCACGACGACGCTGCGGCCATTGTTGCGGTTGGTGACCTTCAGCTTTGTGCCAAAAGGCAAGGTGCGGTGCGCGGCGGTCAGTGCCGACGGGTTCATGCGCTCGCCGGAAGCGGTCTTCGAGTGCAGTGCGTACCAGGAGGCGCGGCCGCATTGAGCGGCGGCAGGGGAGGTGGATGCGCCGACCATCAGGCCAGCCGCGATCGTCACCGCGACAAGCGCGGTCTGGTTTGGTTTCTTCATCTGCGGCAAATGGCTCCGTTTGACAACCCGGCCGTTACGGATCGAATGTGGCATGAAATGCGGCAGTCATCTGGCGGTTCCATGACTACAGTACACGTTTGGAGTCGGTGGGAAACACTTTGTCAGAGGGTTATTCGGCGTTGCCGCGTATCCCGATGGTCTTCGTCCCGATATCCGACGTCGATATACAAGCAGAAGCGAATACGATCGGGTCGCTTCCTTTCGCTTTGCCGCGGCGGTCATGGCTGAATTGAGGATCGACTTGGGAAGGAAATTCCGACGATGAGATTGATCAAAAATCTGCTGGCGTTGATCGTGCTCGCCATCGGCGCGCTCTGGTCGCTGCAGGGCGTCGGCCTGGTCGGAGGCAGCTTCATGACCGGCCAGTCGCAATGGCTCTATATCGGCATCGTCACCGCGCTGGTCGGGCTGGGCGGATTGGTGTGGGCGAACCGTTCGCGCCCCTGACATTGATACTGGCCTGACATTCACATTGAAATGGATCGCTGATCAGGCCGGGTACCCTTCACCGCGTTTCGGGCAACCGGCTGCAAACAAGCATTTCTCGCTTTGCATCCTCCTCAGGCAAATCCATGCTGCGGATGGCCGAGGATTTGAAAACTGATCCCTGTATTCGCGGTTAAGTATAGTAGTCTTATCGACATTGCAGAAATTGGAGAGGACGATGAGCGACGGCAGCCTCCATATCGATCGCCGGCGGTGCATCGGCCTTCAACGCCGACGCGCTGACTGCCCAGCTGCCTCTATGCCCTCAATGGCGCAAAACGTCCGTCAAAATGGCGGCAGCGGGCTTAAAAACGAAACAAAATCAACGGTGCTCGGCTTGTATATCATGTCACTAGAATTTATGTGTCATGTAAGCTTGGACGCGGTGGAGACGCACGCCAGGCGTTTCACAACCGGTGGCCCTGCGCCATCGCACAACAGAGAAACGTTCGGTCTATGCTCACGAAAAAGGGCAAGTACGGCCTCAAGGCGCTCGTCCATCTCGCGCGGCTGCCGGTTGGACAGCTCGCCTTCGTTGGCGATATCGCCACCGGAAACAACATTCCGAAGAAATTTCTCGATGCCATCCTGGTCGAGCTGCGCAACGCCGGCTTCGTCCAGAGCCGCAAGGGCAAGGAGGGCGGCTATCGCCTGGCGCGGCCGGCGGATGAAATCAAGATCGGCCATGTGGTGCGCGTGCTCGACGGGCCACTGGCCCCCATCCCCTGCGCCAGCCGCACCCGATATCAGCGCTGTGAAGACTGCAACGAGGCGACATGCCAAGTCCGACATCTGATGCTGGAGGTCCGGCAAGCGATCGCCGAGGTGCTGGATCAGCGCAGCCTCGCCGAGATGCGCGATATCGCCGGCGACGACGACCTTTCGGCTGCGTTGAAAATCCAGGCCTGAGCCGGAACCGACGGCTCCTAAGGCAATTGGTGCGCGCATGACCGGCCGCGCAAATTCGATCGTCCCGAATTCGATCATTATTGTCGGCGGCGGCGCCAGCGGCGTCGTCCTTGCCGCGCATCTCCTGAAGTCGCCCAATCCCGATCTCCGCGTCACGCTTATCGAAAAGCGTCCGCATTTCGGACAGGGCATCGCCTATTCCACGCTGCTGTCGGCGCATGTGCTGAATGTCAGCGCGGCCGGCATGAGCGCCTATGCCGACGACCCCGGCAATTTCTGGCGCTGGCTGCTTGAACGCGGCCTGGCAACTCCAGAGCAGGCGCCGGTCTATGCGCCGCGCAGCGTCTATGCCCGCTATCTGAAGGAGCTGCTGGACGAGCTCGAGGCTCGCGAGACCGGGCGTCTTCGGCTGATCCGTGAGGAGAGCCTGTCGATCTCGCCGACTGCGTCCGGGGTCGAGGTGACGCTGGCCAACGGCACCAGCGTCGTCGCCCATCTTGCCGTGCTGGCGACCGGGCATGACGAGGAGCCGGGCGCCGGCCAGGGCCACGCGATCAGGATGGGATCAGAGGCCGACACCGCGCTGGACCCCGAAGCCCGAGTCCTGGTGCTGGGCACCGGCTTGAGCATGGTCGATACCTTCCTGTCGCTCGAACAGCGCGGCCATCGCGGTGAGATCGTGGCGGTGTCGCGGCGCGGCCTGCTGCCTTCGCCGCATCGCAAGGGCAATCCGATCAAGCTCGACGTCGCCGACATTCCGCTCGGCACCCAGCTTTCCTACTTTGTCGGCTGGTTCCGCGATCTGATCCGGGAAAACCAGAAGGCCGGCATCGACTGGCGCGACGTCGTCGACGGTCTCAGGCCGTTCAACCAGAAGATCTGGCAGAACTGGCCGTCTTCGGCCAAGCGCCGCTTCGTCGAGCACACCAAGGCGTGGTGGGATATCCACCGCCATCGCATGGCGCCGGAAGTCTATGGCCGCGTCACCGAGGCGGTTCAATCGGGCTGCATCCGGCTGGTCGCCGGGCGCGTCGTCGGAATCACCGCGGGTGACGATTTCAGCGTGCAGGTCCAGTCGCGCCACACGCAAAACATCGAGACGTTCGAAGTCGCCCGCATCTACGACTGCACCGGCATCGCCAGGGATATCTCTACCACCACGAACAGCGTGGTGCGATCGCTGGTCGATCGCGGGCTGGCGCGGCCGGACCCGCTGCGCCTTGGCCTCGACGTATCAGACAATTGCGAGGTCATCGCCAGCGACGGCACCGTATCGGCCAAGATTCTCGCGGTCGGGCCACTGACGCGCGGCACCTTCTTCGAGATCGACGCCATTCCGGATATTCGCGTCCAGTGCGCGCGGCTGGGCAAGCGGTTGCTGGGGTGAGGCAGAACCTGTTGATGCCGGAGGGGGGTGGGAAGGATCGTTGCAGGCAGAAGGCATTTGGGTTGGGACCACCGGCAGCGAAAGCCGGAATCCCATTCCCCGTCTGGCCAATGGATTGGCACGATCTATCTTCTTTCAGACTGCAAACGGCTGGAAAAGAAGATAGGCTGACAGCCTGCCCAAGGCGGTCGCTTGACCATGGAGCATCTGATATGAGCAAGCATAAGATCGCCGCACCCGACAGTTCCCCCTCGGGCAGTGCCCATTCGGACGAGGCCCCATCCTCAGACAGGGCAATGTCCCGCCTGCGTCCGCCCTATGCATCAGTTCTTGACCTGATCGGGCAGACGCCGGTCGTCGAGCTGACCAAATTCGACATCGGCAAGTGCCGGCTGTTCATCAAGCTTGAAAGCCAGAACCCCGGCGGCTCGATCAAGGACCGCATCGCGCTGTCGATGATTGCCGCCGCCGAAAAGCAGGGCAAGCTGAAGCGCGGCGGCACCATCGTCGAGGCGACCGCCGGCAACACCGGTCTTGGCCTCGCCCAGGTCGGCATCCCCAAGGGCTACCGCATCATTCTCGTCGTGCCCGACAAGATGTCGCGCGAAAAGATCCAGCATCTGCGCGCCCTCGGCGCCGAAGTCCGCATGACCCGTTCCGACGTCGGCAAGGGCCATGCGGAATATTACCAGGACATGGCCGAAAAGATCGCCGCCGAGCTGCCCGGCGCCTTCTATGCCAACCAGTTCGCCAACCCGGCCAATCCGCTCGCCCATGAAACCACGACCGGTCCGGAAATCTTTCAACAGCTCGATGGCGACGTCGATGCCGTGGTCGTCGGCGTCGGCTCCGGCGGCACGCTGACCGGGCTTGGCCGCTATTTCGCAAAGGTCTCGCCGAAGACCGAGATGATTCTCGCCGATCCGGTCGGCTCGGTGCTGGCGCCCTTGATCAAGACCGGCAAGATGATAGAGGCCGGAAGCTGGACCGTGGAAGGTATCGGCGAGGATTTCGTCCCGCCCAATGCCGATCTGTCTCTGGTCAAGAAGGCCTACTCCATCACCGACAAGCAGAGCATGCTGGCCGTGCGCGACCTGCTTTCGCGGGAAGGCATCCTCGCCGGCTCGTCGTCCGGTACGCTGCTTTCGACCGCGCTTCGCTATTGCCGCGAGCAGACCGTGCCGAAACGGGTCGTCACCTTCGTCTGCGACAGCGGCAACAAGTACCTGTCGAAAGTATTCGACGACTTCTGGCTGGCCGAGCAAGGGTTGGCCGAGCAGGAGCAGCATGGCGATCTGCGCGATCTGGTGATGCGCACGCTACGCACCGGCGACATCGTGTCTGTCGGCCCGGACGAAAGCCTGCTCAACGCCTATGGCCGCATGCGCCGTTCGGATGTCTCGCAACTGCCGGTGCTGGACGACGGCAAGCTGGTCGGCATCGTCGACGAAAGCGATATCCTCGCCCACGTCGAAGGCCCCTATGACAGCCGCTGGGACCGTTTTAAGGCCCCGGTCCGCACCGCGATGACCTCCAATTTGCACACGCTGCAGGCCAGCCAGACGCTGGACGCGCTGCTGCCGGTGTTCGACCGCAACGAAGTCGCCATCGTCTTCGACGGCGACGAGTTCATCGGCTTGATAACCCGCATCGACCTGATCAACCATCTGAGGCGCGCCCGATGACCGTAAGAGAAACCCTATCGGGCAGGAACCGTCTGGCCTTCTCGACGCGCACGATCCATGGCGGCCAGAGCCACGACCCGACGACGGGCGCGGTGATGGTGCCGATCTATGCGACCTCGACCTATGGCCAGCAGAGCCCGGGCGTGCACAAGGGTTTTGAATACGCCCGCAGCCAGAATCCGACCCGCTTCGCCTTCGAGCGCGCGGTGGCCGATCTCGAAAGCGGCGCAGCCGCCTTCGCCTTCGCTTCGGGGCTGGCGGCGATCGCCACCATTTTCGAACTGCTCGATTCCGGCGCCCATGTCGTTGCCACCGACGACATCTATGGCGGCACCTTCCGGCTGCTGGAGCGGGTGCGCAAGCGCTCGGCCAATTTGCAGGTCGACTTCATCGACTTCACCGATCTGGCCGCGGTCGAGGCGGCGATCCGCCCGGAAACCAAAATGCTCTGGGTCGAGACGCCGACCAACCCGCTGCTGCGCGTCGTCGATCTCGAAGCGGTCGCCGCGCTGGCCCGGCGCGAAGGCGTGCTCTCGGTTGCCGACAACACCTTTTGCAGCCCCTATCTGCAGCGGCCGCTGGAGGTCGGCATCGACATATCAGTCCATTCGACGACGAAATACCTCAACGGCCATTCCGACATGGTCGGCGGCGTCGCCGTGGTCGGCGACAACAAGGATCTGGCCGACCGGCTGAAATTCCTGCAGAACGCGATTGGCGCCATTTCCGGGCCGTTCGACAGCTTTCTCGCGCTGCGCGGCCTCAAGACGCTGGCGCTCAGGATGGAGCGCCATTCGTCGAACGGCCAGAAGATCGCGCACTGGCTGGAAAGCCGTCCCGACATCCGCCGCGTCATCTATCCCGGTCTCCCCAGCCACCCGCAGCACGCCATCGCCAGGCGGCAGATGCACGCCTTCGGCGGCATGATCACGGTCGAGCTCGACCGCGACCTCGCCGGCACAAAACGCTTCCTCGAACACACGCAACTGTTCACGCTGGCCGAAAGCCTCGGCGGCGTCGAAAGCCTGATCGAGCACCCGGCGCTGATGACACACGGCTCGATCCCGGCCGGGAAGCGGGCCGAGATTGGGATTTCCGATTCGCTGGTGCGGTTGTCGGCCGGGATCGAGGATGGTGACGATCTGATTGCGGATCTGGATCAGGCGCTGGCGAGCTGAGGGGCGTTCATGCGGTTAGTCCGTTGACCTGCGCCGCATTTCAAGCAACTGAACTTCGCCGGCGCCTGTCATTGATCGGGTTTATCACTGTCGGCGCCATTCGCTTTGCCTTGCCTGATTGTGCTGCCGGTCCGCGGCAAGCCGGCGCACTCGATTATCTTTTCCGACAACCAATCCAGGCCAATATCTGATGCCGATCTTACATGCCGCACGAGGGTGAACGTGAAGGGATCGACGGCGAGCGGCGGTTCAAGCACCGCAAGCCCGAATTGATTGGCGTATTTGGCGGCGAGTCTGGCCGGAACCGTTGACGAGAGATCGCTATTCGCGACAACGCCCATGGCGGTCATGAACATTGGAACGCTCGCGACGACCCGCCGCCGGAGCCGGCGCTTTTTCAAAGCCTGATCGACCATGCCATGAAAGCCGCCTCTGAATGAGACAAGCACGTGATCGAGTGCCAGGTAGTGGTCGAGCGATATCGGACCGTGCGCAACGGGATGGTCTTTCCTGACCACGACGACAAAGTCCTCCTCGAAGACCGGCATCGCCTGGAATTCATCCGGCAAATCCCAGAAGCGCCCAATCGCCATCTCCATTTCGTTCGTGCGCAGGGCGTTCAGGCTTTCGGCTCCGACAGCGAATTGAAACGCGACCCGGCATCCAGGTGCTTCGGCGCGCAGCATCCCTATCAGCGGAGGGGCAATCACGGCGCCGACCAGGTCGTTGCCCGCGAGCCTGAAGGTGCGCGATGATGTTTCAGGTTCGAAATGCGTGGGAACGTCGAGCGCCGCGTGGGCAAGCCGAAGAATGATTTCAATCTGCGGAAGAAGCTGTGAGGCGCGAGGCGTCGGCTCCAGCCCGTTCGGACGCCTGATGAATAGGGGATCGTCGAACAGCTCCCGCAGCCGCGCGAGCGCATGGCTGACGGCGGACTGACTTACGCCCAGCGCTGCCGCGACAAGCGTGGTTTTCTGCAGCCGTACGAGATCGCGGAAGATTGCTAGCATGGTGAAGTCCAGCCGGCGCAGCTTCAGCTGATCGGTATTGGCTTTGCGCATCAACTGCATCTCCTCTTCGCCACGCGATCACCTGTTTCAGCGATATCAACTTCATTCATATCGCATATCTAGAGATTTCAGTTGATCAAATAATGGCAAATCCTATGATCGATGGCTAGACGCCGGTACTGCCATGGCCTGTGGAGCTTGGAAGGGAATTGCTGAACATGATGCGCACCCCAGTTGCGACAAAGCCCGGATCACTGGATCGAAGGCAGTTCCTGGGCATGGCCGGCGCGCTAGTCTTATCGGCGAACTTGACCGTGAAAGCGCAGGCCGCATCCCCGGACAAATTCGTGAATGCCTGGCTGCGCATCGATCCGGACGATCAAGTGACGATAGTGCTGTCCCAGTCGGAAATGGGACAGGGCATCCAAACCACCCTTCCCCTGGCGCTCGCGGACGAGCTCGGCGCCGACTGGTCGCGGGTCAGGCTGGAATGGTCCGATTTCGATCCCGCATACCGGCATCCGCAATATCAGTGGATGTTCACCGGCAACAGTGAATCGATCTCGACCTTCTTCCCGATCATGCGGACCGTCGGCGCTGCCGCGCGCGAGATGCTCGTCGAGGCAGCCGCGGGGCGTCTGGATGTTGCGGCCGCCAGTCTTCGCGTCGACAAGGGCCGCATCCACCATGATCCGACAGGCCGGATGCTGACCTTTGGCTCGGTTGCTGCGGACGCGGCGAGGCTTGAGGTCCCGAAAGATCCCCAGATCAAGCCGGCAAGCAGCTCGGACCTGATCGGCAAGCCGCAGCCGCGCGTCGACATACCCCCGAAGGTCGATGGATCAGCCATCTTCGGCATCGATGTGAAAGTGCCTGGCATGGTGGTGGCCGCCATCCGCCGGGCCCCTTCGCAAGGAGGATCGCTCGCGGCATTCGATGCAGCGGCGATCAAGGCCGAACGTGGCGTGCTTGCCGTCGTCGAAATTCCATCCGGCCTCGCCGTCGTTGCCAATGACTACTGGACGGCGAAGCAGGCTCTCGATCGGGCCAATCTTTCATTCACGCCTGGTCCGCTCGCCGGATATTCAACCGATGGCCAGAAGGCCGAATATGTCGCGCTGCTGAAATCCGCCCCGTTCGACACAATGGTCAAAGCGGGTGATACCTCTGCCGCTCTTGCGGCTGCGAACGACGTGCTGGAGGTCACATTCGAAATTCCCGCCCAGGCGCATGCGACAATGGAGCCGATGAACTGCACGGCCCATGTGACGCAGGACCGGTGCGAGTTATGGATTCCGACACAGGGCGTCGAGATCACCCATGCCGTCGCCAGGCAGGTGACGGGCCTCGCGGACGACCAGATCATTATCCATAGGACGTTGCTCGGTGGCGGCTTCGGCCGGCGGCTGCTCGCGGATTTCGCCAAGATCGCTATCATCGTTGCAAAGGCCGCTGGCCGCCCTGTCAAGGTCATCTGGAGCCGGGAAGAAGATTTTCGCTACGACGCCTACCGCCCGCCAATGCTTCATGCGGTGAAGGCGTCTCTCGGCAATGACGGCCTGCCGGTGGCCATGACGCATCGTGTCGTCTCGCCTTCCCACATGCTCTACATTTTCCCGCGCGGCGCCATCAAGGCAGAGGGCGACTGGGCGCGGCCGATCATGCCGCCGGCAGCCTATGACAGCATGGCGGTCGAAGGTCTGACAAAGACGCCTTATGCCATTCAAAACTACGCCGTCGAGCAGCATCGCGTCGACACGCCGATTGCCGTTTCCGTTTGGCGCACAACCGGCCACGGGCCGAACAACTTTGTCCTGGAAAGTGTTGTCGACGAATTGGCGCACCGCGCCAAGGACGACCCGCTTTCCTATCGGCTGAAGCTTGCCGCTTCCGACCCTCGTGCGGTCGCGGTGCTGAAAGCTGTCGGCACATTGTGCGGCTGGTCGAATGCTCTGCCGGCCGGACGGTTCCGCGGCCTGGCGCTCGCCAATGCGTTCGGCGGCTATATCGCGCAAGTCGTCGAAATCTCCGTCAAGGACAGGGACATCAAGTGTCACCATGTCTGGAGCGCCGTCGATGTCGGCCAGACGCTCGACCCGGGCATTGCCACGTCCAACATCGAAGGCGGCGTGGTCTGGGGCCTTTCCGGACTGCGCACGGAAGTCACCTTCGCGGACGGTGAGATCGAGCAGACGAACTTCGACCAATTCGATCCGCTGCACCTGTCGGAAACCCCTGTCATCACGACACAATTCGTCGAGAGCGGCGGCAAGCCGACCGGCGTCGGCGAGATTGGTCCGGTGCCGACGCAGGCCGCTTTCGGCAATGCCGTGTTCGCCGCGACTGGCGAGCGCATCCGGACCCTGCCGATTTCGCGCAGCGGCTATCAGTTGGTCTGACGGGAGCCATACAATGACGAGATTTTCAGTCAATGGGAGTGCGGTCACGGTCGACGCCGATCCGGACATGCCGCTGCTATGGGCCTTGCGCGACCACCTCGGGCTGACCGGCACCAAATTCGGCTGCGGCATCGCTGCCTGCGGCGCCTGTACAGTGCACGTCGATGGCCAGCCAGTACGCTCCTGTTCCTTTTCGCTCGCTGACGCGGAAGACAAGCAGGTTACAACGATTGAGGGGCTATCGGACGATCGCGCGCATCCCTTGCAGCAGGCCTGGATTGCGGAACAGGTTCCACAATGCGGCTATTGTCAATCCGGCATGATCATGGCCGCCGCCGCGCTGCTTAAAGATAGGCCGCATCCAACCGATGACGACATCGATGCGGCAATCACCAATCTGTGCCGCTGCGGCACCTATGCCCGCATCCGCGCCGCGGTGCATCGCGCCGTGCGCGGTGCGTGATGATTGGCCGTCCGCTTCAGTCGCGAGCACTCGCCGGCGTGACGCTCGGCGTGATGGCAGCCTTGGCCTTCGTGCCGCCGCTGTGGTCGCAAACGAAGGGCGACAGCACGTCGTCGGCCGACGCCTTCGACACGATTGCCCGCGTCATGGCCAGCCCTCGCTGTCAGAATTGCCACACCCTGACGGACTTTCCGCGCCAGGGCGACGACCGGCATCGACACATGTTCCATGTAAAGCGTGGACCCGCGGATGACGGTGCGGCCGGCCTGCCCTGTTCCACCTGTCACGGACGATCGAACAACGCAGCCAGCGGCGTTCCCGGCGCCAACGACGAGTGGCGGCTCGCGCCCCTCACCATGGGTTGGGACGGCCTTTCCCAACATGAGCTTTGCGAACACCTGAAGGATCCACAACACAACGGAAACCGCAATGGCGGCCAGGTCATCGATCATCTCAGATCGGCCCTCGTCAGATGGGCCTGGTCGCCAGGCGTCGACCGGACCGGGAAGGCACGAACGACCCCGCCCGTCCCCTATGAGGAATTCACGAAGGATGCCGAAAGCTGGATGACGAGCGGAGCCGCATGTCCGAAATAGCCGAAGCTGAGGACTTGCCGGGTCGCGGCGCACCGAGCAAAGGCGGCACCGATCGAGGCCGCCGCCACTTCCTGCAATGTGTGGCCGCAGCCACGGTCGCGCAGGCCGGGTTTTGCGGATGTGGACTTCATCCGGCGCTCGCGGCCGGCGGCACCATCGCGGCGTCCGGCACGGGCCCTCTGGTCGATCCTGGCAAGGGCTACCTCGTCCAGCAGATTGGCGACGGGCTCTATTGGGTTACGGACGGTGCGTACAGCACAATGTTCATGGTCTCGTCGGCCGGGGTGGTTGCCTGCGATGCGCCACCCACGCTTGGGGAGAATTACTTCAAGGCCATTGCTGAAGTCACAGACAAGCCGGTGACGCATCTGGTCTACAGTCACGAACATGTCGACCATATTGCCGGTGCGCATCTGTTCGCAAAGGACGTCACGATCGTCGCCAACGCCCGGACGGCCGAACTGCTCGCTTCGCGGAAAGACCCGCGACGTCCGGCCCCAACCGTAACCTTCGACACGGCCTACACGCTCGAACAGGGAAACCAGCGCCTCGAACTGGCGTATGGGGGCATCAACCATTCGATCGACAACATCTTTATCTTCGCGCCTCGCCAAAAGACCCTCATGTTCATCGACGTCGTCTATCCCGGCTGGATGCCCTATAAGAATCTCGGCATTGCCATCGACATTCCGGGCTTTGTCGAGGCGCATCGCAAAGTTCTTGCCTACGATTTCGAAACGCTTGTCGCCGGCCACATCGACCGTCCCGGCAACCGCCAGGATGTCGAGACGCAGGCCGAACTGGTAAAGGACCTCGTCAACGCGGCGGAACTGGCCTATGCGAGCCTATCTTTCCCCGCCTTCCTAACGCAGCATCCGCCGAGGCTCGCCGGAAGAACGGCCTGGGACCTCCATCAGGATTATGAGCAGATCCTGGTCTCCCAGATGCATGATGGGCTTCTGCCGAAATGGCGCGACAGGCTCGCCGGGACCGAAACCTACCTGCGCGACAATTGCTGGGCGATGCTCGAAGCTTTCGTCGTCCAGGGAAAGCCTGATATCTCGGGGCTGTAGCGCATTACCGCTCGTGGGCTCGATATCCGCGCATCGACGCCTTGCTTTTGCAACGAGCCTTGCGGATCAGCACCGACTACCAGTTGACCTGACGCGCGTCCGGCAGAATTGTGCTTCGTGCAATTGTCGACGAGCACCGCTGCCCCATGAACCCGCGCGACCCACCAAAGCCTACAGACGCCCCGCTGACCTTCGCGGTGCTGGTCTTCCCCGGTTTTCCGATGATGGCGTTCAGTTCGGTCATCGAGCCGCTGCGTGCGGCCAACGTCCTGGCCAAGCGGGACTGCTATCGCTGGATCATCGTCGGCGCCGCCGAGGGGCCGGTCGAGGCCTCGAACATACGCAACTGTTCACCCTGGCCGAAAGCCTCGGCGGCGTCGAAAGCCTGATCGAGCACCCGGCGCTGATGACACACGGCTCGATCCCGGCGAAAAAGCGGGCTGAGATTGGGATTTCCGATTCGCTGGTGCGGTTGTCGGCCGGAATCGAGGATGGCGACGATCTGATTGCGGATTTGGATCAGGCGCTGGCGGGTTGAGGGGGTCCGTGCCCTGTTGGATAGGGGCGTCAGTTTGAAATTTCCCGGCTGACCGGCGCATCCAACTGTGAATTGACAAAGGCGACGTACCCTCGCTTTGCTATCGGGCAACCTGGGAGGGAAAGTCATGGCTTACTCGTATCGTTGCAGGAACTATCCGGGAAACGAGGCCTGTCCAGCGACGTTCACGGCAGAGACCGAGGCGGAAGTGATGAAGCATGTCGAACTTCACGGCGCGATCGCTCATGGGGAAGACCCGAAGCAATGGTCGCCGGAAGACCGTGAACAGGTCAAGAAGCTAATTGTAGCTACCTAAACCTGCTGTTTGTATGGGACGCGCAGAGCGCCCGCCACTATCTCCAATGCTTCGGCAAGCATTTAGGAGTTCGGCCCGATAGGCGACAACGCCTAGGCGCGGTGACAATTTCAAACTGACCCACCACCGCCCGTTGACCTGAGTGGCATCCGGCGGAATTGTGGTCTTTCCTGCAATTGCCGACAGGCACGATTGAAGCATGACCATTCGCGAGCGCCACCAACCACCGGCAACCGAAGGCCCCCTCACCTTCGCGGTGCTGGTCTTCTCCGGCTTTCCGATGATGGCGTTCAGTTCGGTCATTGAGCCGCTGCGCGCGGCCAACGTGCTGGCGAAGCGGGACTGCTACCGCTGGATCATCGTCGGCGCCGCCAAGGGACCGGTCGAGGCCTCGAACGGCGTCGTTATCCAGCCCGGCTTTTTTGCCGGCGATGCGCCGAAGGTCGACTGCATCGTCGTCTGTTCGGGCGGTGATGCCGATCATCTTGTCGCCGACGATGCCGTGAGCTGGATACGCAGGAGCCTGCGCGGCGGCGCCCATATCGGCGCGGTGGCGGACGCCGCCTTCTTCCTGGCGCGGGCCGGCCTGCTCGACGGCCATGCCTGCACCTTGCACTGGACCAGCCAAGCCGCCTTCACCGAAGCATTTCCCGATATCGAGCTGAGGCGCGATCTCTACGTCATCGACCGCAAGCGCTTCACTTCGGCCGGCGGCGTCGGCAGCCTCGACATGATGCTGGAGATCATCACCAACGATTTTGGCGCCGAACTCGCGGCCGGCGTCGCCGAGTGGTTCGTGCACAGCCCGCTGCGCTCCAGTGTCGACCGCAAGCTGATGCCGCTGCGGTTACGCACCGGCGTCCAGAACGAGCTGGTGCTGTCGGCCATCGCCATCATGGAGGATGCGGTCGAGGAGCGGCTCGGCATGGCGGATCTGGCGGAAAAGCTCGGCGTCTCCTCCGACAAGCTCGAACGAAACTTCCGCTCCGAGCTCAGCATCTCGCCCAACGGCTATTACCGCCGCCTGCGGCTGAAGCGCGCCGCCGATCTCCTGGCGCATTCGACGCTGATGGTGCGCGACGTGGCGCTCGCCTGCGGTTTTGCTTCGATGTCGAGCTTTGCGCGGGCGTTCAGGGAGGAGCATGGCCACGCGCCGAAGGTGGCGCGCAGGCATTAGTTGCGGCCAGCGCCCGACACGGGAGGACGTTGACCTTCCGCCCGTGCCACGCCATGCCTGCGACCTCCCGCGACGCTAATGCGTGTCCGCAAAAGTGCGCCGCGGTTTTGCGATAGAGACATGCATAAAAACAAGAACTTAAAGCGCGTCGCATCAAATCCGTTCAAACGCGACGCGCTTCAGGTGTCAGCTCGGCCTGATGTTCTGGTTGACCCGGAAGAAATTGGTCGGGTCGTATTTGCCTTTCAGGGAAACGAGGCGGTCGTAATTATCGCCATAGGTGGCCTTAAGCCGGCTTTTGTCCTCGTCATCCATCATGAAGTTCACATATCCGCCCCTGTCCGAATAGGGGTGGATGGCTTCCCAATAGCCCTTGGTCCAGCGCGTGATCTCACCTGCCTTTTGCGGGTTGGCATCGATGCCGGCAATGACCATCGACCATGTCGCGTCACGGGTGTTCCAGGCTGTGTCGTTCCTGCCCGCACGCCGCACCGCACCGTCGATCGGATAGAGGTGCATGAGCGAGAGCGCGCTCGGCAGCTTCCTCGCCTGCGCGATATGGACGTCGATCGCCTCGTCCGTCAGTTCCTTGACGAAGTCACCGCGCCAATACCATTGCAGGCCCTTTGGGAAAAATGGGTCGAACATCGACTGCAATGCCGGGAATGGCATGGCGCCCATCCAGTTGAAGAGCGGCGCCGGCAGCCGGCCAAGCAACTCGCCCATGAGCGCCTCGCCCTTTTCCGCGGGTCCATTGTAGCAGGAGATGATGGCGCAGGCGCGTTTGCCCTGGTGTTCCGCTGGGAAAGGGTCCACCGGCGGAACGGTTTTCAGTCCGACGAAACTCCCGAGTTCCTCCGGCGCATCGGGCAGGAAATCCCGGTAGGCGCGCATGACGGGCGCGGCATCTTCGAGATCCCAGAAGATCGGACCGGCATAAACCATGCTCACGGGATGAGCCTGGAACAGGAAGCTCGTCACAATGCCGAAATTGCCGCCGCCGCCGCGCAGGGCCCAGTAAAGGTCAGCGTTCTCGGTCGCATTGGCGGTGATGATGCTGCCGTCGGCGAGCACGACATCGGCTTCGAGCAAATTGTCGATGGTCAGGCCATGTTTGCGGGTCAGGTAGCCCGTGCCGCCGCCCAATGTAAGGCCGGCTATCCCGGTGGTGGAAACGATGCCGGCGGGCACCGCCAGCCCGTAGACATGTGTCGCGTGGTCGACATCGCCCTGGGTGCAACCCGGGCCAACGCGAACGGTGCGCTCAGCCGGATCGACACGCACGCCCTTCATCATCGACATGTCGATCATCAGGCCGTCGTCGACGCTGCCGAGACCGGGTCCGTTGTGACCCCCGCCGCGGATGGCGACACGGAGATCGTTCTCGCGCGCGAATTTTACCGCCGTGGCAACGTCGGCGGCGTCCACGCACCGCGCGATCAACTGTGGATATTTGTCGATCATGCCGTTGTAGAGGCTCCGCACCTCATTATAGTCGGGGTCTTTTCGGCCTATGACTGGACCGCGCATGGTCCCGGCAAAGGCTTCGGTGGCTGTATCCTGCATGATTTCCTCCCTGAAGTGACAGTTTTCTGTTCAAATCATTGATTATCCCCACCCACTATTTGCAGCGGCGAACATGCTGCTGTTCCCGATCCATCGAATTGCACCAAGCAACCGGAATTCACGCCGAGGCTGCCTGTACAATTCAGGTGCCGCGCCCGACGCGATGTTTGAAGTCAGTCAGTTTTCGTTCGGAGGTTTTTGCGGCATGGCGCCGGCAAACAAAGAATACTCCTCCCCCGACTTCCGAGCAATCTGTTCCTGCGCTCGCCATGATGCTGCCTGCTTGCCGCCAGGTTAGATGAGATCCCAAGCAGCTGCGGTATTCTGCACGACATTTGCGGCATCCCGCACAAGCCTTTCCCGACGCGCGGCTATGTTCAGGGCTTGTTTATGCATGTCGTGATCCCAAACCGCTGCGCATCCGCGGGTCGAGCCCAGGGCAGGCTTTTGGGCGACATGCTTCCAGGAGGCGCCCATGAGCATCGTCGTTTTTGACCCCGACAGCACCGAGGACGTGGATTTCAAAGACCGCATGCGCCACCCGGCGGCGTCCGATCCGGCAGGCGGCATGTGGCTGTCAGACACCGAGCCGTCCTTCATCGATGCGGACGCGCTGCGCAAGGGGCGGCTAGCCAAGCTGCGCGCCTGGATGCGCGAGGCCGGTTATGGCGCCGTCGTGCTATTCGATCCCTACAACCAGCGCTATGCCACCGGCTCGCGCAACATGTTCGGCTATTTTCTGCGCAACTCGACACGCTATTTCTTCATCCCCACCGAAGGGCCGATCGTGCTGTTCGAGTATCCGCAGAGCTACCATGTCTCGATGGTGCTCGACACGATCGACGAGGCGCGTCCGTCCAAGCTGGTCTGGTCTTCCGTTTCGGGCCGCGACGACGAAACCGCGGGTCCCTTCGCCGACGAGATCGCCGAACTGCTCAAGGCGCATGGCGGCGGCTCGATGAAGCTCGGCCTCGACCGCTGCGGCCATCTGCAGGCGCTGGCGCTGGAAAAGCGCGGCTGCGAGGTCCGGGATTGCCAAGGTGAAATCTTGGCCGTGCGGGCAGTGAAGACGCCGGAGGAAATAAAATGCCTGCAGGTGTCGATGGCCGGCGCCGAGGCCGCCGTCTATGCGGTGCGCGAGTCAATCAAGCCCGGCGTTTCCGAAAACGATCTGTTCGCCATCATGTATCACGAGGTGATCCGGCAAGGCGGCGAGTTCATCGAAACCCGCCTGCTGACCTCGGGCCAGCGCACCAACCCATGGTTCAAAGAGGCCAGCGGCCGCAAGATCAGGCCGGGCGAACTTTTGGCGCTGGATACCGATACGATCGGCTGCTACGGCTATTATTCGGACTTCTCGCGCACGTTCCGCTGCGGGCCGGGCAAGCCGACGGATTATCAGAAGTCGCTCTACCGCATGGCCCACGATCAGGTTCAGCACAACATCTCGATCGTCAGGCCGGGCATGGCGTTTCGCGAGATTGCCGAAAAGGCCTGGAATATCCCGGATCGCTTCGTCGACCAGCGCTATACGTCTGTCATGCACGGCGTCGGCATGCATGGCGAGACGCCGTTCATCGCGCACGCCATGGACTACGAGACCTATGGCCGCGACGGTTTTGTCGTACCCGGCATGGTGGTGAGCGTCGAAAGCTATATTGGCGAGAAAGGCGGACGCGAGGGTGTCAAGCTCGAGGACGAGATCCTGGTCACCGAGACCGGCACCGAACTTCTGTCGCGCTTTCCCTATGAGGACGATTTTCTGGAGAAACAGGTTTGATCCCAGCATCCACCACTGGTCGCGGTGCGGTATCGCAAATCTTCGGGACTAACCGCAGCGCTCATGCTTTCGTCATCCTAGGGCGGAGCAAGGAGCGCAGCGACGCGGCGCAGACCCTAGGATCCATGCCGTTACATCTAGGCTTCGAGACGGTGCAGAACTCTGTTCCGCTGCATTCTTCACTAGAGGTAACGGCATGGATTCCAGGGTCTTCGCGACGCCGCTTCGCGGCTGATTCGCCCTGGAATGACGAAGTTCAGGTATCCGAATGAAGAGCCCGGTCTCGATCAAACGCGGCACGGTGGCCGCGGTGTTCGTCGACCTCCAGGAGGAGCATCGGCAGGACAAGCGTTATCTGGTCGAGGGTTTTGCCGACATTCTGGCCAACGTCCAGCGCCTGCAGGCGGCGGCGCGGGTCAACGATGTGCTGCTCTACCATTCGGCCTATATCGTCGATCTCACCAGGGAGGCGCGGCGGTTCCATCCGGTCGATGCGAATGGCAGGTCGGCCTTCTCCGACAAGGACGATCCGCTGACGGCGATCTGTCCGGAAGTGGCGCCGGTCGCCGGCGAGATGATGCTGGTCAAGACCGAGGCCAGCGCCTTCGGTGCAGGCCCCGCCGCGGGGCGGCTCAAGGCCGAAGGGATCGAGTGGCTGGTCGTTGCCGGCGTGTGGACCGAGGCCTGCATCGACGCCACCGTTAGGGATGCGGTGTCATCAGGCTTTCGGGTGCTGCTGGTCAAGGATGCCTGCGGCAGCGGCAGCACGGCAATGCACCAGACCGCAATCCTCAACCTTGCCAACCGGCTCTATGGCGGCGCCGTGACCACCACCGACGGCGCCTGCCGGCTGATGGCAGGCGAGACGGTCGATGCATGGCAGGTCCAAGGTTCCGTGCCTTTGCGCTTCACCTATGAAAATGCGGCCCGGCTCTACGACGAGCTCTGATGCTTCCAGGTGGGACCGGATGGCGATGGTCAGCGGCGCCGAAAAAACCGAAAAAGCAAAACGGGAAAAATACGCGACGCTGCTCGATCCGGCGCTGTGGGCCTATATCGACCGGGTCAACGCATGGTATCCGCCCGAAATCGACCTGCCGGTCGACAAGCAGCGGTCGGTCTACGACGCGATGTGCCGGGCGTTTCACGCGGGCACTCCCGCAGGCGTTGAAGCCAGCGACGGCACGGTTGTTGCCGGCGGCCACGCGATCCCGATCAGGCGCTACCAGCTGGCGGGCAAGGCGCCGCAGGCGCTGGTCGTCTATTATCACGGCGGCGGCTTTGTGCTTGGCGGCCTCGACAGCCATGACGACATCTGCGCCGAGATCTGCGCCGGCACCGGCTTTGCGGTCTTATCCGCCGACTACCGGCTGGCGCCCGAACATCTGCATCCGGCCGCCTTCGACGATGCGCTGGCGGTGTTCGAATGGGCGGCGACAAGCGGGCTGCCGGTTGTGCTGTGCGGCGAGAGCGCCGGCGGCAATCTTGCCGCCGCGGTCGCGCACGCGGCGCGCCGCCATCCTCGCCGCGCAATTGGCCAGGTGCTGGTCTACCCCGAGCTGGGCGGTGACGAGAGCGCCGGCTCCTATGTTGAGCACGCCGAGGCGCCGCTGCTCACCCTCAGCGACATCGAATTCTATCGCCAGGTCCGCTCCGGCAAGGCACAGTCGCCGGACGACCCGACCTTCCTGCCGCTGCACGACAGCGACTTCTCCGGCCTGCCGCCGACGGTCATCGTCACAGCGCAATGCGATCCGCTGTCATCGGACGGCGAGGCCTATCGCGACCGCATCCTTGCCGCCGGCGGCCGCGCCTGGTGGTACGAGGAGCAGCGTCTCGTGCACAGTTTCCTGCGCGCCCGCAAAACCGTGCCGCGGGCCGGCGAAGCGTTCACCCGCATCGTCGCCGCCATCGCCACGCTCGGCAAGGGCGACTGGTTGTAGGGAACCCGCGAAGGCCCCCTCATCCGGCCGCTTCGCGGCCACCTTCTCCCCGAGGGGAGAAGAGATCGCCCACGCCGGTGCCAGCCTCTTCTCCCCGCCGGGGAGAGAAGGTGGCCGCGAAGCGGCCGGATGAGGGGGCCTTACAAGCACCCCACTCGTCACCTCTGCGGAACAGCGCACAACAGCTGCGGAAACCCGAACACTTTCCCGCTAAATCCCACACTATCATTGCCCATGGACAAAGGCGCCCGGCGGCCGCATCCGCCCCCGCGACGCGGTCGACCGGGCGCCGGCAGGGAGGATTCGACGATGAAATTCATGTTGACCAACAGAGCGTTGCATCCGCAGGCCGAGCCCGTCGCCGACGGCTTCAAGAAGGGCGGCATGAACCGGCGCGAATATCTCGCCACCATGGCAGCACTTGGCGTCAGCGCCGCCGGCGCGCTGGCGCTTGGCGGCCTTGCGCCCTCCCCGGCCAGGGCGCAGGAGCCGAAGCGCGGCGGCGTCTTGCGCGTCGCCATGAACGTCAAGGGCTGGAAGGACCCGCGCACCTTCGACGGCGTCGAAATGTCCAACGTCGCCCGCCAGTGCAACGAATATCTGGTGCGCTGGAACCGCGATTTCACCTTCGAGCCGTGGCTGCTTGAGAGCTGGGAGACCAGTGATGACGCTCGCGTGCTCACGCTGCACGTCCGCAAGGGCATCACCTGGTCGAACGGCGACACTTTCAACGCCGACGACGTCGTCCACAACCTGATGCGCTGGTGCGATGCAAGCGTTGCCGGCAATTCGGTCGCCGAGCGCATGGGCGCGCTGGTCGACGCCGCCACCAAGAAACCGGTCGACGGCGGCATCGAGCGTGTCGACGACTTTACCGTCCGGCTCAATTTGCCGAAGCCCGACGTTTCGCTGATTGCCGGCATGACCGACTATCCGGCGCTGATCATGCATCGCAGCTACGATGGCGACGGCGATCCGCTGAAGGCGCTGGCGATCACCACAGGACCTTGCGAGCTGGTGGCATGGGACGCCGAAGTCGGCGCCGAGGTCCGCCGCAAGGACAAGCCGTGGTGGAAAGGCGACTTCTGGCTCGACGGCATCCAATGGGTCGACTACGGCTCCGATCCCAATGCGATGTTTTCGGCATTTGAATCGGGCGAGATCGACACCAACCACGAAACCGCCGCCGATACGGTTTCGCAAACCGATGCCATGGAGCTAAGCAATTCGGAGCTTGCCACCGGCTCGACCATCGTCGCGCGTTTCAACGTCGGCAATCCGCCCTATGACGACATCAGGGTGCGGCGCGCCGCCCAGCTCGCCGTCGACAACGCCGCAATCCTGAAGATCGGCATGGACGACCGCGGCAAGCCGGCCGAGAACCACCATGTCGGCCCGATGCACGCCGAATACGCCGATATTGGCCCGGCCGTCCGCAATATCGATCAAGCCAAGGCGCTGCTTGCCGAGGCCGGCAAATCCGACCACGAATACGACCTCATCTCCGTCGATGTCGACTGGCAGAAGAACACCGGCGACGCCATCGCCGCGCAGATGCGCGACGCCGGGCTGAAGGTCAAACGAACCGTGCTGCCGGCGGCGACGTTCTGGAACGACTGGAGCAAATATCCCTTCTCCTGCACCGAGTGGCTCGGCCGGCCGCTGGGCGTCCAGGTGCTGGCCCTGGCCTACAGATCCGGCGCCGCCTGGAACGAGACCGCCTACGCCAATCCAGAGTTCGACGCCTTGCTCGACAAGGCGCTGGCCACACCCGACGCCGGCGAGCGCCGCGAGATCATGGCCAAGATCGAGCAGAACCTGCGCGACTCCGGCATCATCATCCAGCCCTACTGGCGCTCGGTTTATCGGACGTTCCGCAAGGGCGTGCATGGCTGCGAGCAGCACCAGTCGCTGGAGCAGCATTTCGACAAGGTTTGGCTCGAGGCGTGAACGCGGGTGCCGTCCCTCCAGCCTCTCAAGACCTGGTTCTTCGCCCACGCGAAACGGGGGAGAGGTGGCCGCGAAGCGGCCGGAGAGGGGGCTTTCGTAGTGCGCGATTCCCCCTCTCCGTCTCGGCTTCGCCGAGCCACCTTGTATGGGGCTTTCGCTGTCAAGGGGCCTTTTCAAGGCGGCCATCCCTTTGTTCGACGGTTTGGCGGCCA